>JAHEXQ010000130.1:398-7172 GCA_023252035.1 Actinomycetes bacterium
GTCTCTATAGACCCACAGGTGGTTGACCCCGAAGACGTGGAGATGCTGCAGGACCTGGTGCTCGCCGCCGTGACGGAAGCGCTGAAGAAGTCCAGGGACCTGGCGGAGGAGAAGATGGGGGCTCTCGCCAAGGGGATGGGTTTACCCGGGCTGTGATGACTGTAATTATTCACCAGGAGGCTGCGGGAATTGCTCTATAACCGTCTCACCGGAAGACTCATTGATGAACTGGGAAAGCTGCCCGGCATCGGTCCGAAATCCGCTCAGCGGCTGGCTTTCCATATCATTAAGGTTACCCGCGAGGAAGCGGAGAGCCTTGCGCAGGCAATACTCGAGGCCAAACGGAACATCCGCTTCTGCATGAACTGCTACAATCTTAGCGAGGGCGAGCTCTGCGAGTTCTGCTCCGAACCCGGGCGCGACCGCTCCTCCATCTGCGTGGTCGAAGAACCCAAGGACATCATCGCGGTGGAGCGCACCGGCAAGTTCAAAGGCCTCTACCACGTGCTGGGCGGTGTCATCGCCCCCATGGACGGGATAGGCCCCGGCGAGCTGCGGCTGTACGAGCTGATGGAGCGCGTCCGCAAGGACCGGGTGCAGGAACTCATCATCGCCACGAACCCCAATACGGAAGGCGAGGCCACCGCGCTTTTCGTCGCTGATATGGTACGAGATCTGGGAGTCAGAACCACGCGCATCGCCAGCGGATTGCCCGTGGGCGGAGAGCTGGAATACGCGGATGAGGTGACCCTGGGCAGGGCGCTGGAGGGCCGCCGCGAACTCTAACCGAACAGAAAGGTACCTGTTCCGATAATAGCGTCATTTTCGTCCTCTGCTGGTGCCACTACGGTGGCATGGGCGACTGTTCCGATAATAGCGTCAGGTTAGGCAGCCGTCTCTTTCGGAGCAGGCCCCGGATTGTAGTTACTAGACTCTTGGGTCACACCCCAGAATCGAGTGAGCCGGCCACCAGGATTACCATAATTCCTGCAAAAAGCCCCGATTTCCTTGACACCCGCTCCCTTTCGCGGGTAGAAAGAAATGATAAAGGATAATGAAGGTGGTCGCGAGATGGCTTTAGTGGTGATGAAATTCGGCGGCTCTTCCGTTGCCGATATCGGGCGGATAATGAACGTAGCTTCCCGGGTGGTGGAGTCGAAGAAGGCCGGGAACAACGTCGTCGTGGTCATCTCGGCCCTGGGCAATACCACGGACGCGTTGGTGCAACTGGCCTACCAGATAACGGATCACCCTCCGGCGCGGGAGATGGACATGCTCCTCTCTACGGGAGAACAGATATCGGTAGCTCTCCTGTCCATGGCCGTCCATGCCCAGGGCCTGGAAGCCATATCCTTCACCGGTTCCCAGGTGGGCATCGTGACGGACAGCGCCCACACCAAGGCCAGGATAGTGGATGTCAAGGCCGGCAGGATACTGGATGAGCTTGAGAAGAACCGCGTGGTTATCGTGGCCGGCTTCCAGGGCGTGACCCTGGACGACCATATAACGACCCTGGGGCGGGGCGGCTCGGATACGACGGCGGTGGCGCTGGCGGCCGCCCTTAAAGCGGATCTCTGCGAGATTTACACAGATGTTGACGGTGTATATACGGCGGATCCGCGCATAGTGCCGGAGGCGCGAAAGCTGGACCGTATCTCCTCCGAGGAGATGCTGGAGATGGCGGCCACGGGGGCCAAGGTCCTGCAAGTCAGAAGCGTTGAGTTCGGAAGGAACTACGGGGTGGTGATTCATGTGCGTTCAAGCTTTTCCGCTAGCGAAGGGACCTGGATAAACAAGGATGACAGCCGCATGGAGAAAGCGATCGTCAGCGGCGTTACCCATGATACGGGAGAAGCCAAGGTGACCCTTATCGGTGTTCCCGACCAGCCGGGCATAGCCGCGCGGGTCTTCCGCCGGCTGGCGGAGGGCAACATCAACGTCGATATGATCATCCAGAACGTGAGCGAGAACAACGTCACGGACATCTCATTCACCGTCATGAAGGAGGACCTGGAGAGCTCCAACCGCATAATGAAGGGTATCGTCGATGAACTCGGAGCAAAGGGGCTGCACACCGATGAGGGGATAGCCAAGATATCCTTGATCGGGGCGGGCATGCGCACTCACCCGGGCGTGGCGGCGGATATGTTCTCGGCCCTGGCGGAGGAGGATGTCAACATAGAGATGATAAGCACCTCGTCGATAAAGATAAGTTGCGTCATCCGCGCGGCGGACTTGAAGAAAGCGGTCAACGCCATACACAAGAAATTCGGCCTCGAGAAGGGGGTCGTTATGCATGAGTAAGGAATATCGTGTAGCCGTCGCCGGCGCCACCGGAGCCGTCGGCGGAACCATGCTGGAGATTCTGGCGGAGCGAGACTTCCCCATCGACCATCTGCGGCTGCTGGCCTCGGAACGCTCCCGCGGCAAGCGCCTGCGGTTTCGCGGCGAGGAGTTCGAGGTGGAGGTACTCTCGGAGGATTCCTTCGCGGGAATAGACTTCGCTCTCTTTAGCGCCGGCTCAGCCCGTTCGCGCGAGTTCGCGCCGGCGGCGGTCGCTTCCGGAGCTATCGTGGTCGATAACAGCAGTGCTTTTCGCATGGACCCCGATGTACCCCTCGTGGTACCCGAGGTGAACGCCCATGCCCTGCGCAACCACCGCGGGCTCATTGCCAACCCCAACTGCAGCACCATCCCCGTCGTGGTCGTGCTAAAGCCGTTACACGACCGCTTTCGCATACGGCGCGTGGTCGTCTCCACCTACCAGTCGGTCTCCGGCACAGGGACCAAAGCGATACAAGAGCTGCGGGACCAGAGCTGGGCTGTGCTGGAAGGCAAGCGGCCGGTGTGCGAGATTTACCCGCACCAGATAGCTTTCAACTGCCTGCCGCATATCGAGAGTTTCAACCCCGACGGTTACACCACTGAAGAGATGAAGCTTCAGAACGAGACGCGCAAGATAATCGAGGACGATGAGATACGGGTCAGCCCGACCTGCGTGCGTGTGCCCGTGATCGTAGGACACTCCGCCTCGGTCAACGCGGAGTTCGAGCGCAAGGTGAGCGCTGCGGAAGCGCGCGAGATCCTGGCTACCGCGCCGGGTGTAGAGGTCCTGGACGATCCCGAGCGCTCCGTCTATCCCATGGCCGTGGATGCCGAGGGGAAGGACGCCACCTTCGTGGGGAGGATTCGCGGGGATATCTCCTGCGAAATGGCGCTGAACTTATGGATAGTCAGTGATAACCTGCGCAAGGGCGCCGCGCTAAACGCCGTGCAGATATGCGAGGCACTTAACCGTCTCTGACGAGCTAGCAGAAGGAGGTTGGGGATATTTCCACACAAGAACCGCTGGGATCCCCGTATCCCCAATTCTGCGAGCAGCATGGCAAGGAGATCATAGCCCGCTGCGTCGAGTGCGGAAAAACGCTGTGCCCCGATGAGGCCCGCCGTATAGACGGGAGCTTTTACTGCAGTGAAGATGCGGAACGCTTGTTTCCCGGGCGCCAGGATGATACACGGCCTTCTCCGCCTCCGCCGCACGCGCCGGGCGAGTGGCCGCCCTATCAGCCCTACTGGACGCCGTCGCATGAACCGCACAGACCGATGTCCCAACGGGTGCGCACCCGGCTTAGCGTACCGTGGAGCCGGGGGGAGGCCTTTGCGGCACTGGCTATCGCATTCGGCATTTACTTCCTGGTGTCGGTGCCCGCATCCCTGGTCAACAATTTCCCGGCGCTACCCTACCTTGTTTATCTGGGGGTTTTCGCCCCGTCCATCCTGGGAGTGGCGGCCTGGATCACGGGCAGGCACCATTCCAACTGGAAGAGCCTTGGATTCACCGAGGACCGCCTGGCGCTATGCCTGGGGATCGGCTTAGCGGCGGGCTTGGGGACTTTCGTAATCAACGTAGCCCTATCGGCTGTGGTCACACAGATCGCTAGAACCCTTGGCTATAATGTGGACCAGGTATCCCGGGTCTCGGGTCTCGGAGAGGCTCCCGGCTGGCAGGTTGTGCTGATAGTGCTGGCGGTGGTCGTGGTAGCGCCGGTGGTTGAGGAGATCCTGTTTCGCGGTATCTTCTATACGGGATTACGCAGGCGTCTGGGAGTCGGCGGCGCAGTGGTTGTCAGCGCTGTCTTCTTCGGGCTCCTGCACTTCCAGTTGTTGGGCTTTGTGCCGCTCACAGCTATTGGCGCCATTCTGGCTCTTCTCTACGAAGGCCAAGGTTCGCTGGCAACTCCTATCGTAGCCCATGCCATGAACAACGGCATCATCGTAATAATAACCCTGCTCCTGTGGAAATGAACCGGGGTACTTTTCTCTCTTTCCGCTGCTCGCGGGCTTGCTGCTGCCCGTTAGCAGGGAAAAGCCGGGGAGCGGTGAAGTTATTTGAGTAGGATTGTCCTACGCCGGCGGGGTATGCCAGCGAAACAAAAGCGCATGACGATCGACTCTCCAGGAGGAGGTTATATAGGTGAGATGCACTCGTTGCGGGATGGAAAATACGCCGGTGGCTGCTTTCTGCATGCGGTGCGGACAGCAGCTCCGGGTGGAATCGGAGAGAACTCCGGTTCCGGGTAAGTCCCCGACCGCTACTCCGCAACCGCGTGTTACTCCTACGGCACCCCAGGCGAGCTCCCAGGGGCCGCAGAAACCATCCACGCCGCAGACACCGCAGACGCCTCGGGCTCAACCGGCGCCGCAACAGCCGGGGCAGCAGCAGTCGCAACCACTGAAGCCAATGCCGGGAGCCCAGCAACCGCCGGCTCCATGGCGAACGCCATCCGCTCAGCCGCCGGGGCCGGCTACGGACGAGGAGCAGGAGCGCGCCGCCTGGGCCAAGATGAGAGAGCCGATTCCCGAGTTCCCCGCTGCGGCGCCCATCCCCAAGCCGCAGCAACCGGCACCGCCGCCGCCCGCTCCCGATGACTCGGCCCAACTCACGGTGCCATTGGGTGTTGTCGCGTCCGAGAGCCTGTTTTCACCGCCGCCGGCCAGACCGGCGGATAAGATAGTCTGCCCGAACTGTTATGCCGTGAACGCTCCCGGAAACAATTTCTGCCGTGAATGCGGAAACCCGCTCCCCAAGCCGACAACGCCGCCCGCCACGAAGCCCATGCCGCCCTCCGCGGTCCTGCCGGTATCTCCCGGCGCCCCGCAGACGACGGCGTCCATGCCGCCCGTGGAAGAGGGAAAGGGCCCGGTCCCTCGGGCTGCACCCGGCGCGGCTCCCGGGATGGAGCCCCTGCTCGGCCCCGTGACGGAATCTGCACGCGCGCAACGCCGGATCGGGCCATCCGACGCCCTGGCCGTCCTGGCGCTCATCGCCATCGTCGTGGCGCTGGTGCCGCTCCTTAAATGGACGAGGCTATCGGGGCGCAACATCTGGGCGTTCACCTACCAGGGGCCGACCAGCGGTGCGGCGGGGCCGGGATTCCCGGGAGGGCCGGGAGTGCTTCCCTATGCGGGGTGGGAATGGCTCACCATGGGTTTGATCGGTACCGTTGCGGGCGCGCTGGCGCTCTTCTTCCTAACGGCGCGGGTTGGTCGGGGGCCCATGTTCAGTCTGGCGGGATGCCTGTGCCTGTTCCCCTTCGCGTATCACCTGGCCCAGAGCCTAGTTCCCCTTAGGGCGCATGGTGTGGAATTCACCGGGAGCATCGGGTTCAAGTCGCTTTTCTTCGGGATTTCGGGCGGTGGCTACGGCGGGCTGGGGCCACCGGTCTGGCTGATGCTGGGTGCGGCCGTCCTGCTTATCGTGGCTGGTTTCCTGGCGCCGCCGCGCGCCATAACCAGGCTGCTGACCTTCTTCCTCTTTTTCCTGGTGGTCATGGTCCTGGCGGCTTTCGCCGCCGTGTGCTACAACTTCAACCTGTTCATCCCCGAAGCGATAGCTCGCGGGCTGGGCAGCGGTTAGCCGGTATGTTTACGACTACTCGCACGGAACGGGAGGCCTAGCGGCGTTGCGCGACACGATTTCTAAGGCATGTCGCCCTTGTGCGGATCCCTGGGGGCCCCGGCGCGAAAGCCTGCGTCTTGGTCATTCTCACGGTCTTGACCGTCGCCGCATGCGGGGGCCAGCCCGCTACTTACAGCCCGGATTTCTCATATCAAAACGGGAAGATTCCTCACTTGCATTGCTGAAATATGCATCAGAACAGCATTAGCGGTGATGCAGGAGCTGACCGATGGCGCGGCTTCCAGCGGCCAGAAGCAGAAAAGATCAACACAAGCAACACAAGCAACACAAGCAACAGAAACAACAGAATCAACCGAGACGAGCTCGCCAGAGGCTCTGAGAGCCGTCAGAATTGCTCGGTTGGGTGTTTGGTATGGCTTATTTCAGGCCCAGGGAGATAGGCGGAGGTGAAGCCTGTCCGGAAGCTGAATGCAGTCCGCGCCACGGTTCTGCGAAGGCATCAGCGAGAAGCTGCGCGGGGGCCGTGAGACGCGAGCTTGAGCTTGGAGGGAGAAACTACAGAAATTTGTAGGGAGGCCGCCTTCAAAGATTTGCCAATACCAAGTTCTGTTGGAATACTTTTTTTGCGGTGTATATACTCGAAGGGAACCATGCATGCGAATGGAGCGTACGAGCAATTGAGGTGTGAACTTCACCGGGAGAACGAGGTCACGGGCACCTGTGCCCGATGCGACAGGGCCTTCTGCGCCATCGAGATGGAGAAGAGCGGCCAGTCCGATTACTGCCCCGACTGCTACAACGCGACCCTGGACGAACTACTGGAGGACTACGAGCGCGTAAAGGCGGAAAAGCCG
>JAHEXQ010000007.1:0-26151 GCA_023252035.1 Actinomycetes bacterium
TGAGATGCTGCGTTCGGGCGGCCCGTTGCTGAAGACGGCAGACCTCAGCACGATGATCGATGGCACCGCACCATATCTCGCAAACATCTTCCAGGATTTTCTGGCCAGTCTGGATGAAAAGGAAAGGCACACCATTGATAAGGTTCTGCCCAAGCGCGGGGGGAGACGTTTCTACATCAATCTTGCGGGCACACCCACCAAGCCCATAGTCATCGAAATCACCCAGCCACCGAATTTGGGGACCATGAGTGAGAACGATGTCAAGAAGCAAGGAATAATGGGAATTGATGTGCCCCTCGATAGTCTCCTCGCTTTGGCCGAGAGCAAAACCCTGGGCAACGTGCTGAGGATGATGGGGCAGTTTGGAAGGCCGAGGCAGATCCTTAACATATTGCGGATAGCATGGATGTTCGCCCCCCTGCTCAGGCTGGGATATGGGGGCTTGAAGGGCATCTATAGGAAGCTTGCCGCTCAATTCTAACCGAAGGGATCGGCCGAGGCTGACCCTCGCGGCGCCTTGGTCGCGCCGCCTGCCAAGGCAATCGGCTCGATGGGAGTGAGCTCTTCCCTCGCCTGCTCTTGACCTGTCCGGGCACCCGCCCTATCACTCGGGCGGAGCGGGCAGGTCTACTTGCGCCCGCTATCCAGGTTCCCTTTCGCAAAACGTATGCCACCGGAACCCCTACGGCCGTCCAAGGGCAAATCAGAAGCCAGATGATCGTCATCCTCATTCAGTTTGGGTCCGGTTCGCTCCCAACATGCTGTACCGCGCGGAGCTAAGGGACTAATCGTCTTTCATTGAATTCGTTGCGCTTCCCTTATGCATTAACTGCAATACAGGGCCCGTTCCGAAATAGCGTCATTTTCGTCCTCTGCTGGTGCCGCTACGATGGCATGAGCGGCTGGCCCCGGATCGCAATCAGCGTTAGATGCGCAGGCCTTCGCGCCGGTACCAGTCGTCGAAGGGCTCCACCGCCGGCATGCGGAAGGCCATCCCGTCCAACTTCTCGGGATCCACCGGATAGGAGCCGAATTGCTTGATGGCGGCGATCACGGCGTGGGCGTGCTCCACCGGAGTGCCGATGGGTATGAGGTTGGCCAGCAGCCCGAAGCGCCCCCGGCCCGCTCCCTCACGGATAAGCCTCTTTATGAGCTCTGCTATCTTCTCCGGCGGCCCCTCTTCGAGGGCGGGCGGGTAGATGTTCAGCAGCAGGCAGACCTTCTTCTCGTCGGCGTAGTCGCGCACCAATGGGATGCCCACCGCGTCGTAATCCTCCGACCACACCAGCAGGAAGAAGGGCCGCAGGGCTTTGAAGTCGTTGCCCGGCACCATCATATCCATCTTCATGTCCAGGACCGCCCGGGGGTCGGCCGCCCGCTCTCCCCAGACGCCGGTATCGAAGACGGTGCGAATGGGAGAGTTGGTGGCCTTGATGATCTTGTGCACGTAGGGAATACAGAACTCCGCTACCATCTCCAGGGTGGCGTTAGGCGGCGAGGCCCAGGCATCGGACATGACCACGATGGACGGCCCCGTTACCTGCACCATCTTGGCTATCCAGGGCACCACGACCTCCATGGAGAGGAAGTCCAGGAGCTTGTGAGCGAACGCAGGGTTGCGCCGCATGTCGCGCAGGAAATTCACGTACCCGCGGATGAGCACGGCCATGGTGAAGGGCGCGCAGGCATAGACCATGGGCTGCAGGCCGGTGACATCCATGTATCTCTTATAGGACTCGAGGACGAAGGGCATGCGGCCGTCCCTTCCCGGCGCCGGCGGCTTGAGCCGGCCGAAGTCGGCCTCGCTCGCGATGAGGGGATGCTGCGAGTCCACGTCGGGCTCGCTCCCCTCGCGCCATATGAGCGGCTGTCCCAGAGCCTCCAGCTCGATGTTGTAGAAGTCGAAGATGGGGTTCCAGGAGTCGATATCCAGGTAGCGGGCCATGTTCGCCGAGGCATGCACGAAGGGGAGCGACTCGGAGAAGAACTTGCGCGAGGGCAGGCTGTGCAGGCCCATGGCGTAGGTGTAGGGCTGGCAGATGAGGGGCACCCGGTCGGGTTGCCCGTAGATGCCCGCGATGAGCCGCTCGTATCCATCGAGCCGGCCCAGGCGCAAGCCCTTGGAATAGAGCACGCCCTTCTGCAGCTTCTTCATCACGTTGAGCATCGGTTTGAGGTTCATCTATGCCACCCCCAGAAGGCGGTTGATTACCGCCAGCGCGTCGTAGGCGTCGGCTCCGTAGCCGTCCGCTCCTATGGATTCGGCGTACTCGGCCGTGAGCGGCGCACCGCCCACCATGACCTTCACCTTGTCGCGCAGGCCCGCCGTCTGCAGCGCATCCATCACCTCGGGCATGCGTCGCATGGTAGTGGTCATGTAGGCGCCCAGCCCGAGTATCTGCGGCCGCAGCTCCTGGACCTTCTCCACGAAATCCGCGGCGCGCACATCCACCCCGAGGTCCACCACCCGGTAGCCGGAGCTGCGGAGGATGGCCACCACGATGTTCTTGCCGATCTCGTGCGCGTCTCCCTCGACGGAGCCTATGAGCACTGACCCTTTGCCCCCGGCTCCGTCTCCTTCCAGGAGCGGCGCTACGCGGTCCATCACCTCGCGATAGGCCTCCGCCGCCAATATCACGTCGGGAAGGAAGTAATCACCTTGCTGCCATAATCTCCCGGCTTCGATAATGCCCTCCGCACCCCTCTGCAGGATATCCTGCGGGTTGGCCTTCGCCTCCAGGGCTTCGCCGGCGATGCGCACCGTGGATATCTCGTCTCCCTCCAGAACGGCTCTCCCGAGGTCTTCCTCCCAGCTCATCCGCTCAGCCTCCTTATCTCATCAACGTCCAGGCTGTTTCTCCAGCAGTTCCGCCGCCTCGGCCAGCATCTCGCGGATGGGGATGAGGTAGGGGCAGCGCTCCTCACACTCGCCGCACCCGGTGCAGTCCGAGGCGGGAGTCATGAGCCTTTCGTACATGGAGCGCGCCCTCTCCGGCTCGCCCCTCCAGGTGGCCGTCGTCGCGCAGATAAATACCTGCGGTATATTGATATCCTGCGGGCAGGGCAGGCAATACTGGCAGCGCCGGCAGAAGCGCTCGCCCAGACTGGCGGCGGATTGCCGCAGCGCCTGAAGTTCGCGGGCCGCCGGAGGGCCGGGGTCCGCCAGGGCGCTCACGTTCTCCGCCACCTGGGCCTGCGAGACCATGCCCGGTATCACCGTGGTGGCCAGCGGGTGCAGGGCAAAGCGGAGCGCCGGCCGCGCCAGGTCCAGGGCGCCGCCCGCTAGCGGCTTCATGATGATGACGCCCACATCCATCCCCTCGGCGATGCGGAAGAGCCCCGACGTGGCCGCCGCGTCCTCGATGATGTTATAGGGGATTTGCAGGGTCTCGAAGCAACCGGTGCGTACCGCGGCTGCGGCCACGTTCACGTTATGCGAGGTGACGCCCACGTGGCCGCAGAGACCTTCATCCCTGGCTCGCAGAGCACCTTCCAGAGCGCCACCCGCCGCAAGCACCTCCTCCAGCTCCTCCGCGCGCGAGATGTTGTGGAGCTGGAAGAGCTCCACGTGATCCGTCCCCAACTCCGCCAGGCTCGTCTCCAAGTCCCGCCTTATATCCGGGGCTTTGCGCGCGAGGCTCTTGGTGGCTATCAGGCATTCGGTGCGCCTGCCGCGAAACGCCGCGCCCATCTTGGCCTCGCTGTCGGTGTAAACGCGGGCGCTGTCGAAGAAGTTGATGCCGGCATCCAAAGCCCCGCGGATAACCGGCACGGCTTCACCCGTGGGGACCGATTGTATGGAGATACCTCCGAAACCCAGGACCGTGGGCACGAGGCCGCTCTTGCCGAGCCTTCTCCGTTGTATCTCCGGTATCGCACTCATGCCTGGATTTTATCACCTGGTTGCGGCTGGGTGACCGCTCACCCTCTTTTTGATAAACTTGTGGGGTTGACGATTGGGAAGCGAATTAATCCTACTGATGTAGAAAGCGAGATTCTTATGCCCGGAATCGTGATCCTCGGCTCCCAGTGGGGCGACGAGGGAAAGGGCAAGGTTACGGACCTGCTTGCAGACGATATGGATATGGTCGTCCGCTATCAGGGAGGCAATAACGCGGGCCACACCATAGTCTGCGACCAGGACGTTCTGAAGCTGCACCTCGTGCCCTCGGGCATTCTGTATCCGCATATCGTGCCGGTCATCGGAAACGGAGTGGTGGTGAACCCCAAGGTCCTCCTGGAGGAGATGGACGACCTCACCGCCCGGGGGATCGACGTGAGCCGGCTGCGGCTCTCGAGCGCCGCCCACATCATCCTGCCGTGCCATGAAGCCCTGGATCGCCTGGCCGAGGAGCAGCGAGGCGGGGCCCGGCTGGGCACCACCAACCGCGGCATCGGTCCCGCTTATGCGGACAAGGCCTCGCGCCTGGGACTGCGCCTGCAGGACATGGTGGACCCGAAGCACTTCACCGAGAAGCTGAAGACCACCTTGGCATTGAAGAACGCGCTCATCACCAAGGTCTACGGCGGCGAACCGCTGGACCTGGCCGAGGTAATCTCGACCTATGCGGGATACGCGGAGCGCCTGCGAGGCCTGGTCACGGATACCCCGCTGCTCATCAAGCGCGCGCTGGCCGAAGGAGAGAACGTCCTCTTTGAGGGCGCCCAGGGGACCATGCTCGACCTGGATCACGGCACCTATCCCTACGTCACCAGCTCGTCCTCCACGGCGGGCGGAGCCTGCACCGGCAGCGGCGTCGGGCCCTTCGACCTGAGTGAGGTCATCGGCGTGACCAAGGCGTACGTAACGCGGGTCGGATTGGGCCCCTTCCCCACGGAGCAGGACAACCGCATCGGTGAAGCCATGCAGGAGGTGGGCCAGGAATTCGGCACCACCACCGGCCGCCGCCGCCGCTGCGGCTGGTTCGACATGGTCATCATGCGCTACGCCGTGCGCGTGAACAGCATGACCTCCATTGCCATAACCAAGCTGGACGTGCTCTCCCAGTTCGAGAGCCTGAAGGTGTGCACGGGATATCGCTGCGGGGACCAGGTACTTTCCGAGGTGCCCGTGGACCTGGCCGGCTTCGGAGCCTGCGAACCTATATACCAGGAATTACCAGGGTGGAGTTCCCATATCGGCGGGGCCACCTCTTTCGACGAACTTCCCGTCCAGGCTCGCGACTACCTGGAATTCGTTCAGCGGGAGGCGGGGATTCCCATCCGCCTCATCTCCGTGGGCCCAGAGCGCAATCAGACCATCCTGCTGGATGGAGCGAGCCGGCGGCTGGAGAAGAGCAAGCTCATCTACCGCGACGATCTGCCCATCTAGTGCGATCTAGTTCGATATCTAGTTCAACGAGCAGGCGAATCGTTCTTCACCGGAGGTTGGCATGAAGGTTCTGATTATCGGCAGCGGAGGTCGCGAGCATACGCTGGCCTGGAAATTCGCGCAATCCCCCAGGGTGACCGAGATCTATTGCGCCCCCGGGAACGCGGGCACGGCACGCCTGGCCCGCAACGTCCCCATCAAGGCCGATGACCTCATGGCCCTGGCGGCCTGGGCGGAGGACGTGGGGATAGATCTCACCATAGCCGGTCCGGAGGCTCCGCTGGTGGAGGGCATATGGGATGTCTTCGCCACACGCGGCCTGAAGGTCTTCGGGCCCAGCAAGGATGCCGCCCAACTGGAGGGCAGCAAATCCTTCGCCAAGTGCCTGATGGAGAAGTACGACATCCCCACCGGGAAGGCGGAGTTCTTCCGTGACCTGGACTCGGCCCGGGACTACCTGCGAAGCCTGGAGCCCCCTTACGTCATCAAGGCGGACGGCCTGGCCGCGGGCAAGGGAGTATCGGTCGTGCCCGACCTGGGCCTGGCGGAGGCCGCCATGCACGATTGCCTGGTGCAGAAGCGCTTCGGCTCCGCCGGCGACGTGGTCCTGGTCGAGGAATTCCTGGAAGGCCCGGAGGTATCCCTCATCGCCTTCACCGATGGCAAACGCGTCATCCCCCTGGCGCCGGCGCAGGACTACAAGCGTGTTGGAGATGGAGACGAGGGGCCGAACACCGGCGGAATGGGCTCCTACAGCCCGGTTCCGGTTCTGGACGCGGCCACCTACGATGAGGTGGTGAAGACCGTGCTCGAAGGCGCTGTGGCGGCACTGGCGGCGGAGGGGCTCATCTACCGCGGGGTCATCTACGCCGGCCTGGTGCTGACCCCCCGCGGGCCCAAGGTCCTGGAGTTCAACGTGCGCTTCGGCGACCCCGAGACGCAGGCTATATTGCCCCGCATGAAATCCGATATCGCGGAGCTGGCCCTGGCGGCCGCCGAGGGCGACCTGGGTGATCTGGCTATCGAGTGGGATAGCCGCCCCTGCGTGACGGTGACCCTGGCCTCGGCGGGGTATCCAGGCAAGTACCAAACCGGGTTCCCCATCCGGGAGTTGGAGGCGGCGGAGGCCGTGCCGGGTGCCGCCGTCTTCCACGCCGGGACAGCGACCAGGGACGGCGAGGTGGTGACGGCGGGGGGACGCGTCCTCAACGTCAGCGGCCTCGGCAAGGACTTTGCCGAGGCCCGGGCATGCGCATACGAGGCGGCCTCCAAGATAAATTTCGACGGTGTCTATTACCGCACCGATATAGCCCTGCGGGTATCCTGAAGCGGAATTATTCGAATTCTGGGGTCTGACCCCAGAATTCGAATAACTACACATTGAAAGCGAGGAGGTAACATGAGCGACGCCCTGGTGGCCATAGTGATGGGTTCGGCCTCCGACGCGGAAAAAGTCGCGCCGGCCGAGGATGTGCTGAAGAAACTGGGCATCCCCGCGGAGGTGCACGTTCTCTCCGCCCACCGCGATCCCGAAGAAGTCCGCTCTTTCGCCCTGGGCGCTGCGGGACGTGGCCTCGAGGTGCTCATCGGCGCGGCCGGCAAGGCCGCGCACCTGCCCGGAGTGCTCGCCTCCTGGACCAGCCTTCCCGTCATCGGCCTGCCCATCGGCTCGCAGGACCTGGGCGGCCTGGACGCGCTCCTCTCCATGGTGCAGATGCCGCGCGGCGTCCCCGTGGCCACGGTGGCTATCGACGGAGCGGCCAACGCCGCGCTGCTGGCCGCCCGCATCCTGGCGCTAAAGTATCCGGAGATCGCCGCGGCCATCGAAGGTTTCAAGGTTTAGACCGCGAAGAAATAGATAGCCGAGCGCGCAAAAACGTGCGCAAATACTTCAAAATCGCCGGCTCATCGGCGATAATGTTAGTGGTTGATGGCGCCCGATTGCGCGCTCAACTACTATGCGGGGCCTGACCCCGGATTGTAGTTAATGGCCGGAGATTTGATTGAACGCTTTTTGACTAAACGCTTCTACCCGCAGGAGTTGGTGGCTTGATTAGGCGCTACATCCTTCCCCAGATGGCCCAGGTCTGGACCGAGCAGAACAAGTATCAGAAGTGGCTCGACATCGAGCTACTGGCGCTGGAGGCCCAGGCCGAACTCGGCAATATCCCCCCCGAAGTGGTGTCCGAGGTGAGAGCCAAGGCGGCCTTCGACGCTGAGCGGGTGGAGGAGATCGAGCAGGTAACGCATCACGATGTGGTAGCTTTCCTCACCAACCTGAACGAGCACGTCGGGCCTGCTGGTAGATATATCCATTACGGTATGACCTCTTCGGACATCCTGGACACCGGGCTTTCCCTGCAGATGCGCGAGGCCATGGACATCATCCTCGAGGAGACCCGCGCGATGGCCCGGGTGCTGAAGAGCAAAGCCCTGGAGTATCGCGATACGGTGATGGTCGGACGTACGCACGGCGTGCACGCGGAGCCCATAACCCTGGGACAGAAGATAGCCGTCTGGACCTTCGAGACGGTACGCAACTTAGAGCGCCTGGAATGCGCCCGCGCCACCATATCCTACGGGAAGCTCTCCGGCGCGGTGGGCGGATACACGAACCTCGACCCCCGCGTCGAGCAATATGTATGTGACAGGCTGGGGCTCAAGCCCGCGGAGGCCTCCAGCCAGGTGCTGCAGCGCGACCGGCATGCGGAGTATCTCTCCGCCTGCGCCATCGCGGGTTGCTCGCTGGAGAAGTTCGCCACCGAGGTGAGAGCCTTGCAGCGCACCGACACCCTGGAACTGGAGGAGCCCTTCGCCGCCGGCCAGAAGGGGTCAAGCGCCATGCCCCATAAGCGCAATCCCATCATCAGCGAGCGTATCGCGGGCCTGGCCCGCCTCCTGCGCGCCAACGCGCTGGCGGCCATGGAAAACGTGAGCCTCTGGCACGAGCGGGACATCTCCCACTCCTCGGTGGAGCGCATCATCCTCCCCGACTCCACCATGGTCCTGCACTACATCACGGTGAAATTTCGGGGCATCATGGAGGGCCTGCAGGTCTATCCCGAGAACATGCGCGCCAACCTGGAGCGCACGGGCGGCCTCATCTTCTCGGAGCGGGTTCTCCTGGCGCTGGTGGGCAAGGGGCTCACGCGGGAGGAGGCCTACGAAGTGGTGCAGCGAAACGCCATGCGTACCTGGCGCGAGCGGGTTGATTTCAAGAGCGTGCTGGAGCAGGACCCGGCGGTGGCCGAGCTGCTGACGGCGGGGGAACTCGCCGCCTGCTTCGACATGCAGGAACACCTGCGCAACCAACACGTGATCTTCGAGCGCCTCGAGCAGCTCAACCTATAGCAACGACGCGAAAGGACGGTACATGGAGAAGAGAGAACTCCTCTACGAGGGAAAGGCCAAAAGGGTATTCAAGACCGACGAGCCCGGCATGATCATCCAGGATTTCAAGGATTCCGCCACCGCCTTCGACGGCAAGAAGAAGGGCGAGATCGGGGGCAAGGGCTCGGTGAACGCCAACATGACCGTCATCATCTTCAAGTACCTGGAGGAGCGGGGTATCCCGACGCATCTGGTAGAGCAACTCTCCGACCACGAGATAGCTACCTACCAGCTCGACATGTTGAAGCTCGAGGTCATCGTGCGCAACATCGCGGCCGGAAGCCTGGCCAAGCGCGTGGGCTATCCGGAGGGGCAGGAACTGCGGGAGCCGCTGGTGGAGTACTTCCTCAAAGACGACTCCCTGGGCGATCCGATGCTCGCTCCCAATCACATCTGGGAGCTGGGACTGGTCACACCGGAGCAATTAGACGAGATCACAGCCGTCAGCCTGAAGGTAAACGAACTCCTCATCCCATTCTTCGAGGGAGCGGGCCTGAAGCTGGTGGACTTCAAGCTGGAGTTCGGGCTGAAAGACGGCCGCATTCTCCTGGCGGACGAGTTAAGCCCGGACAATTGCCGCCTCTGGGACACCGAGACGGGCGAGATCATGGACAAGGACCGCTTCCGGCGGGACCTGGGCAAGCTGGAGGAGACCTACGCCGAGGTGCTTCGCCGCGTGCAGGAAAGGATGCGCTAGTGTTCGTTTCCATGGGTACGGTCAGCACCGAGAGCGTTCAGGCGCCGCGCCGGCAAGGCGCGCGACCGATGTTGTACTCCGTGTACTTCGATGGGAGCGGAACACAGCCGGAGTGGATGGATGGGCGCTCGAATGCGAGCGTACTTATGGAAAGGAGCACTTAAATGCGAGTCTCCGTCTATATAACGCCCAAGGCGGGGGTGCTGGATCCGCAGGGCCAGGCCGTGCTGGGTTCCCTGCATTCCCTGGGCTATACGGAGGTGGCCGATGTGCGCATCGGCAAGTACATAGTCCTGGAGCTGGAGGGGGCCGACCCGGCCCAGGTGGAGGCGCGCGTCCAGGAGATGTGCTCCAGGCTCCTGGCCAACCCCATCATCGAGGACTTTCGCTTCGAGGCGGGGTCCTAGTGTCCATTCCCATAAATACGGTCAGACACGGGACACAAAGCGCCGCGCCGGCAAGGCGCGCGACCGAGGGCGTACTCTTAGTACGTCGAGGGAGTGGAACACAGCCGGCGTGGATGGATAGGCGCTCGAATGCGAGCGTATTTATGGGAGGGGGCGCTTAAATGCGCTTCGGTGTTGTTGTCTTCCCCGGCTCCAACTGCGATGCCGATTGTTACTATGTCATCAAGGAGGTTCTGGCCCAGGAGGTCTACTACGTCTGGCACCAGGAAACGGACCTGAGCCCTTACGACTGCGTCGTGCTGCCGGGGGGGTTCTCCTACGGCGACTATCTGCGCTGCGGGGCCATCGCGCGTTTTAGCCCGGTCATGGAATCGGTGAGGGGTTTCGCCGCTGCCGGCGGGCTGGTCATCGGCATCTGCAACGGCTTCCAGATACTGGCAGAGGCGGGATTGCTGCCCGGCGCTCTGCTGCGCAACACCACCCTCCGCTTCATCTGCCGGTACGTGGACCTGCGCGTGGAGAATACGGGAACGCCCTGGACCAACAGCGTGGACCGCAAGGTGCTGCGCATTCCCATCGCCCACAACGAAGGCAACTTCGTGGCCGACGAGGAGACGCTCGACCGGCTGAACAGGGAAGGCCGGGTGCTCCTGCGTTACAGCGACCCGGAGGGGAATATCACGGCGGAGGCCAATCCCAACGGCGCGGCGCAGAACATCGCGGGTATCGCCAGCGAGAACTTCAACGTCTTAGGCCTCATGCCGCATCCGGAGCGGTGCTCCGAGGACATCCTGGGGCACACCGACGGACTTACCATCTGGCGCTCGGTGGTCAACCATTTCGAGCGGGGGAATTGACATGGAGGCGGCCAAACCGGTCAGCGAGCTGTACGCGGACCTCGGCCTGACCAGCTCGGAGTTCGAGGATATCAAGCGGGTACTGGGGCGCGAGCCCAGCGCCGTGGAACTGGGCATGTTCTCCCTCATGTGGAGCGAGCACTGCTCCTACAAGTCCAGCAAAGAAGCGCTCAAGATGCTGCCCACGCAAGGCCCCTGGGTCCTGCAGGGCCCGGGCGAGAACGCCGGCATCATCGACATCGGCGACGGCCTGGCCGTGGCCTTCAAGATGGAGTCGCACAACCACCCCAGTGCGGTGGAGCCCTACCAGGGGGCCGCCACCGGCATCGGTGGGATCGTGCGCGATATTTTCACCATGGGCGCGCGGCCCATCGCCTGCCTCGACCCTCTGCGCTTCGGCAGCCTGGACAAGCAGCGCACGCGCTTCCTCCTGGGCGGCGTGGTGGCCGGCATCGCGGGCTACGGCAACTGCCTGGGCATTCCCACGGTAGCCGGCGACCTTTACTTCGACGCGTGCTACGACGAGAACCCGCTCATCAACGTGATGTGCGTGGGCATCATGCCGGTGCGCCGCATCATCAAGGGCGCCGCGGCCACCCCCGGCGAAGCGGTCATCCTCTTCAGGAACCGCACCGGCAGAGACGGCATCGGTGGAGCATCGGTGCTGGCTTCGCAGGAGTTCGACGAGACTTCCGAGGCCAAGCGCCCCTCCGTGCAGGTGGGTGACCCCTTTACCGAGAAACTGCTCATCGAGGCCAGCCTGGAGATGCTCGACGCGGGGCTGCTGGTGGGCCTCTCGGACCTGGGCGCGGCGGGCATATCCTGCGCGCTCTCCGAGACCGCCGCGAAGGGCGGCGTGGGTATGGCGGTGCACGCCGACCGGGTGCCCCTGCGCGAGGATATGGAGCCCTTCGAGATCATGATATCCGAGTCGCAGGAGCGCATGCTCGCGGTCTGCGAGCCGGCCAAGGCCGCCGCCGTCATCGAGATATGCGAGCGCTGGGGGCTCAAGGCCACGCAGATCGGTGAGGTCATCCCCGGCGACAAGCTGGAGATCTACTGGAAGGGCGAGAAGGTCGTGGACGTTCCCGCATCTTCGCTGGCGGACGGGCCGGTTTACTCGCGGGAGTCTGCAAGGCCCCAGTACCTGGACCGGGTGGCCGCAGCAGACCTCAGCACCGTCGAGCACCCCAGTGACCTCAACGATGTGCTCATGCGCCTGGTGGCCAGCCCCAACCTCTGCTCGCGCCACTGGGTCTGGGAGCAGTACGACCATATGGTGCAGTTGAACACGGTTGTGTATCCGGGCTCTGACGCGGCCGTCCTGCGCGTGAAGGGAACGGGCAAAGGGTTAGCCCTCTCCGTGGACGGCAATGGGCGCTACTGCTACCTGGACCCCTACACCGGCGCCCAGATAGCGGTGGTGGAGGCGGCCCGCAACGTCATCGCCTCGGGCGCCGTGCCCGCAGCCATCACCAACTGCCTTAACTTCGGGAACCCCGAGCGCCCGGACATCTTTTGGCAGTTCATCCGGGCGGTGGAGGGCATGTCGGACGCCTGCCGTGCGCTCGACCTGCCTGTGGTGTCCGGCAATGTCAGCTTCTATAACGAGTCCTTTGGCGAAGCTATCCATCCCACGCCGGTTATCGGGATGGTAGGGGTGCTGCCGGATATCGAAAAGCGGGTGGGCATCGGCTTTCAGAGCCAGGACGATCTTATCGTCCTGCTGGGGGAGACCCTCCCCGAGTTGGGTGGCAGCGAATACCTGAAGGTGATACACGGGTTGACCGAGGGCCGGCCGCCCGGCGTGGACCTGGCGAAGGAGAGAGCTGTCCAGGCGGTCTGCCGCGAGGCTATCGAGCAGGGATTCATCCTGTCCGCCCACGACTGTTCGGAGGGCGGCCTGGCCGTCACCCTCATCGATTCTTGCTGGGCAACAGGCTTAGGTGCTACCTTGAGGGTGGAGACGGACCTGGCGCCGGCGGAGTGGATGTTCAGCGAGTCCCAGTCGCGGTTCGTGGTGACGCTGAAGAAGATGGATCTGCCCCGCTTGCAGGAGATAGCCAGGGCGCAGGTCGGCGTGCCGGTCGAGGTACTGGGCTGGGTGGGTGGCAAGCACCTGGTCATCAACGACTGGATAGCCATGCACCTGGAGAAGAGCCGGGAAGCATGGCGCACGGCGCTGGAGAATATATTGGCTTGAGGCGGGAGGAACTGTTTGCGAGAGTTTACGGACGATAAGAAGCACGAGGCCTGTGGGGTCTTCGGGATATACTCGGAGGACGACGAGGTGGGGAAGCTCACCTACTACGCCCTTTACGGGCTTCAGCACCGGGGCCAGGAGAGCGCGGGCATAGTCGCCTCCAACGGGATGCGGGCCCTACTGCTGAAGGACATGGGCCTGGTTTCGCAGGTATTTTCCGAACGCGACCTCAAGATCCTGGAGGGGAACCTGGCCATCGGGCACGTGCGCTACTCCACCACCGGCTCCAGCCAGTGGGAGAACTCGCAGCCGGTGGAGGTGAACGGCCCGGACGGGCCTATCTACGTAGCCCACAACGGCAATCTCTTGAACACGGACAGGCTGCGCGAGGAGCTTGTCGCGGATGGCTACAAGCCGCGCTCCACTTCCGACACGGAGGTCATCGCGCTGATGCTCGCCCGGCACGGGGGGCCCATAGAGGAGGCGGCGCACGAGGTCATGCCGCGCCTGGAAGGTGCCTACTCCCTGGCCGTCATGACCCGGGACAAGCTCTACGCGGCGCGCGATCCCTTCGGCATACGGCCCCTCTGCGTGGGCGCCTACAAGGACGGTTTCGCCGTCTCCAGCGAGAGCTGCGGCCTGGACATCATCGGGGCCGAGTACATGCGGGACATCGAGCCCGGGGAACTGGCCATTATCGGCCCCGACGGCCTCAGTTTTGAGAGGCTCCAGGAGGCGCGCAAGCCCTCCCTCTGCATCTTCGAGTTCATCTATTTCGCACGGCCGGACTCCTTCATGTACGGGCGTACCCTATACCACGCACGCCGCCACATGGGCATGAGCCTGGCGGACGAAGCCCCGGTGGAGGCCGACGTGGTCATGCCCATCCCGGATACGGGAGTCCCCGCAGCCATCGGATTCGCGGAGGCCTCCGGCATCCGCTTCGGTGAGGGGCTCATCAAGAACCGCTACGTGGGCAGGACCTTCATCCAGCCCACGCAGGCCATCCGGCGCCTGGGTGTCCGGCTGAAGCTGAACCCGCTCATCAGCGATATCAAGGGAAGGCGCCTGGTTATAGTGGACGACTCCATCGTGCGCGGCAACACCACCCGCGAGATCGTGCAGATGCTGCGGGACTGCGGAGCGAAGGAAGTGCACATGCGCATCAGCTCGCCGCCGGACAAATTCCCGTGCTTCTACGGCATAGATACCGCCATCAAGGACGAGCTGATCGCATCCCGCATGAGCGTGGAAGAGATACGCAAATTCATCGGGGCCGACAGCCTCCATTACCTCAGCTTCGACGCGCTGGTCCAGGCCACCGGCAGGGAGCGCGAGGAGTTCTGCCTGGCCTGCTTCGATGGCGATTATCCCGTCGAACCGCCGGGCGACCTCAAGCTCTCCAAGTACCGCCTGGAAGAAGGCACGAAGGTAGGCTAAGTGGTAGACGAGCGAAGTCCCGACGAGTGCGAAGCGAGCTGCTATGCTGAAGCCGGCGTCGATGTCGGCGCGGGCCGCCGCGCAGTTGAGCTCATCAAGGAGAAAGTAACCTCCACCTACGGCCCCCAGGTCATCTCCGAGTTGGGGGGATTCTCAGGGCTCTATGCCCTGGAACAGTACCGCCACCCGGTGCTGGTTTCCGCCACCGATGGCGTGGGGACCAAGCTGAAGATAGCCCAGATGATGGATAAGCACGACACCATCGGCATGGACCTGGTGGCCATGTGCGTGGACGATGTCGTCACCTCTGGAGCTCGTCCTCTCTTCTTCCTCGACTATCTGAGTATCGGCAAAATCGTGCCGTCGAAAGTGGAGGGCATCGTCGATGGCATCGTGCGGGGATGCGCCAAGGCAGGCTGCGCGCTCCTGGGCGGCGAGACGGCGGAGCATCCCGGGATCATGGCCGAGGACGACTACGACCTGGCGGGTTTCTGCGTCGGTGTAGTGGAGCGGGACGCCATCATCGACGGCTCGACCATTCAGCCCGGCGACGCCATTGTAGGCCTGGGGAGTTCCGGGCTCCACTCCAACGGCTATTCGCTCGTGCGCAAACTCTTCTTCGAGGACAACGAGTTCAACCTGGACGACCGGATCAAGGGCATAGATCTCCCGCTCGGTAGCGAACTGCTGATCCCTACGGAGATCTACGCGCCAGCCATTCTCCGGCTGATGGAGCAGATGCCGGTGAAAGGGATGGCCCACATCACGGGAGGCGGGCTTATCGAGAACGTCCCGCGCATCCTCCCCAAGCGCGTGGACGCGGTCATCGATATAAGCACCTGGCCGGTGCGCACCATCTTCCAGGCCATCATGAAGCTGGGAAATATCGAACAGGCCGAGATGTTCAACGTATTTAACATGGGCATAGGCATGATCCTCATTGTGGACCGCGAGCAATTCAGGTCAGCCCTGGCGTTCTTCGCCAACCTGGGCTACCGGGCTTTCCACATCGGAGAGGTCCTGGAGGGAACCGGAGGCATCTGCCTCACCTGCTAAAATCCTTACATTGGGGACAGGACTTAAATTAAGGATACGCATAGCTCGGCGACAAGAAAGGCTGCGAGGTGAACCACGTGAAAAAATGTCGTATATCCGTGCTCGTTTCGGGCAATGGCACAAATCTCGAAGCTATCCTGAAGAGTGTCGAGGAGGAGGACATCCCGGGCGAGATAGTCGTGGTCATCAGCAATGTGGAGGATGCCTACGCGCTGGTGCGTGCCCGGAACCACGGTGTGGAAGCCCGCTGGGTTGATCCGAAGGCCTTTCCCACACGGGCGGATTACGACCGCGACCTGGTTCGGATACTTTCATCCAAGCAGGTGGACCTGGTGGTCCTGGCCGGCTATATGCTCCTGCTCGGGCCCGAGGTCCTGCGCGTCTTTCCACTCCGTGTGATAAACTTGCACCCCGCGCTGCTTCCCTCATTTCCAGGGACGCACGGCGTGGCGGATGCCCTGGCTTATGGAGTGAAGGTGACGGGGGTGACCGTCCATTTTGTCGATGAGGGGCTCGACACCGGTCCTATCATCATGCAGGAGGCGGTTGCGGTCCGGGGCGACGATGGCCTGGACGCACTGCTTGCGCGCATCCATCAGGTCGAGCATCGCCTGTACCCGGAGGCCGTCCGGTATTTTTGCGAGGGCCGGCTGAGGGTGGAGGGACGGCGTGTCTTTATCGATTGAGGTCGCGGCACGAGTATCTACATTGATTGGGTAGACACCAGAGGGAGGAGAGCATGGCGAGGATAAAGCGGGCGCTGGTGAGTGTTTCGGACAAGACGGGTGTGGTGGAGCTCTCACGCGAGCTGGTCAAGTTCGGCGTGGAGATCATCTCGACCGGGGGAACGGAGAAGGCCCTGCGAGAAGAGGGCATCCCGGTTATCCCGCTGGCGGAGGTCACCGGCTTCGGTGAGATGCTGGACGGGCGCGTCAAGACGCTCCATCCCCATGTCCACGCGGGTATCCTGGCCGACCGCGACAACCCGGATCACGTGGCCCAGCTAGCCGAGCGCGGCATCAGGCCCATCGACCTGGTGGTCGTGAACCTCTACCCCTTCAACCAGACGGTGGCCAGGGAGGACGTGACCCTGGAAGACGCCATCGAGCAGATCGATATCGGAGGCGTGACCCTCATCCGGGCGGCCGCCAAGAACCACCGCCACGTGGGCATCGTGACCGAGCCCGGCGATTATTACGAGTTGGTGCGAGAGCTGGAGATGAACGACGGGCATCTGAGCGAGGAGTTCCGCAGCCGCCTGGCGGTGCGGGGCTTTCGCCATACTGCCCTTTACGACTCGGCCATCCACTCCTGGCTGGCCGGCCATGAAGGCGGGCAGATAACCGCCTTCCGCCGCATCTACGCACCGGTCTTCGAGAAGATACAGGATGTGCGCTACGGCGAGAACCCTCACCAGGGCGCGGCCTACTACCGCGAAGTGGGCGCTTCGCCGCAAGCCCTCCCCAATGCCCGGCAGCTCCAGGGCAAGGAGCTGTCCTTCAACAACGTGCTCGACCTGAACGCCGCCTGGGCCCTGGTGCAGGAATTCAAGCGGCCCGCCGTGGCCATCATCAAGCACAACAACCCCTGCGGGGTGGCCGTGCGCGACGATCCGGCCACGGCCTACCAGGTCGCGTTCGACTGCGACCCCAAATCAGCCTTCGGCGGCATAGCCGCCTTCAACCGCACGGTGGATATGGCCACGGTGGAGGCCATCGGGAACGTATTCATGGAATGCTTGATCGCCCCGGATTACGAGCCGGCCGCCCTCAAGGCGCTGGCCAGGAAGGCGGACCTCCGCATCCTGCAGCTGGCGATAGGCAAGCCGTCCGCCTCGGCCAAGGATCTGAAGCGTGTATCGGGCGGGCTCCTGCTGCAGGATTACGACAACGGCGTGGAGACGCGGGAAGGCTCCAAGGTCGTGAGCAAGCGCCAGCCTACGGATCGGGAGTGGGAGGACATGCTCTTCGCTATGCGCGTTACCAAGCACGTCAAATCCAACACTATCGTGCTGGCTAAAGAAGGCGCCACCGTCGGCATCGGGGCGGGCCAGATGAGCCGCATCGACTCGCTCTATATCGCCGCGATGAAGGCAGGGGACCGCTGCAAGGGAGCGGCCATGGCTTCCGACGCTTTCTTCCCCTTCCGGGATACCGTGGACGAGGCCGCCAGGCACGGCGTCACCGCGGTGATTCACACGGGCGGCAGCCTGCGCGACGGGGAGAGCACCGCGGCGGCGGACGAGGCCGGCATGGCCATGGTCACCACCGGCATCCGCCACTTCAAGCACTAATGGCTCCCTGCGGACACCCGGCCTGACAACGGTGCAGCAAGAGGGTCTGTGCCGAAAATAGCATTCAGCAACCATATGTTGTGGCTCATCGCGGCGGTGGACTGAGAACAGATTCTCATGCTCCGATGGTGCAGCTACCGCGGCATAAGCAACTGTTCCGAAAATAGCGTCACTTTCCTCCTCTGCTGGTGCCGCTACGGTGGCATGGGCGACTGACCCTTTTGCTGCACACGGCGCAGGCATGACTCCTTGGCGTCTTCCGTGCTAACATAGGCCGCATGAGCAAGTTCTCCATGGCAGTGCGGATAATACTGCTGGTGGCCCTGGTCATCCTCCTGGTCTCCATCATCTGGGGCGTGACGCACCGCACCAGCGTCAACCCCAACGGGAGCCTAGTGAATGGGGTGGAGACCGTCAAGCCCCGCAGTTCCGGAACCGCAGCGGCCAGCTTCCTCACCATCCTGGTGGTGCTCGGAATCGTCGTCGTCATCACCTCCCTCGTCCTCAAGATCTGAGCTGCCGGTTGGCTGCTCTGAAAAATCAGGGCCCTGAGATATCCCCTTGACGGAGTGATCCCCGCACATGTAAACTCTACCTCACGTTAACGTAAGATAGAAAGGTGCTTGTATTGCCTGACACACCAACAGGGGAGAAAGGCCGTATCTACAAGATTGGCGAGGTCGTCCAGATGACCGGCCTCACTCACCGCACTCTGCGCTATTATGAAGAGCTCGGGCTCCTGGGCAAACGGCACCACCGGCGGGGCCGGGCGCGCGTTTACACGGCGCAGGAGGTGGAGCGGCTCAGGATGATACAGCAGTGTCAGCAGCTCCCGGGCTTCAGCCTGAAGAAGATAAAGGGGATAGTGGAGAAACACCAGTTGGCGGAGCGCTTGCTGGAAGAGGCGCGCCGGGAGCCGAGCGGGCCCAAACGCGAGGAGAAGCTACTCGAGGCGCGAGAGCAACTGCAAGCGCATCTGGATATCGTGGAGAAGCACTTGGAGAGGCTCGCAGGGGCGCGGAAGCGTATGCGTGCGAGCATCGCCGAGATCGATAAGGAGCTGGATGAATTATGACATCGGAGGCGCAGGAATTTGAAATGCGCGTGGAGGCGCTGACCAAGCGATTCGGGGACCTGGAGGCCGTGAAGGGCATCTCCTTCGAAGTCCCCCGGGGCGAGATATTCGGTTTCCTGGGACCGAATGGCGCGGGCAAGTCCACCACCATCAAGATGCTCTGCACGCTGCTGAAGCCGAGCGGGGGGCGGGCCCTGGTGGCGGGCTACGACATCGTGGACGAGGCCAGCCAGGTGCGGCGCAACATCGGCCTGGTGGCCGAGAAGATCATCCTATATGACCGGCTAACGGCTGAGGAGAACCTCTACTTCTACGGACGCATGAACCATCTGCCCGAGGCGGAGATCAAGGCCAGGAGCGCATTTTGGCTGGACCGGATGGGCATGACCCAGTGGAAGGACAAGCTAGCGGGCACGTTTTCCACTGGAATGAAGCAGCGGGTGAACATCGCGCGGGCGCTGCTCACATCCCCGCGCATCATGTTCCTGGACGAGCCGACGCTGGGTCTGGACCCGCAGACTACCCGGGCCATCCGCCAGTTCATCAAGGAGTTGGCGGAGCAGGGTGTAACCGTCATCCTCACAACGCACCAGATGGTCGAGGCCGAGATGCTCTGCGATCGCATCAGCATCATGGACCACGGCAGCATCGTCGCCCTGGATACGGAGGCGAACCTGAAAAACCTTATCAGTGACGGCAAGGGTGCCGTCCTGGATCTCGCCTTAGAGGGGCTCACGGACGGCATGCGGCAGGACCTTGGGGCGCTACGGGGAGTGATGGGGCTGGCCGAGCCGGAAGCGGGCCGGCTGCGCATCACTACGAACCGGCCGGGCGTCCTTAGCGAGGTCATGCGCCTGGTTGAGGGGGCGGGCGGAACCATCAGCTCGGTGAATACCCTGGAGGCCAACCTCGAGGATGTCTTCCTGCATCTCACCGGAAACGAGATGCGCGTGGAATTCGCGCAGAGTGCGCCGAGCGGACACCGGCGGGGGGCCGCCGGACGCACTAGCAGAGTGAGATGAGGAGGGCAATCATGCGGAAGATACACGCTTTTTTCATGGACGCATTGCATGTCGGCAACAAGGACCTGAAGGACTTCTACCGGGACCGCGCGCGGATCGTAGCCTTTCTCATCATGCCCATCTTCATGATGTTGCTCACCGGCTTCATCTTTCCCTCCCAGAGTTCCCTGAAGGACTTGCCGGTGGGCGTGGTGAACCTGGACGGGGGGCCGGTGGCGCAGCAGATGCTGGTGGTCTTCAGCGAGCTGAAGTCCGGCAAGTCCAAAGTCATGAAGCTGCAGAACCTGGCCGACGAGGATGCCGCCAAGGAGCTCATCCAGGAGCAGCGCATCAGCGGCGCGCTGCTCTTCCCTGAAGGCCTGTCGGACAGCCTAGCCAGCAAGCAGCAGGGCCAGGTGGTTATCATCACCGACCAGTCGAACCCCCAGATATCCTCCATGCTGACGGGTATGTTGGAACAGACACTGGCCAACATGGGCACGCAGATGTCCGCCCAGGCCATCGACGACATGGCCGGCGGCCAAATATCCCAGGATACCATAACCGCTCTGGTGACGCCCATCCAGGTGCAGACCCGGGGCCTTATACCAGGAAATCCCAATTATTTCCAGTTCGTTGCCCCGGGAGTGATGGCCATGGTCACGGTTATGGCCGTGATGATGGGTCTGGCCGGCTCCGTGGCCAGGGAAAAAGAGGTGGGCACGCTCGACGGGTTGCTGGTCGCACCCATCGCGCGCGGCTCCATCGTCATGGGCAAGACCTTCGCGCAGACCGTACGCGGCCTGACCCAAGGAGCAATGGTGCTTGTACTTGCCATGGTCTTCTTCGGGGTGCGTGTCTATGGAAGCTGGCCCCTTCTCATCATCATGCTGATCCTGGGCATCTTCTCCTTCGTGGGGATGGGCATCCTGATCTCCGCCATGGCGTCGGAGCAGGAGACGGCCATGACCATCATGATGACGCTGAACTTCCCCATGTTCTTCCTATCGGGGGCGTTCTTCCCCGTACAGCAGATGCCGGGGTTCATGCAGGCCATCTCCAAGGTGGTCCCGCTGACCTACGTGGTGGAAGGGCTCCGGCAGGTGATGGTGCTGGGCGCGGGCATCGGCCAGGTCTGGAGGTCTGTGGCCGTACTGCTGGCCTTCGGCGCTGTTACGCTGGCCATAGCCATTCCCGCTTTCAACCGCGTGGTCACCCGCTAGCCCT
Source organism: Actinomycetes bacterium (assembly GCA_023252035.1). Lineage (GTDB taxonomy): Bacteria > Actinomycetota > Geothermincolia > Geothermincolales > JAHEXQ01 > JAHEXQ01. The sequence continues at coordinate 20,979 of JAHEXQ010000007.1, forward strand.
GTCCCCAAGGCAACCGTCCCCCGGGTCAGGAAACTTGCGTTCTACTTGCGCTGGGCCGGTTTCGGTCCAAAACATGTTGCGCTTCTGATAATATATGGGGGGGCGGACCACAGCCGAGGAGAGGGCAATCTATGTGTGACTGGTGCATTTCCCATGGCGCGGGAGAGAAGTGGTATCTCGAGGCCAAGAACTACTCCGTCAAGATGCTCGAAGACCCGGGGCGCCAGGCCTTCTTCGACGAATATTTTCTGAAGCTGGAAAAAGAGCTGGGCACCATATTCCCCACGGTGGATTGGATCATGACCCACGTTCCCGTAATGAGCGGCTTGTTCCGGCGCATCTTGAACGGTTGGGTCAATACCTGGCACGGAGGCCAGGTCGTCCCCCTGGAAGACGCCAAGGCCTCCCTGAAGCTGGCCGACGAGAACGGAGGAATCGCCCGTTACTCCTGCATCTGCCGGAGGATGTTGGGCGGCCGCCGCCATGAGCCCATGTGCCTGTTCTTCAGCGTGAACTTCCCCTGGGCGAGGCCTCTCACGGATTACGTGGACTTCACCCCGGAGTTCGAGCCACTCTCCCTGGCGGAGGCGGAGAGCTTTCTGGAGGAGATGGAGGAGCAGGGGTTGGTGCATCATTTCGCCACCATGCGCACGCCCTTCCTGTTGGGTATATGCAATTGCGAGTACCCTACCTGCATTTTCATGCGGCTGCGCCGCGACTGGGGCGTCCAGCGCATATCTCAGAAAGGCGAGTACCTCGCCCGTATAGACTCGAGCCTCTGTAACGGTTGCGGCAAATGCCTGGAGCGCTGCCAGTTCGGCGCCATCCGCTATGCGCCGCAAGCGGAGACCATGGCCTTGGACTACGAGAGCTGCTTTGGCTGCGGGCTGTGCCGGGCGGGTTGTGCCGCCGCGGCTATAACCCTCATCCCGCGCCAGAGTATGCCCAAATACGCGGGTCTCTACTAGGCGGAGAGCGGGGAAGGAGGAGCCATGAACCGGATCAGCAATATAAAAGCGAAGACGGCGCGGCCCTTGGAGTTGGTGCTCACCCTGCTGCATATGTTGAGCATGCGCACCGTGGATGTCATGACCAGCGTTCCCCGGGATCGTATCCGCAAGGCCCTGAGCGATATGAAGCCGGGCGGTTGCGAAGGAAAGACGAGCAGGGTCAGGCTGAGGCGCGGCAAGTGCCTGGAGAATCCCCTCGACTGCGCGCTCTGCATGCACGGGTGCCCGGAGGGGGTTTTCTTCACCTATCCGCGAGACCGCCGGCACGGACAGGTCTGCGATCGCTATGAGCTGGTGACCGCCTTCAAGTCGCGCTGCACCGGTTGCGGGACTTGTGTAGATGCATGCCCCCGCGGGGCTCTGCGATTGGGATGAGGGGGGCCGGGAGGAAGCAATGAAAGCCGTGAAGCTCTGTCCCCAGTGTGGGGTGCCGGAGGGAGTGGGCAAAGCCCATCGCTGGCATAGCAACGGGACCATCACCCAGGTGAAGGATCCCGATCATCGTATGGTACTGAGCGAGGCGGGAAGCCTGGACCGCCTCTTCGAGAGGGTCGAGGAGCGTATCGGCCTAAGCATAGAACCCATCATCGTCGAAGCGAAAGCTCTCTCCACCCGCTTCTACTGGGAGAGCATGCTGCCGCGCTGGAAGTGCAGCATGGCGCTCCGCGTTGGATTTGAGAGGCTCGTGGAAGGCCTGCAGCAGCAAGGCCGGGTTATGGGCTACGGCGAAATCCGTTTCGAGGACGTCCGGGCGGTGAAGGGACGGCCCGACTATGTCTCCATCCGGATGAAGGATCCCTATTCAGTGCCGCTCTTCATGGGGGATTTCAAAGGCATCTTCGAAGCCGTCGCCGGCATCCGTGCCAGCGTGGAATACGAGCGTCTGGAAGACGGCTGGTTGCGCTTGATGGCCACGAACAGCGGATTGCCGGTGGAGGAGCCGGAGCGTTTGGGCATCCGTTATTACCCGCTGAAACCCGGCAATATAGCCATGGAGCGGTGCGGTCGCTGCTTGGCACCACTGGCGCTCTCCAGCATGGAGTGGGATGTCGAGGCGGGAACCATTCTGGACAGAACGAGCGGACGGCGCATGGCCCTCTTCGGGCCCGGAGGGGTTAACGCCGTTTTCCGCGAACTCGAACTCGAGCTGGGCGAGGACGTGTCCCAGGTAATCGTAGAGGCGGAGAAGCAGAACACACGGGAGCGCGCATTGCGCTCGGAGGCGCTCATGGGTGTCGAGAAGTTCCGCGAGGTAACCGCGCTGCGCGGGCTGGGAAACCTGGCCGCCTACGATACCTGTGGCTGGCGCCTGAGCTTCCGCATTGAGAATCCCGCTTTCCCGCTTCTGGCGACGGGCCTGGGCTGGGGCCTTTACGAGATAGCCGTGGGGGCTGAGGCTCACTGCCATTGGAGAGTCAAGGAGGATGGAGATCTGCAGGTGGAGGTAGAAAAGTCGGCATAAGGACGGGACCTGGTCGGAGCGCAAAGGGAGGGGATATGCGGGACCTGGACGGCAAGAACGTGGTGGTTACCGGTGGTTCCTACGGATTGGGAAAAGAGCTCGCCCGCAGTTTCGTCCAGGAAGGGGCGAACGTCTATCTCATAGCCCGCGACCCGGTGAAACTCGATGCGGCCGTGCAGGAACTGACGAGCCAGGTCCAGCGCGGGCGCCGCGTGAAGGGATTCGCCGCCGACGTCTCCGACCGGGAGGCCATCTTTCGGGCTATCGAGGCCATCGCCCTGGAGGGTCCCGGAATCGACGTCCTCGTGAACAACGCGGGCATCGTGATCCCGGGCTATTTCGAGAAAATCCCCATCGAAGCTTTCGAGACGGTGGTGCGCACCAATTACCTGGGCGCCGTGAATAGCACCAAGGCGGCACTCCCGTATCTGCTCAAGCGGCAGCGCAGCGCCATCACTTTCACCTCATCGCTCGCGGGCCACAAGGGCATCTTCGGCTATTCCACCTATAGCCCGACCAAGGCCGCCTTGATAAGCCTGGCCGAGGTCATCCGCGTGGAGACACGCGGAAAAGGCGTTCAGGTTAGCGTACTCTGCCCGCCGGATACCGACACGCCGGGACTGAAGTCCGAGAAGAAGGTACGGCCTCCCGAGACGAGCGCCGTGAGCGGCTCCGCCCGCGAGATGCCCGCGGCCGAGGTGGCCGCGTGCTTCATGCGTGGCTTCAAGGCGGGCAAATTCATGGTGATATGCGACTTCATGGGCAGGCTGCTCTACCGCATGAACGGTCTAGCGCCGCGCCTCGTCGATTTCTACATGGACGCAACGGTCGCCCTCGCCCGCCGCAAGAAAGGCTCGTAGTACATCTGTACCTGTCCCCGTACACGGTAAAACCGTACATCTGGGCTCTGGCCAGGACGTTTAAGATAGCATCTTGAGCGCCGCTTCCTGGATGCGCTCCACGTTGGGCAGCGCCGCATCCTCCAGGTGGCGTGCGTAAGGGATAACCCCCTCGGTGGCGACCCGCGCGAAGCGGGGCTTCAGCCCCGCTTCGAGCATGCATGCCGCGAGCTCCCCCGAGAGCCCGAAGTCGCGGTAGTCCTCGTCCACCACCAGGAGGGCTCCGCTGGCCGAAACCTCGCGCACAACGGTATCCCGATCCAGCGGGCTCACGGTCCGCAGGTCTATTACGGCGGCGGATATGCCCTGCACATTCAATAGCCCCGCCGCTTCTGCGGACCGGTGAACTCCCACGCCCAGCGTTGCTATGGTTAGGTCGTGGCCCTGGCAGACCAACCTGGCTTGGCCGAAGGGGACGGCGGCCAGCGGTTCGGGGACTTCGCCCGCTGCACCTTCCGCCGGCACGTCAAACTCCACGGTGGTGCGATTTCCACGGCCCAGGTACTCCAGCCAGTAGTCGGCCAGGAGTTTATGCTCCAGGTAGATGACCGGGTTGGGCGACTCCAGGGAGGTCAGCATGAGCCCCGCAGCATCCGCGGGGTTGGAGGGCACGGCCACGGCAAGCCCCGGAATCCCCGCCAGCATTCCCCAGAGGTTCTGTTCGTGCTGGCCTGCGTCGCCGTAGCCTCCGCCGCAAGCTGACCGCACCACCATGGGCACGCGCCACTTGCCTCCGGAGAAACTCTCCACTTTGCTCGCCTGGTTGAGGATGGCGTCGAAGGCCACGCCCAGGAAATCGATCATCATTATCTCCACAACGGGCTTGAGCCCCGCCATAGCCGCGCCAACCGCTGCGCCCAGGAATGCGGATTCGCTGATGGGAGCAGGCTTGACCCGCCCCGGCCCGAACTGCACGTAGAGGTTACGCCGCAGCATGTGCACGTCCTCGCCGAAGATGATGATACGGGGATCGGCGGCCATGGCCTGGCGCAGTGCCGCCTCGATGGCGTCCGTAAAACTCATTACTGCCATGTCGCTCGCTCCTTTCGCCAATCCTCGAGGGCTTCCGTCCGGGCCCGTTCCATCTCCTCCCGTACTTCCTTCTCGGTGCGTTCCAGGAACTCGCTATCCAATCCGCAGCGCGCCAGGCATAGCGGATCCTGGTTGGTCAGCCAGTGGCCGGTCCCCATGATGGCGAGGGCTTTGACGATGTTGCTCATGCTCCGGGTGCGGGCCACGAGAGACGCGCCGGGATGGCACAGGTAGGATTTGACCAGTCCGGGCATCATCTGGGTCAGCTGCTGCACCGGCTTGTGCAGGACCAGCAGCATGGGGTCTCCCAGGAAATGTCCCTCGTGATGCGGGCAGCGTGCGTGCAGGAAAGCGGGTCTGCCTTTGCGGGCCTGCGCTGTCAGCCGCTCCGCCGCCTTCCAGACCGCCACTACGTCGGTCCCACGCACGTGTTCCACGCACATGCCGAAGGAGCGAGCGCGCTTGGCGATGCCTCCCCCGGTTACCCACCCCGCTCGCGTGGTTATCTCCCAGCCATTGTCCTTGCAGACGAAGACCACGGGTAGCCCCCAGGCTACCGCGAGGTTGAGGGATTCCATGAGCATGCCCTGGTTCATAGCGCCCTCGCCGAAGAAGGCCACGGCTATATGCCCAGCGCGCAGATGCTGGGCGGCGAGGGCAAAGCCGGCCGCCAGGGGTCCGGCAGCGCCCACGATGCCCGAGGAGGCCGCCAGGTGCTCCCGGCTGAACATGTGCATGTGTCCGCCTTGCCCGGCGCAGAGACCCCGCTC
>JAHEXQ010000007.1:26161-28053 GCA_023252035.1 Actinomycetes bacterium
ACTTGAGATCGACTCCGCGCGCCACCAGCGCGGGCGTGGGACGGTGATCGAGAAGGATAGAGTCGCCGTCCTCCAAGTGGTCGAGCACCCCGATGATCACGCCCTCTTCCCCGGTGCCCAGGTGCATCTCCCCGGAGATGAGGCCGTCCTCCCAGAGTCCCTGCAACACCTCCTCGAACAGCCGCGCCCTGAGCATCTGTTGGTAAAGCTTACCAATATCAGGTTGCATGGTCTGACTCCCCTCGTCATTCACGGTGGTGTCTCCGAAAACGCCTCCATTATATACTGGGGCGGAAGAGTGGAGAACGGAGTGCCTGGAGGTGCGAGATGCCCGCTGGGAAATACATTTTGGCGATCAATGGAAGCCCGCGTGAAGCAGAGGGGGTCACGGACCTGGTGACTCGGAAGTTCCTGGAGGGAGCTCGAGTCGCGGGGGCCGAGACGGAGACCGTTTATCTGTCCGGCTTGAAGATGGCGGACTGCCTGGGCTGCTTCGAGTGTTGGTTCAAGACCCCCGGCACCTGCCGCCATAAGGACGATGTGCCCGGCGTGCAGGAGAAGATGCGCCGCGCAGATGTGCTGGTCTATGCGACCCCGCTCTACATCTGCACTATGAGCGCTCTGATGAAGCGGTTCCTGGACCGCATCATTCCCATGGCCGAGCCCTACCAGTGCTACGAAAACGGCGTCTGCAGCCATCCCACTCGGGAGGGTGAACATAGAGGGCGCATGGTGCTCATCTCCGTGGCCGGCTTCCCCGGCCTGCGGAACTTCGACGCCCTGCGCTTCACCTTCGAACGCATCGCCGAGGTTGGCGGCGATCAACTGAGCGGCGCCATCCTGTTCCCGGCCTCACCGCTGCTGATGATGCAGCCGAGCCCGGCGGCAGAACAGTTGGAGTCCGTGGTGCAGGCGGGCCGGGAGATCCTGGATGGGCCCATCTCAGCCGAGACCGCGGCCGGCTACAGCAAGCCCTACGCGGGCGACGAGGCCTACATCGCCATGGTGAACCAGATGTTCGAGCGCCTCGTCGCCGCCACCGCCAAATCGCCCAACCGAGGTTGATAAAAGGGTCACCCCTTTGTCCACCCGCCGCTTGCAACCCGCCGCTTACAACAGCAGGCTGGTGACGACGTCCTCCAGGTCCTGCAGGTTGCGGCAGACGCGAGCCTCGCGGCAGTGGGGCAGGTACTCGCCCATGACGCTGTCGCCCGTATCCCAGAAGGGTTCCGTCTCCGGGTTCAGCCAGATGATGCCCTTGGCCCTCTCCGCCATCCGCTCTAGCGCCCAGGCGCAGGCATCGTTACGGTTATTGCGCGCGTCCCCGATGATGAGGATGTAAGTCCGGTAACCCACATCGCCCAGGTAGCGCTCGCAGAAATCCGTGAAGAGGCTGCCGAAATCGCTGCGCGCGTTGTAGGAGATGTCCGCGGCGCTGAGCGCCAGGCGCACGCCCTCGGTAACGTCGGCCTCGCGAAAGAAGTCGGTGACCTCGCCTACCTCGTCCACAAAGACGAAACTGCGCACTTTGGCCAGGCAGTCCTGGATAGTATAGACGAACTGCAGCATGAACCGCGATACGCGCTCCACCGAGCTGGAGACGTCGCAGAGCACCATCAGCTCCACCTTCTCCCGCTTGCGGCGCCGCTGAACCAACTCGAAGGGCACCCCTCCGTGCTGGTAGTTGCGGCGCAAGGTGGCGCGCACGTCCAGCCGTCCCGGCTTCTCCTGTCTCTGCCGTAGCGAGAGGCGGTTGCGCAGACGCTTAGCCAGTTGATAGACCAGCTCCCGGACCTGCGCCAGCTCTGCCTCGTCCAATTGCGAGAGCGGCTTCCGCGTCAGCTCGTCGAGCCGGTTGCGCTTCCATGCGTCGGCGTTGCGCTCCCGCTCCC
>JAHEXQ010000007.1:28063-30689 GCA_023252035.1 Actinomycetes bacterium
CTGGGCGAAGGCCTGCCGCAACCGGGAAAGCTCTCTTTCCTCCCAGCCCCGCGCCTGGAGACGCTGCAGCAGCTCCTCAAATTGGCTCTCCACCTCCTGCCACTCGAACCGATTGTAGAGGCGGCGGGCGTACATGCCTATCTGCATATAGGAAGTGAGCTCGGCCATCCCGCCGTGGCCGCCGGCCTGCTGGATGAGGGACTCCGATTCGCCGGTCTCGCCCATGAGCAGCATCGCGAGCATATCCTGCGGCACACCGGCCGGCCGGGCTCCCTCAGAAAGGAACTCCTCGAGCCTTTCCCTCATCTCCTCCGGCAGTGCCCCGTTGCGCTCCGGCATCCCCAGGCTCTGCCAGTACAGGGGGAAGAGCTCGTCGAAGACGGGGACATCCTTCCGGTGCTTGATGAGCGTGCTCTTGAGGGCGGTACGGAACTGTTCCCGGCTCTCCCAGCCGACGCGTTCGAGGGCGCCCAGGGCGTCGATGCTCTCAGCCGGAGAGACAGCAACTCCCCTGGCCCGCAGGCCTTCGATGAAGCTGAGAACCCTTCGCTCCATGCCGGGCCCGCCTCCCTACTGGCCCTCGACTATCTTCTGCAGATTGTCTCGCGCCTTGGCGATGTCCTTCTCGTACTTGAGGATCACGTTCAGAGTGGACCGGGCCAGTGCCGGGTCGAGCTGTTCTGCGTTGAGAACCACGAGGGAGCGCGCCCAATCCAGGGTCTCGCTGATGCCGGGGGTCTTCTTCAGGTCCAGCGCGCGGATGCGGTGCACCGCCTCTACCACCTGGGCAGCCAGCTTCTCGCTGATGCCGGGGACCTTCAGGCGCACGATCTCCAGTTCTTGCTCGCGCCCGGGAAAATCGATGTAGAGATGCAGGCAACGGCGCTTCAGGGCGTCGGTCATCTCCCGCGAGCTATTGCTGGTAAGTATTACCAGTGGTATATGAAGGGCGCTAAGGGTGCCGATCTCGGGGATGCTCACCTGGAAGTCCGAGAGCACCTCCAGGAGGAAGGCCTCGAATTCCGGGTCGGACTTGTCCACTTCGTCGATTAGCAGAACGGCGGGTCTCTCCGAGAGTATCGCCCGCAACAACGGCCTTGCCAGGACGAACTTGGGGGAGAAGAAGACCTCGTCCTGCCCGGCCACCCTCTCCATTGCTTCCTTGAGGCTGGAGGCGCCGGACATCTCCTCCGCCAGCACGTCCCTCATTATCTGGGTGTAGAGGAGCTGCTTGGCGTACTCCCACTCGTAGAGGGATTTGGACTCGTCCAGCCCCTCGTAGCACTGCAGCCGGATGAACTCGCGGTCCAGGGCGGCCGCGGTCACCTTGCCCAGGTCCGTCTTGCCCACACCGGCCGGCCCCTCCACCATGACGGGTTTGTCCAGTTGTTGAGCCAGAAACAGTACCGTGGCTATCTCCTGGCCGGCGATATATCCGTGTCCCGCCAGCCGCTCCCGTACGTCCTGGATGTCCGTGAACATGGGCTATTCCCTTCTGCATGCTTGGCTTGGCAACTTGCAGCTCCAATATAGCACCCGAGGCGCCAGCCCTTCCAAGGCGCGCCGATCAAAAGGTTGGGCAGCCGCGAGCCGAGAGAGCGGCCGGAATGGCTGAGGCAAGGTATAGGGCTATATTTCGCCACAGGGCTGTCGTGGAAGCCCGGGGCCGGAGCATCTGGCACGAGCCGCGCCCGGGCGGCGCTTCCATCTTCCGCGTCCATATCCCCTTCAGCGAACACCTACTGCAAGAAAAGGCCGGCTATGCAGCAAAAGGGTCAGCCGCCCATGCCACGGTAGTGGCACCATCGGAGAGGGGGAATAGGTTCAGCGCACCATCGCGATGAACCACAATATATGGAATGCTGAATGCTATTTTCGGAGCAAACCCTTTTGCTGCATCATATTTCTACGCGTGCTGCGGCAGTGGCGGATGCTTGTCGGCCCAGGGCCGGGCTTCTTCCAGCTGGGCCGCCAACTGGAAGAGGGTGGCCTCGTCTCCGAAACGCGCGATGAAATGAGTGCCGATAGGCAATCCCTCGGCGTTCCAGAAGAGGGGCACGGACATGGCGGGCACGCCGGTGATGTTACAGACCACCGTGAAGGGCACGAACTCGGCCGCGCGCAACAAGCCCTGCAATGGATTTTCGGGCGGCGAGACGAAGGAACCGAGCGGCGCCGGCGCTTGAGGCAGCGTGGGAGTGAGCACTACGTCGTAGGGCTGCATCTGGATGGTGAGATCACGAGTAATGCGCTGGAGGGTGGTTAGAGCTGCCAGGTACTGCGAGGAGGTCTGCTGGCGTGCTAACTCCGCCAGCGCCCACGTCAGGATTTCAAACTTGTCGGGCGTGGCTTCCTTACCCGTCTGCTGGGCGGCCATCTCGATATTCCAGCCGACGCCGGTCGCCCAGACGGTGACGAAAGCCTGCGTTATCTGAGCCGGGTCAACCGTCAGGTTTATCTCGTGCAGCTCATGGCCGAGGCTCTCGCAGAGCTTCGCCGCATCCTGCACCGCCTCCAGGCAGTCCGGTTGCACCTCCACCTCGGTGGGGGAAGCCGTCACCAATCCGATACGCAGCCGTCCGGGGTGAGTGCCGACTTCTTTCAAGAAAGGCCTTTGCGGCGGCGG
>JAHEXQ010000008.1 GCA_023252035.1 Actinomycetes bacterium
ACTCGAGCATCTTCCGCAGCGGTTCCAGGTCCAATTCATCGGCGAGCAGCGTGACGCCGTCGAAATCAGACGGAGGAGCTTCCACGATGCGAATGCCGCGAGCCGCCACGTCCTGGAGGCTGTTCCTGACGGTGTAGGCGGCCAGTTCAATCATATAGACCCGCAAGCCGGCTTGCAGGTGGCGCTGCAGCGCGCGGGAGAAAGAACCGCCGCCGATGGTGAACCCCTCTACGAAGAGGTCCTTTCCCTGCGCGGTGACCTCCGCTACGCGTGCTGCCTGCACGGGGCTGGCCGAAGGGACCACCAGTTTGATGCAGTTCTCTATGGTCTTGTCGGAATCGTACAGTAGGATATCGGTGGTTCCTGCGCCTATATCCAGGGCGAGTATCTTCAAAGTCCTTCCTCGGTTAATCCCTGGGGGGATAAATGCACGTCTATTCCAGCCGGGCATCAGGCGAAGAGCTCGAACTCCTCGCAGGCCTTATTGTACTCCTTGGCCCCTTTCCCTTTCAGCTCGCAAACCCCCTCGGAGCATCCGGCCCTGCTTCGGAAATGTACGCAGTTCAGGCAGATGGGCGCCTTAGCTTTGAACTCCATCTCGCGATACCTAATGCCCGCGGGTGACATGGTTATATGCGGTTCCTCGCTCTTTTTGAAGCGGCGGACTAACGGTCCGTCCTCGCGCCAGCTGATACAGCTTCCCGGCAAGTTGAGCTGGCTGGCCTGGCTGCGGTAGATCTCCAGGGCGATCTCATCCGTGGGGGCGAGCTTGCGCACCACAGCGCCGCGTCCCTGGACACTGGCATTACCCATATTCATGATCAAGGCTCCCAGATGCGAACACCCCTGCGGGCCGCCGATGGTCTTGCGGACGAGATCCGAGAAGCCCGGGACCATGCGCTCCCCTATGAGCTGCTCTAACGTCTCGAGGGCCATGTGGCAATCGGGAAGGGGAACCTGCGGCATGCTGCCGCTGATCTCCAGGATGCGCGCATCTGTGAGCGCGAAGAGTATCTCCACTTCCATCACGTGCAGGAACTCCTCGGAGCGGCGGTCTTCCAGGCGTCCCTTGAGCCTGAGATTCGGCCCTTCATCCTCCGCTTCTACGTTTATATTACGCACGAAGATCGGCATTTGCCCCCCCATGTCAAGGTCACGGTGATTTTCAGATGATATATCTTATCACGCAATTCGGGGCACGCCAGGGTTTTTCCTGGCGAGAATGCTGTCGCTCAAATGCTCTCTTGTTCCGGTCCTACCCTTAGAAACGCCAATCCCTCCCCTTGAGTGGGGCGCTGAGCCCGGCTTAGCCCCATATGGAGAGGCCAATGTGGCTCAAAGCGCTCATTTCTGATTCTCGCAACGGCCTCCGATAAACTCGGAAAATGCTGTTGGTAATGTTTTATATATTGATTTCTGTTAAGTATTGTGTTAGTAAAAAATGGGTGGTGCATATGAAAGATATACAAATGATCGAACCGGATTTCTGGATGGGAAGAGGAAGGTACTCGAAGCGGGCTCTGCGGGAGGCCGCGGTGGATAATTCCCCCATCGAGAAAACCGGCGAAGAGGCGGGCGGTATCCCGGAGGAGACCAACTCCCCGGGCTAAGCCCCGAATTTGTTGAGGCGCAGCGCACTGGCCAGCATCAATCCCATGATATCCGCAGCCGGGAAGATGCCCAGACCGCCGCGCAGGCAGGCCGTCTCTCCGAAACTAGCCACGGCATCCCGGCGCTCCCACTTGGAGCGGAGCATGAAGGGGTTGGGGTGCCAGCTATGCATACCCAAGCCGGCCGGTGTGGAGTGGTCCCCGGTCACTGCGAGCACGTCGGGCCCCAGTTCCAGAAGGGACGGCAACGCCGCGTCGGCGTCCTCGATGGCCTTCACCTTGCGTTCGAAGCCCCCGTCCTCGCCGCGGGAATCCGTGTTCTTGTAATGGACGAAGAAGTAGTCGAAGTCGGCCCAGTGCGTGGCCAGAGTCTCCATCTCGCTGGAGAAATCGCTGCCGGTTTCCAGCACCTCCATGCCCACCACCTGGGCGAGCCCCCGGTACATGGGATATACGGCGACGGCCGCCGCGCGTATCTTGTACAGCTCGGTGAAGAGCGGGATGTGGGGCAGCTTGCTGAAGCCGCGTGTCAGGAGCATGTTCGCGGGGTGTTGATCCTTCAGGCGCTCCGCTGCCTGCTCAAGGAAACGGTTCATGATATCCGCCGTCCTCACGGCCTCCGGGTCGGGTTCCGGCTCGGAGGGTTTCACCGGCAGGGGCGACAGGCCGGTGCGCTGTGGATCGGAGTCGGTAAGCTTGTCCGACAGGCCGGGCCCCCGGAAGACCAATGCGGCGCGGTGTTCTCTCTCAGGCTGGATAGTATACTCCACGCCGTCCAGGGGGATGCTTGAGAGCAGCTCGCACAGTTCGGCGTTCTTCTCGGTGCTGATGCGCCCCGCGCGGCGGTCCGTGATGATCCCGTTCTCGATAGTGCAGAAATTCACCCGCGCAGCTACATCATCTTTGCCCAGCGGCAGGCCGATGCCGAGGGCCGAGAGCACGCCGCGCTCGATGTCGTAGTTCAGAGGGTCGTATCCGAAGATGGCCAGGTGGGCGGGGCCGCTCCCCGGCGTCACGCCGGCCAGGATGGCGTGGGTAAGGCCGCAGATGGACTCACCGGCGATACGGTCCAGGTTCGGTCTGCGAGCCGATTCCAGCTCGGTGAGACCCGTTTCGGGATGCGGCAGGCCTCCCAAGCCGTCCATGACCAGAATCACCATCTTGGTCTCTTCCGGCACAGCCAGCTTGGCAAGCAACTCCATGCGGTTCAAGGTTGACCTCCTGCAACAATATGGCCGAGCAACCGAAGGGTCAGAACCTTTGCTTGCTTGCTTGCTTTCTTATCGCTACGATCCGGCGAGGAACGGATTCGTACGCTTCTCCCAGCCCACCACGGTCGCGTCCATGTGGCCCGAGAGGATGCGGGTATCGTTGGGCAGGGGCCATACCTTCTGCTTGACCGATTCCAGCAGCAAATCCATGGAACCACCGGGAAAATCGGTCCGGCCTATGGAGCCGCGGAAGATAAGGTCGCCAGCAAAGAGCACCCCGTCCGTCAGGTAGCAGACGCTTCCCAGGCTGTGGCCGGGCGTGAGGAGCACTTTGAACTCCATGCCGGCCAACTCCAGGACTTGCCCGTCCTCCACAGCGATGAACTCCTCGGGCAGCTCCATCTCCTCCATGCCCATCATGCGCAGGAACATGGGGGGAATAGCCCTGGCCATCTGTATGTCCAGCTCGTGCATGTAGCAGGGCGCGCCGGTTTCCCCGGAGATGCGCGCCGCGCCCAGTGTATGGTCGGGATGTCCGTGCGTTAATAGAATGGCCACCAGCTTGACTCCATCCGCGCTCAAGCGGTCCTGCACCTCGTTGCCGGAGATGCCCGCATCTACCAGCACCGCTTCGGTCTTATCGTCGTTCTCCACGAGGTAGCAGTTGCTGCCGAAAGACCAATCCGTAAAGGTGATCACTTCCATTAGATAAGCTGCCTCCCAATATTCGCAATTCGTCTGCCGGATTGCAGTTAGCCGGCCTATAGTTTCAGGGCGGTCTCCAGGCCTTCCTGGATGGCGTCGTAAGCCTTACGGGTCTGCTTGGCGTCTCCGATGAGGTAGGCCTCCTTGCCCCGCTTCACCAGTTCCTCGTAAAGCTCGGTGCCGGCGGGCGCGGGACAAGCGCCCGCCGCGATGACCACGGTGTCCGCCGGCAGGCGGCGCTCCTCGCCGTCCACCTCGACGAGCACGTAGCCGTTGCCTATCTCCTTGGCCGGAGCGTTTTTGATAGTCTCGATACCCAGGTGCTCGAGATCCTGCAGCAGGGTCCAGCGAGTTGAAATGCCGACGTCGGCACAGACCTTGTCTATCATCTCCACCACGGTCACGTTCTTTATACCCCGCGTGGCCAGTTCGTTCATCTTCTCCACGCTCTCACCCTTGTTCAGCAGGAGGAACTTGAGGGTATCGCCGGAGATGCTGCCTATCGACGCGATATGGATGGCCGTCTCGCTGCCGACGGCGCCCCCGCCGATGATCACTATATCTCTCCCCGTGACGTCGGCCTCCCCCATGAGCACGTCCCAGGCTCCCACCACGTTAGGGCCGTCGATGCCGGGTATGGGCGGGATTACCGGGTGTCCTCCTGTGGCCACGACCACTGCGTCGTACCCCTCCTCCTCCAGCATCTGGGCCGTCACTTCCGTCTCCACACGCACATCCACCCCGGCCCAGTCGAGCTGGCACTCCAGGTCCTCCGCGGCGGTCTCGAACTCATCGCGTCCCGGAGGGACCGCCGCCAGGTTGAGCTGTCCGCCCAGCCAGGGGCCCTTCTCGAAAAGCGTCACGTGGTGGCCGCGCCCGGCCGCGACCGCCGCGGCCTTCATGCCGGCAGGGCCTCCGCCCACCACGGCTATCTTGCGTGTGGCCTGCGCCATGGTCATGGGCAGCTCCAACTCGCGGCCCGCCCGGGGGTTGACGGTGCAGCCCACCGGCTGCAGGTAGAAGACGTGGTCAAAACAGCCCTGGTTGCAGCCGATGCAGTGCGTGATCTCATCGTAATGTCCCTCCGCCGCCTTCTCCGGCATATAAGGATCGGCGATAAGGGCCCGGGCCATGCCCACCAGGTCTGCCATGCCGTCGCGCAGTATCTCGTCCGCGACGAAGACATCGTTGATGCGGTTGCAGGCGACTACGGGCACGTCCTTCACCTTAGCCTTCACTCCGGCTGCCAGATAGGCGAGGCCGCCGCGGGGTACCGCCATGGTGAGCTGGGGCACCCGGGTTTCGTGCCAGCCCCCGGTCACGTTGATGGCGTCCACGCCGCGTTTCTCCAGCTCGGCGGCGAAGAGCGCGGCTTCCACGTTGGTGTTGGATCGCTCCATGAAGTCGCTTCCCGAAACCCGGTACATAATGGGGAAGTCGGGGCCCACGGCTGCGCGCACGGCGTCCAGGACCTCCAGGCCGAAACGCATGCGGTTCTCCCAAGATCCGCCATATTGATCGGTGCGCAGGTTGGTGACGGGGGAGAGGAACTGGGTTACCATATAGCCGCCGGCTCCCAATACCTCCACCAGGTCGTATCCCGCCTGTTTCACCCGCCTGGCGGCCTGGGCGAAGTCGTCGATGACCATCTTTATCTCGTCCAGGGTCATCTCTTTGGGGGTCTCGCGCGTGAAGCGGGCATATACGGCGGAGGGAGCGAGCGCCTGCTTCCCACCGATAGAGAAGGAGTGGGAGTAGCGGCCGGCCATGTAGAGCTGGCAGCCGATGCGCGCCCCGTGCTCTTTTACCACTTCCACCAGACTGGCGTGTCCCTCGATGCAGGAGTCATCGCGGATGTCCACCATCCAATTCGGCCCGGCCCAGTCATCGATGATGCAGCCGCCCACGATGATGAGGCCTACGCCTCCCTTGGAGCGTTCCTCGTAGAAAGCCCGGGCGCGCTCGTTGATCTTTCCGTCGGGAGTGTAATTCAGGTGCATGGCCGTCATGACGATGCGGTTACGGAGGCTCAGGTCCTTGATCTTGGCCGGAGAGAAAAGCATTTTCATAGAATCCCCTTGATCCCTTTCTGAGTGTTCCGTCCCATAAATACACTGGCATTCGAGCCCCTATCCATCCGCGCCGCCTGTGTTACGCTCCCTCGACGTACTAAGAGTACGCCATCGGTCGCGCGCCTTGCCGGCGCGGCGCCTAGAAGCTCTCGGTGCATCACCGTATCTATGGGACGGAACACCGGTGAGATTCTCAAGCCTCAGGGGCGATGTTATAGTATAGCAAATTCCTATCCCCCGGTATAAGACCGGGATGCTTTACTGGAGGTAGCTTTATGTTCGGGGAATTGGACGGGCTGGTAAGGGAGAAGATCGATCTATCCCAGAAGAATCCGGAGGTTAGTAAAGTCATGCCGCTGGGTGACGCTATCCACCTCCTGGTGCGGCCGGGCATGCACCTGCACCTGGCGCAGGCGTATCTCCGGCCGAGCGCCGCCATCTATGAACTATGCCGCCGTTTCTGGAACACCGACCCCGGCTTCACCTTCAGTTCGCTGGGGTTCATCGCTAACATGGTGCTGCTGGTCTATGGAGGGCTGGCGCGCAAGATAATCACCAGCTTCGCCGGCGACTCCTACCCCTTCCCCGGTCCCAACCGCATCTACCAGGAGGCTTACCGCGACGGGCGCCTGGAGATCGAGAACTGGACCGTCCTTACACTGCCGCTGCGGTTGATGGCGGGGGCCCTGGGCGTTGATTGGATGCCGACCTTCTCCATCACGGGGAGCTCCATGGAGGAGGAGAACAAGGATAACTTCATGACCGTGGAAACGCCGGACGGCGGGCGCCTGGGAATGGTGAGGGCGCTTCACCCGGACGTCACCTTCGTACACGCCTGGGCTGCCGACCCGGCCGGCAACGTCCTGCTCGCCCCGCCCTATGCGGAGAGCATCTACTCGCTCTTCGCCGCACGGGAGGGAGTCGTCGTCACTACCGAGAAGGTCGTGGACACGGAGTTCCTCAAGGGCTACTCGCATTTCGTCAAGGTTCCTTCATACCTGGTGAAGGCCGTCTGCCCGGCGCCCATGGGGGTGCATCCCTCGGGGGCGGCGAACGAGGGCATTAAGTGCTTCGAGAGCTATGCGGAGGACGAGGAGTTCATGCTGGAGTTGCGGCAGGCCTGCAAGGACGATGCTGCCATCCAGGCCTGGGTGGAGGAGTGGTGCCTCTCCCTGCCGGACCACGACGCTTACCTGGCCAAGCTGGGATTTCCGAAGATCTGGTATCTGAAAGGCCGGGCGGCGACCGACTCCTGGTGGTCCGAGATGGCCAGCCGGGCGCCCCAGATCAGGAAGTCGGCGGATTTCAATAGCAACGAGATGATGGTGGTGGCCGCGTCGCGGTTGCTGCGCGAACGCATAAAGGACCGGGGCTACAAGACCATCCTGGCCGGTATCGGCGCCTCCAATCTGGCCGCCTGGCAGGCCTGGTACGACCTTCGGCGCGAGGAGTACGCGGCGGAGCTCATCTCCGAGGTCGGCTTCTACGGGTACACTCCAAGGCCGGCGGATCCCTTCATCTTCAGCTTCCGCAATATCCCCACCTGCACCATGCTCACGGACGTGATAAGCGTGCTGGGATCCATGGTCGGAGCGGAGAACAACCGCTGCATCGGAGCCCTGGGCGCCGGACAGGTGGACCGTTTCGGCAACCTCAACTCCACGGTTATACCCGAGTTCAAGCTCTTCCTGGTGGGATCCGGGGGCGCATGCGACGTGGCTCTGGGAGCGCAGGAGCTGGTGGTGGTCTGTACCCAGAGCACTCTTCGCTGCGTGGACAGAGTATCTTACATGACGGCGCCGGGCCATAAGGTGAGTGCGCTGGTGACCAACATGGGCGTCTTCCAGAAACTGAACGGTTCGGACGAGTTCACCCTGACCGGGCTCCTGCCGGCTCCGGACACCGCGGATGCCGGAGAACTACTGGAGCGTCTGCGCGCCAATTGCGGATGGGAGTTACAGGTCACGCCCGGGTTGCAGGTGGAGCCGGCGCCGACGCTGGAGGAGCTGCTCAACATCCGCATCTTCGACCCGCGGCGCTACTTCCTGGAGGATTAGACCTACCCGGGGTTTACAATAGGGGCATGAGAGCTTACCTGGATATCGAGACGAGCTGGAAGGGCACCATCACGGTCCTGGGGATCTACGTTCCCGGGCGCATGATGCTGCAACTGGTGGGCGACGAGGTCACGGCCGAGAACCTGCTCTGGTATCTCACCGGGATGGCGGAGGTCGTCACCTATAACGGCACCTGCTTTGACCTTCCGGTCATTAAATCGGCGCTGGGCGTGGACCTCAAGGAGCACCTCATCCACGATGACCTCATGTACCGCTGCTGGAAACAGAATCTCAAGGGCGGTTTTAAAGCCGTGGAGCGCCAGTTGGGCATCGTACGCCGGCATCCCGCCATGGACGGCCGGGATGCCATGCGGCTCTGGCAGATGTGGCGGCATGCGGGAGAGGAAGCGGCGCTTCGCCGACTGCTCGAGTACAATATGGACGACTGCGTGAATCTCTGCTACCTGGAGGCAGCACTCGAGGGAAGCGAGCCGACCCAGGCCCTGGACCACGACTACATAACGCTGCCGGCCTTCGATTTCCTCGCCTGATCGCCCGCCGCGGGTGCAAACGCAGCTTGTGCTAACTACAATCCGGGGTCAGGCCCCATTCTGTAGTTAGAGACTCAGCCGCCGCCGATGGGCGTCAAGGCCTCATCCAGGGCCATTAGAAGGTCTTTGAGCGAAGCCTTTTCGATGTCAAGCCCCGCATTGTGGATGTACTTAGCGAGGAGCCACTGTAAGAATTCCAGTTCCGGCACTTCCATATCGATCGCCCTCCCATCCCTTCCCGGCCAGACGCAGCTTATCCGCTCTCCTTCAAATTCAACCACCCCGTGCTATGATTAAACCTGCTAATCACGCTGGTCACGGAATCGCGAGGCAGGGCAAGGAAGATGGAACAGCATGGGCAGATAGCATCGCCCTTTCACTTCGGAACTCAAGAGGTGATCCTCTTCGAGTTCGCCGGCGACCATTACGAGATAGGTTTTAACCAGGGCATGCAGTTTAAAGAGGCCATGGCCGGCTTCTTCCGGGCTATGCAGGGGTCGGAGGCGTTTGCCGTATCACGGCCGTCTTTATTTCCCGGCCGCGCCTATTCCGGCTACCGGGCGCGCCGGGCCATCTCCGAACTTGCGCCCGATATCCAGACTCACTATCCCAACCAGAAGAGGAAGATAGACGGAATGGCCAAAGGTTCGGGACTGGCGGAGTCTCTCTTCTACCTGGCCGCATCGGAGGAACTCAGCCCCGATGGTATGAGCTATCGTTTGGGCGCGTGCACAGCCCTAGGCGTGGCGCCGGAGCGCTTCGTGATGAACGAGCCCGCGGTCATCAAGAATTACGATGGGCCCCTCGAATACCAGCCTTTCTACGTCACCCAGCACAGCCGTCCGGACGAGGGCTTGGAGAACGCCTCCGTGAGCATCGCAGGACTTGCGGGCTGCCACGACGGGATGAACCGGCACGGGCTGGTGCTCAGCTGCAACTTCGCCTCGGGCACGGACCTGCCCAAGGTGATGGTGCCCACTTCGATCCTGGTGCAGGAGGCCCTGGAGCGCTGCCGCACAACGGAGGAGGCGGTGGGTTTCCTGGAGAGGTCACGCCGGGGCTCCGGCGCACTTATCCTGGTTGCCGATGCCGAGGGTGCGCTGGCCTCGGTCGAGCTCTCGCCCAACTTCAGCGGCGTGCGCGCTCCCGAGAACGGCGTGGTCATCAATACCAATCATTATCGCAGCTCGGAATTGAAGCCCTACGATATACCCCGCAACGCTTATTACACCAACCGCAATGTGCGCGCTCTGCGCGGCCTGCGCATCCACGAGTCCAGCGAACTGCGATACGAGCGGGTGGAGCTGTTGCTGACGGAGTTGGAAATGGTCAGCGCCCGGGACCTGGTGGGCATTTTCGGAGACCACGGGGAGGGCGGGCGTGGCAGCGAGAACACTATATGCCGCCACGGCGGCTACTACTGGACGACATGCTCCATGATGTTCCTGCCGGCCAGCCGCCGCATGCTCGTAACTTATGGCAATCCATGCAACTCCACCTATACGGAGTTCCGCGAGCCCTTCTCGAGCATGGAGGCCGCGGAGGAATAAGCCGTGCCTCGGCTGGGCGGCACTCAAGGGCCGGCAGGGGGAGCCTCGTAGGCGAGTCGCACGAAATCCGCCACAGCGGTGTCGAAGACATCGGGCCGTTCGTACTGCGGGTAGTGGGCGACGCCGTTGACGGTCAGGAGGCGCGCTCCCTCTATGCGCTGCGTGAAGATACAGGCCTCCTTCTCCCGGACGGTATGGTCCTTGTTCCCGACGACAACGAGCGTCGGTGCGGTAATGGCGGCGAGCAACGGCTGGAGATCCGCAGTCCGTGCAAGACGGGCCGTGCGCGCCAGAGTGCGCCGGGATATCTTCCGCATCTCCAGCACGTTGGCCTGGACGAAATCCTTATCCAGGTGTTCCGATTTATAGACGCCGCGCAACATCGTGAAGCCCAACGACCAGGGGCCGCGCAGGCCATAGGCCAACGAGATAAGGACCTCAGCTCCCGGCATGCGGTTGCGCAAGGTCAGGCCCCTTCCGCTGGCCGGCGTGGAGCAGAGGACCAGGCTGCGCACCCGCTCTGGATGTGAGGCGGCATAGGCGGCGGCAATGGTGCCTCCCAGGGAATGCCCCACCAGGCCGAAGTCCTTCAGCCGCATGGCCTTGCGAAAATCGTCCAGCCAGGCGACATGCGCTTCCAGGCTGTAGTCGAAACCTGGCGGCAAGGCGGAGTCCCCGTGCCCGGGCAGGTCTGGAACGATGACGCGGAAGCCCTTGGCCAGGCGGCGCAGGTTGAGGGACCATTGCTCGCGCGAGCTGTTCCATCCATGCAGCAGAATGAGAGCAGGCCCTTTACCGCGTTTTTCGTAGTTGATGTTTGTTCCCCTGAGTGTTATCCGTGCCAAGCCTCCTCCTTCTCAAGATCCGGGGCGGTGGGATGGTGCTCTTCATGTCGGCCGGCACGACCGCTTCCACAGTCCACCGCGGATTCACTATCAGTGCTATGGCGGTAAGCACGCATAGGGCGGCTCCGCCACCCAGAGTCCAGCGAATGCCGATCCTACCGGCGATAACGCCCATTAGAGCTCCTCCTACCGGGAAAGTCCCTATGAGCATGAAGACGTAGAGGCTAATGATGCGCGCGCGCATCTCCGGTTCGACCCGCAGTTGCAGCACGCTGTTGATGGAGGCTGAGGTCATGAGGAAGAAAGCGCCGGTGCAGAACATGAGAAGCGCGGAGAGCACGAGGTTGGTGGAAAGGCAGAACAGGACGAGGCTGACGCCGATCCCCAACCCGCACCATTTGATCAGCGTGTTCTCGGCGAAGAAGCGCACCAGGAAGCTCACGGCCAATGCCCCCACTACCGCGCCTAAGCCGGAAAGCCCCAGGAGCAGGCCGTTGGCTGCAGCTCCCCGGTGCAGTACCCGGATGGCGAAGACGGGTGTGAAGATGGAATAGGGCAGGGCGAAGAAGGTATATATGCCCAGTACGAAGAGTATCGTTCTGGCCCACTGATTCCGCCAGGCGAGTCGCAGACCGGCGGTCATATGCGCGACGTTGATGGTCTGCCGGGGCCAGGGAACCGCAGCTCGGCGCGTACCTATCAGGAGGAGGGCCAGGATGACGATCAGGAAGCTGGCTGCGTTGATGTAGAAAATCCTGTCGGCTCTCCAGATGAGTAACAGGCCTCCCGCGATAAACGGTCCCACGAATCGGGCGAGGTTCCATTGGGCGGAATTCAAGGCCACGGCGTTGAGCAAATCGCCGGGCTCCACCATCTCCGGCAGGATGGCCTGCCAGGCCGGGAAGTTGAAGACCTGGAAGACGCCCATTAAGAAGAGGGCGGAGTTGATGGTGATGAGGTTGGCGGTATTGGTGGTCACCAGGATGGCTAGCGCCAGCGCGCCAAGGCCCATTCCGGACTGGGTTACCATGAGCAGCCGCCGGCGGTCGAAGAGGTCCGCCACCGAGCCGGCCAGCAGGAAGAGGAGGACCACCGGGAGATTGTAGAACAGGTTGGTAACCCCCATCCAACCGGTGGACTGGTATTTCAGGAAGATGAAATAGCTGAGCGCCGTGCTATGCATCCACGTGCCGATGTTGGAGGCCAGGGCGCCCGCCCACAGGATGGTATAGTCACGGTAGCTGAAGGCGGACAGGACGCTGCCCCTCAGCGCTACCCCAGCGGTCCTGCCGTTCGCTGCCGCTTTGTTTTCTTTCTTTCCCTTTTTTAGTACCATTCTGGATATTATATCCGCAGCAAAACGGAAATTATTAAAACCACGGCTTTTTGGGAAGGAAACCGACATGTCTGATGTATTTTTTGCGGATATGCGTGCCTCGGCACACCGGGGTATGCCGGCTAAGCTCGGCGCCCTGTTCGACCAGGCCGGCCTCGGAGACATCATCCACCCGGGCGATCTCGTGGCCATCAAGACACATTTCGGCGAGCGGGGAGGATCGGCATTCGTGCCCAGCTTCTACCTGCGCACGCTGGTGGAGAAGGTCAAGGAGGCGGGAGGCAAGCCCTTCCTGACGGACGCCGGAACCCTCTACGTTGGAAGCCGCGCCAATGCCTGCGATCACATCCGCACGGCGGCTATGCACGGCTTCGACCTGGCGACGGTGGATGCGCCCATCATCATCGCGGACGGGCTGGTGGGAGGAGACTTCGTGGAGGTGGAGATCGCCGGCAGGCATTTCCAGAAGGTGAAGATAGCGTCCGCGGCTGCATATGCCGACGCCCTGCTGGCCGTATCCCACCTGACCGGGCACGAGGTGAGCGGCTTCGGCGCGGCCATGAAGAACATAGGTATGGGATTGGGTTCCCGGGGAGGCAAGCAGCAGATGCATTCGGACATGCGGCCCCGTGTGGACGACACCCGGTGCAATGCCTGCGCCCGGTGCCTGCGCTGGTGCCCGGCGGAGGCCATCTCCATCCGGGGTGAAGGAAAGGACAAGTCCGCTTCGATAGACGAAAGCGTCTGCATCGGCTGTGGCGAGTGCACAGCCATGTGCGTGGAGGGTGCCATATCCATCCGTTGGGGGAGCCAGCCGCAGACCGTGCAGGAGAAGATAGCGGAGTATGCGGCCGGAGTCCTCAAGGATAAGGGGGGACACGCCGCCTTCTTCAACTTCCTCATGCATATCAGCCCCGCTTGCGACTGCTGGGACTTCAGCGACGCACCCATCGTGCCCGATATCGGCATCCTCTGTTCCCGAGACATCGTGGCCATAGACAGGGCCAGCGTGGACCTGGTGGCTCAAGCTGCCCCCATCAAGGACTCGCGGGCGGGTGACATGTCTGCCGGCCAGGAGAAGTTCAGCGGCCTCACACCGGTAGCCTGGGCGCCGCAGCTCGAGCACGCCGAGTGGCTCGGTCTGGGAAACCAGAAGTACACCCTCATTAAGATCTAGAAACCTTTCAATGGGGGTCGCTAAAAAAAGGCGGAACGACTGGTTTTATTTCACCGGGGTCATTACCCAAAGAAAGGTAAGACAACCAAGCTCGGCAATAACTCTTAAGGCGCTTCTCCCGCCGGTTCTGGGAGAGCGAACTCTTCGATCGCCTGCTCTGGACGTGCCTGAGTTCGCCGCATATCACCCGGGCGGAGCTGGCAGCCATACCGCTGCATCCGCTCTTGTTTCCTTGCCGAAAGAGCAGTTCAGAGAAGTCTCCAGC
This sequence comes from Actinomycetes bacterium, assembly GCA_023252035.1. GTDB lineage: Bacteria > Actinomycetota > Geothermincolia > Geothermincolales > JAHEXQ01 > JAHEXQ01. The sequence continues at coordinate 13,380 of JAHEXQ010000008.1, forward strand.
ACCGCCCACGGGCGGATCAGAACCCCCGATCGTCTTCCCGGTTCGGCTCAACTCGATATGGGTTCAACATATTGTACCGTGCGCAGCTAAGGGGCTAATCGTATTCTGTAAAGCGCAAACTCAGGCCAGAAACCCGTCAACCCTATATGTAACACGGATGGTGTGAAGCCTGCTATTCCAGTTCGGCATCGAATATGGTCGGGGCGGACGGATGGATGAACAAACGGCCACCATCAAGGGTTTCCGCTGCCATCCTCCAGGCCTTCCCCAGTGGATCAGCCGGCTTGAAGCAGAGATCTCCTGCCCTGTCTTAGCGGCAAGCTCTTAACAATATCACCGGGGCCGATTGCGCGAGGACCAACCCCCCCTCCCAGTCATGAAACGGATGCAAGTCACGATAAGCACATTCCTTGCGCTGGGCCCGTGTGTGTTTCGCGCTCGACTTCCGGAGTCCGCTCGGGCGCTGCGATTATTCCAGCAACCCCTGCCTCCTCAGTTCCTCCATCTCCTCTTCCCTCAACTGCTTTTTAAAGATCTTTTCGACCGCGGATTTTGGGAGTTCGTCCCTGATCTCCACCGATTTTGGAACCGCCCATTTTTCGACCTTTTGCCTCAGATGCTCAATTATGTCCTCTTCTCTTATCTTTCCCCTGTACTCGGGATACGGGGCTATGAAAGCTTTTATTCTCTCGCTCCCCGGCCTTTCGGGATCTGGAACGCCTATCACCGCCGCCTCGCATACCCCTGGATACTCGTACAACAGATCGTCAAGCTCTCTGGTATAGACCTTATACCCTCCGACGATCGCCATGTCTTTCGTTCGATCTACGATGTATATCCTCCCCCGCTCGTCTATCTTCACCACGTCTCCCGTGTGCACATATCCTTCCTCATCCAAACCATCTCCGGGATTCGGCCAGTATCCGAGCATCGTATGAGGTCCTTTTAAGCACAGCTCACCTACCAATCCCTCTTTCACCACTCTCGGCATCGGTATCTTCTCTCCCGTATCCGCGTCCGCTATCTTCACCTCTTCATCGACAAGCGGATAGCCGACCGAGCCAGACGATTCTCTCTTGCTATTCGTTGCGGAAGGCATAAGGGAAGAGAGCAGTGACATCGACCGATTCGAAATCGCTCCTAGGTTTTTGCGCCCCAGCCAACCCATTGGCGCTCTGAGTATTTGCGTGACATAGGGCATATTCAGGATTGTGTCCATGGCGCGAAAGATCATGGCGGCAGCCCTTCTGCTGCGGAGAACTGAAGCAAATATGTCGAACATCAAGGGAGAAGAACTAGCTCCGCATGTCTCCGACAGACCATATGCCTCTATCACTACGCTTTTCGCATGTTCCTCAAAACCCTCCTGGGTCTTTGGCGCCAGAGCCATTGAACCGGATAGGCCGAGTATCCCCAGCTTTCCTATATCTTCTGTCGCCATCCTGCCGTACTGGGTAGGGCTCATTGGTGTGAATACTGGGTGATACTTCTTGGCCAGCCTTATATACTCATCCACATCTCTCGGGTCCGTCTGCAAGAGGATGGTGCACCCGAGAGACATAATGTATCTGTACATCTCATGACCATAAAGGTGGCAGATCGGCAATGGTATGATAGTGGTCATGAACCCGTCGATTAGGCGGAGCAACCACGGCGGATTCAATGATCCCAAGGCCATTTTCGAGCACGACGTTATCGCTAGATGGGTCAGCATGACCCCTTTGGGAATTCCAGTAGATCCGCCGGTAAAGAAGACCAAGCAGACGTCCTTCGCCGGTTCTATCTCCACCCGGGGGGGACTTGGAGGATATTTATCGATCAGATCTGTTAGCCAGATTACATCTTCCTCTCGCTCGTGTGGTGGAGGACTTGAGGAGTAGTCCCGTTCCTTGGTAACGATTACGTTCTCAAGCCCCGCCTTCGCCTTCGCCTCCCTCATATCTTTGAGAATTTCGATGCCCGCTGACGTTTTGTCGATGCATATCACCGTCTTTATCCCGGCACTATTGAACTTGTCGACAAAGCCATCCACCGAGTCCAAGATGTTTAGGGGGCAGTGTATCGCGCCAATCTCCGGTATCGCCAAATCGCATATCACGAACTGTATGGAACTCGGGAGAACGGTCGCAACGACATCCCCTTTTTTCACCCCCAGGTCCGCGAGAGCGGTTGCAAGCTGGTCCACCTTTTTCTTCAATTGCTTGAACGTTATCTCGTAGTCAAAGCAGACAAACGCCAGTTCGTTCGGATACTTCTCAACGTTCTTGTCCAGCATATCCCAGGTATAGGTTATGTCATTCCGATAAGGCTTGAATGTCTCGGGTGTGCTTCCCATTGCTTGAGATCTCAGCCAAGGCTTTTCGAGGTATTTCTCTTCGCCTCTCAGTAAACTCATGTCGCCTACTCCTTTCTTTCCCCCCTCGTGAGCCCCACGCTTCGGGCTCTCCTTTTCGCCTCCGGCCTCCCCTCCTTGCTAACCGGTATCTCCCATATGCATCTCCCGACGTCAATATTCTACCATCCCGCAGGATAGGCTGATACAAAATTCACGCATCCAAAGCCGGGATTCCCCCCCTTACCCATGATGCTCCTTCCCACTGTCGCATGAAGAACTTCGCTTTCAGCCGTGTTCGAAGATGCTCGACCGCCCGAGGCGTGTTTGATAGGCGCTTGCCCTTTCGTTTCGGCTGCCTCGGGCGGGAGCGACGGCCGGGGACCTGATACGGGCAGGACCCCGGCGAAGAGCGCCCCGGGAACGGCCACCTCCGCCATATGGAAGACCGTCCTGCGGGAGTGGCTTATGACCTTGGCCTCTTTTTTTATCGGCTCCAGCCGCCTGCGGAGTAGGCGTCGCCCGGCCCAGGCGGGTCCTCTCGCAATCCCCGAACCTGTTGAAGATAAACAGAGGGTAATAGCATCTCGAGCAGAAATGCCCGTTGTGTGCCGACTCCGCCTGGCACCCGTGCACGGGCGATTCCGCGGCTTTTGCGCCCCTGAATTCCGGCCCCAGTTGGCCGTAGAAATCGAGCTTCAGGCTCCCTTCTTCTGCTTCACCCGCAAGGTTCCGCATGCTTCCCCCCGCAACACAGCTAATGCGGTTCCCATGCGTATTTTAGCAATATAAGGGAGGAGCCCTGGCTATTTGAAATGAGGAATAGGGGTTCAGATCTTTCTTTAGCGACCCCAATGAAAGGCCAACCCCCTATGTGCTTTTCTTTATCTTGTGACCCAAAGTAGGGATAATCGCCGATCCCTTGACCGGCGGCTAGTCCACCCCTAATATTTAATTAGGTAAGCCTAAGAAGATATCATAGGTATGGCTCTAGGAGGTTATGCGTTATGCCGTCTGAAAAGGTGGAGGAATACCTGGAAGGCATATTCAAGCTGGAGTGTGAGGAAGGGAAGGCCAACGTGACCAGGCTGGCGGAGCGCATGAAAGTGACGGCCGCTTCAGCATCGGAGATGCTGAAGCGCCTGGAGAAGGAGAAGCTGGTCACACATAAAGGGGATCGTGGCCATGTGCTCACCGCCAGGGGTGAGCACATGGCCCGCACGCTGGTGCGGAGGCACAGGCTCTCCGAGAGGTTCCTGACCGATGTGCTGGGCATCGGTTGGGACGTGGCGCACGAGGAAGCTTGCAAGTTCGAGCACGTACTCTCGCCCGATGTGGAGAAGAAGCTGGCGGAGATGCTGGGAAACCCGAGCACCTGTCCTCACGGTTTTCCTATACCCGACCTGGATGGAAAGATCGCCCAGACCGAGATAAGGCGCCTCTCCAGCTTCTGCGCCAGCGAGCGGGGTGTAATCGCCGAGGTTGACGAGGAGGGGCCAGAGCTTCTCCAGTATCTTTCCTCGCTCGGCTTGATTCCGGATGCGCGCGTCGAGGTGAAGGAGATAGCGCCCTTTAACGGGCCCTTGCTGGTGAAGGTCGGACGTTCGGCCCAGTACGCGCTCGGTAGGGAAGTAGCGTCAAAGATCTGGATGAAGCAGTAGGGGGGGCGCGGGCTTGGCGGAATCCATCAAGACCCAGCTTTCCAAGCTGCGGGACAAGGTCGACCTGGTCCTGGCTCTCGCCGGGAATCCCAACGTGGGTAAATCCACCATCTTCAACCGGCTGACCGGCATGGGAGTAATCACCGCGAATTATCCCGGCATGACCGTGGACATCAACATGGCGGTCACCGAGTTCGAGGACCACAAGATAGGCATCATCGACCTGCCGGGCACCTACGCCCTGGGAGCCATCTCCGAAGACCAACTCGTGGCCAGGCGGGGCGTGCTGCAGAGCACGCCGGACGCGGTCATCTTCATCCTGGACGCCAATAACCTGGCGCGCAACCTCTACATGCTCCTGCAGTTCATGGATCTTGGATTGCCCATCGTCGTGGCCCTGAACATGGAAGACGAAGCGGAGAAGCGCGGGGTACATACCGATTCGGGACAGCTATCGGAGCTGCTGGGGGTGCCCGTGGTGCCCACCGTGGCGACGCGCGGCACCGGGCTGGACAGCCTCGTGGAGACGGCCGTCGAGGTCGGGTTGCACCGCGAGGCCTACCCGGTTATTCCCTTCGCCTATGCGGAGGACATCGAGGCGAGGGTGCGCGAGCTGGCCTCCTTCATGGAGGAGAACCTGGTGGCTATGCCCTACGGGCTCAGCTCGCGGGCACTGGGGATCCTCCTGCTGGAGGGCGACCCCGAATTCGCACAACTGCTCTCGGATGGCCGTGTCGCGCCCAACGTGCTCTCCAAAGTGGGAGAGTTGGCCGCCGCGATCCAGAATACGCATGGCGCCCAGGCTCCGCTGGTCATCAGCCGGGAGCGCCACGGCATAGCCGGCTTCCTGCAGGCCGAGGTGCAGAAGCAGGTGGAGGATATGAAGGTGCCGCTGGGCGAGAGGCTGTGGGCGCTGACCACGTCCTCGCGGACCGGTATCCCGATCTTGCTCTTGGTGCTGGGGGGTCTTTTCGCCATCCTCTTCCTGGGGGGTGGGGCGCTCTCCACCCTTATGGACAAGCTCTGGAACACCTACATGGCGGGGCCGCTCACGCGGGCGATATTCTACGTCTTCGGGAACAATATCTTCGCGGGCGCCCTGAAGTGGGGCTTGGTTAACGGCATCGAGGCCGCCCTCTCCGTGGCCATTCCCTACGTGGTCGTCTTCTACCTGCTGTTGGCCGTACTGGAGGACACGGGATACCTGAACACCGTGGCTTTCCTCACTGACCGCATCATGCACCGGTTCGGCCTGCACGGCAGGGCGGTGATACCGCTCATCACCTCCGCGGGATGCAGCGTGCCGGCCATCATGGGGACCCGGGTGCTCTCGACCCGCCGGGAGCGGGTCATCGCCTCGACGCTTATCGTGCTGGTACCGTGCAGCGCGCGCACCGCCGTCATCATCGGCGGGGTCTCCAAACTGGTGGGGTGGGGCTGGGCACTGCTCCTGTACGGCATCGTCTTTCTGCTGGTGGCGGCCACCGGTATGGCGCTCAACCATTTCATGCCCGGGGAATCCACGGGCCTGGTGATGGAGATGTTCCCGGTGCGCACGCCTTCCCCAGTAGCGGTTCTCAAGAAGACGTGGGCCCGCTTCAAGGATTTCATCATCGTAGCCACGCCCATCATGCTCGGAGGCAGCTTCCTGCTGGGCTTGCTCTACGAGAGCGGCTGGATCTACAAGCTCTCGGCGCCCATGGCGCCCGTGGTGCAGTGGTGGCTGGGGCTTCCGGCGGTCGCAGGGCTGGCTCTCATCTTCGCCTTCCTGCGCAAGGAACTGGCGCTGCAACTGGCGCTGGTTCTGGCGGCGGTGTCCGCAGGAGGCAGCCTGCTCAGCTTCATGAACAAGGGGCAGATATTCACCTTCGCGCTCGTCAACACCATCTATATACCCTGCGCCGCCACCCTGGCCGTGCTCTGGAAAGAGTTGGGAGGGAAGCAAGCCCTCCTGATCTCGGCCTCCACCATATTGCTGGCCCTGGTCCTGGGCGGCCTGGCGCACCTGATTCGCCTCTTCTAGCTTGATTGTGGATTAACTATAATCCGGGGTCAGTCGCCCATGCCACGGTAGTGGCGCTATCAGAGGATGGGAATGACGCTATTTTCGGAGCGGGCCCCGGATTATGGTTAAAGAAATTCCGGGGTTTGACCCCGGAATTTGGCTAACGGTTGTTTGTTACGGTTACAGGCGCTTTTCGCAGGGGTAAGATGAAGGCATGAAAGAAGCGCTCTATTACGAGAAGCTTGAAGGCGGCCGGCTGCGCTGCGACCTCTGCCCCAAATTCTGCGCGATCAGCGAAGGAAAGCGGGGCTTCTGTTACGCGCGCGTGAACCATGGGGGCACGCTCTATTCGGAGATCTACAACCGGGCCATGGCCGCCAACATGGATCCCATCGAGAAGAAGCCCCTCTATCATTTCCACCCGGGATCGGCGATCTTCTCCCTGGGTACTCGGGGTTGCAACCAACGCTGCGACTTCTGCCAGAACTGGCACATGCTGGAGAGCGACGCACCCCTCTCCGAGATAACGGCGGAATGGGCGGTGGAGTCCGCGCGGTCCCAGGGCTCCCTAGGCATCGCTTACACCTACAACGAGCCACTCATCTGGTTCGAGTTCCTGCTGGAATGCGCCGCTCTCGCCGGGCAGAACGGTTTGAAGAACGTGCTGGTCACCAACGGCTATGTGAACCCCGAGCCCTTTGCCGAACTCGTGCCCTTCATCGATGCCATGAATATCGATATCAAATCCATGGACCCGTCCTTCTACAAAGAGATATGCAAGTCGGATCTGCCGCCGGTGCTGGAGACCTGCGCGACGGCGCATTCAGCCGGAATCCACGTGGAATTCACGAACCTGGTGATCCCAACGATGAATGACAGGGACGAGCAGATCGAGAGCCTGGTGGATTTCGTCGCCGGGCTGGGGCGGGGCATCCCGCTGCACTTCTCCGCCTATTTCCCCTGCTACAAGATGAAGATAGAGGCCACGCCCCTGGCCACGCTCAGAAGGGCCGAGGAGATCGCGAGGCGAAAGCTTGACTACGTCTACTTGGGGAACGTGAGGGATGACGGGGGCGCCGGTACGCTCTGTCCCGCTTGCGGAAATCTGCTGGTGAGCCGGTCGGGTTATACCACGAGAATGGTGGGGCTGGAGGGAAAAGTGTGTAACCGCTGCGGACGCGCAGCCGACTTGGTTCTATAGAGCCGGATGAAACGAAGGGAGCGAAGTTGGGCCTTCCAAACAACGGGAACAGAGAGCACGAACGATTCCGCATATCGGGGTTACAGATACTGCTCATAATATTGCCCCTGGTCATCCTGACGTTCTTCGTGCCCACCGGGATTTACATGGAACGGCCCGGCGACGCCGTCCAGGTCGATAACAGGATCCAGATCCAGGGCGCCCAGACCTACGAGAACCCGGGGGCGTTAATGCTCACCACCGTCTCGCTCATTCCCAGTTCACTCCTGGAACTGTCCGTGGCTCTCTTCGGCAACAGCAAGCTCGAAAGCGAAGTGAGCCTGCTCGGGCCCAATCCCGACCCCAACCGCAATAACCAGGTCGAAATGGATGCCATGAATCAGAGCAAGCAAGCGGCGGCCGCCGTGGCGCTGATACACCTGGGATATGACGTTTCGGTCGTCCAGGAGGGAGTTCTGGTAGATGCGGTGGCGCCAGGCCTGCCGGCCGACGGGAAACTGCAGGTGGGGGACTTGATCACGACCGTGAACGGACAGCCTGCGCTGACGACGACGGCGCTCAAGAGCATCGTCGTGGCGGCGGGAATCGGAGCTGCGCTGACCTTGCATGTGAGCCGGGGAGGACAGAACCTAGACATCGCATTGACCAGTGCGGAGAACCCTGCCAAGCCGGGAGAGCCCGTCATCGGCATAGCGGATGAGGACAAGGTAAGCATTGAGCTGCCCTTCCCGGTGCAGTTCGACACCGGCGGTATCGGAGGGCCTTCCGCCGGCACCATGATGGCCTTGTCGGTGATCGACGTGCTCACCCCGGGCGGCATAACCGGAGGCAAGCAGATAGCGGGCACGGGAACCATCGATGTCCAGCGTAACGTGGGGGCCATCGGGGGCATCAATTTCAAGATAAGGGCTGCCGAGTCCGCCGGAGCTGTCGCTTTTATCTACCCGGTTGATAACGACAGCGAAGTGGATAAAGCCAGGGCTAAAATACCACTTTACCCGGTTAAGACCCTGGATGAGGCCTTGCAGGCAGCCCAGGCCATAAGCAGCGCGCCCTAAGAAAAGTGAACAAGGAAGTAGACCCCGAACACGTTCGCTTTTTGCCCGGCCCAAGAGCGAACCGCAATCCTCCATTTGCAGACCCGGAACCGACGACGCTCATTGCGCATCTAAGAAACTAATCGGTTATAATATAAATAGCAATTTAAGGAAGGAACCTTGAATATAGGCTATAGCGCACTGAGAAATCCGCCGGGACTTTGCAGCTTAAGAGCTGTTCCAAGCATACAAGAGCAGACTTGCAGAGGTGATGCGCAGGGATGAAACAGATGGGTATCGAGATCAGCAACATCGAGACGATCATGGAGACGATGCGGAAGTTGGTGGGCAAAGAGATACGGATCTCGGTCAGGGAATCCAAACCAAAGACGCATTGGAAGGAGAAAGAGGGCGTTATTGAGGGCTGCTACCCGACGCTCTTTCTGTTCAGGTACAAGAACAGCAGGAACATCGAGGAGCGCGCGGCCTACAGCTATATAGATGTCGCCATTGACGACGTGAAGATCGCGGAGAATTAGGAGAGTCACCGGGAAGGACCCTTGGTGGCCCGGCGGCGCGGGCTTGCCAAGCAGTTTGCGGTCGGCTATCTTCGGAAGCGAAGTAGCCGGCCGGTTTCTTTCAAGGTTCCCGGGGGGGGTGGATGGCACATGATCTTCATAGGCACAGCAGGTTTCAGTTATGCCGACTGGAAGGGGCACTTCTACCCTCAGGCCATCCAGGCCGGAGAGATGCTGGGATTTTATGCCGCGCGCTTCCCGGTGGTGGAGATAAACAGCACCTGGCACGCCCTTCCCCGTCCCGAGAATATCCTCTCCATGGCACGGCGCACCCCCGTAGATTTTCAATTCATCGTCAAGGCTTTCAAGGGTTTAACCCACGAATCGGAGGTGGCGGACGAGACCTTTACCCGCTTCCTGGAGGCCATCCGGCCGCTGGAAGGCCACGGTAAGATGGGCTGTATCCTGGCGCAATTCCCCTGGGCATTCAAGGGAAATGCAGCTAACCGGGACTTTCTCCGGCGCTTTCGCGACCGCATGCCCGGCAAGGATATCGTCGTGGAGTTCCGCAACGAGGGGTGGATCGAGGAAGAAACCATCCGACTGCTCGAGGAGTTGGAGTTCGGTTTTTGCTGCGTGGACGAGCCTCGTCTCAAGGGCCTGGTAGGTCCCCACGTAATCCGGACTTCACCTATCGGGTACATCCGCTTCCATGGCCGCAACTACGAGACGTGGTGGGACCGCAGCCGCAAGTCCTGGGAGCGCTACGACTACCTCTACAGCGAAGAGGAGCTGCGGGAATGGGTGCCGGGCATTCTATCGCTGCAGGCGGAGACGGAGAGGACCTACCTGATATTCAATAATCACTACCGCAGCAAGTCGGCTCGCAATGCGGCGATGATGATGAACATGCTTCCGCCGGAGATGGTAGCCACGGTGGAAGGCCCGCCGGTGGAAGAAAGCCTCTTCTAAAGCGCTCCGGGGTGGGCTGCATGGCGCAGCTTCTCGGAGAACCTCGAAGAGCTGGCGAACCCGGTATTTCCTCTCCTGATACCAGGCCTGATCCCGTCTGACCATGGCCGCTCTCCTATCTCGGAGAAAGAGGGTTATTGCCGGTTCTTCCTCAGTAGGATCCTATCCAGTTCTCCCTCTTGGAAGAGCTCGAAGCCGTCCAGCACGGACTCGAGGATCATACGGCTGAAAACACCCAAATCGGTCTGCGCCTTCTCCGACGCCGCGCTCTTCTGGAAGGAGATCAAGATCTCGAGCTCGTCTTGCTTAGCGCGAATACGGACCTCGAGATAACTCTTGGCCGCACTGTTCAGGATGGCATAGTTGCAGGCCTCATCCACGGCAATGCGCAGATCCTCGATGCGGCTGATATCGAAGTCCATCCGGCTTGCGACCATGAAAGTCGCTAGCCGGATTATCTGCGTATAGGCTGCATCCGCCGCTATCTTCAAGTTGATAGTGTCTATGGATTCATCTGTCTTATTCATCTTCTTCGAATATATCATGCAATACCCACCTTTACTCGTTGCCAGCTATTTCATATCCGCGGCGGCAAGCCGGTAAACGCTTGTGGCAGGGAAAGCCCGAGGCCCGTTTCGGAAAGGGAGTATGCAAACCCGGCCTGGATCCCGCAGTGAGCCGCCGTTTACGGTCTCGCGCCGGTCTTGCTTTTTTTGCTTCGCACCATCTGTGATATCATTCTGTTGTTCGGTGGGATGAGGACAAACCGGGAATGAAAGGTGCAAGCATGAATCTGGACGTCGCGTCGCGAGAAGCAGGAGACTACCTCGTCTTCGAATTGAAGGGAGAGGTGGATTTGTATTCCGCTCCCACGTTGAAGCAGGCTGTCTACGATGCGATCGACAACGGCCGCACCAAATTGGTTCTCGACCTCGATGCACTCGAATTCATGGACAGCACCGGCTTGGGAATCCTCGTGGCATCTCTGAAGCGTTTGAGCACCGAGGGAGGCCAGTTGAAACTGGTTTGCACACGAGATAGTATCTTGAAGCTCTTCGAGATCACCGGGCTGGATAAAGTCTTTGACATCTACGAAACCGTGGAGGCATCGACGGGCGCATAGTTTCCCCGGGGGGAGTACCCGAGTGGCCAAAGGGGACGGGCTGTAAACCCGTTGGCTCAGCCTACGGAGGTTCAAATCCTCCCTCCCCCACCAATTTTATAAGGACACCAAAGGCGGGCTCGAGTACTCAAGCCCGCCGTGGCATTTGCAGTCCCTATCTCCATCTGCCATCGGACCACCTCCCTGAACTCACATGACTATCCCAAATTCGTGTACGAGGAAATCGGGCCCTCCTTGGAGCGGCGGGACAGGCGCGAGTTTCGCCTTCGGCGCCTGGCGCCTATCGAGGAAGCTGCCGGCGGAGAAGAACGGTGACGGATGGCGGGTCACCCTGGAACAGCCCAAGGTGGAGTTGCTTGAGCATTATGGCGGCGGCTGTACCAGCATGATCGCGGTGCGGTCGGTGAGCGAGGCTATTGCGGGCGCCATTGAGCGCGGCAAGGCTGGCGAGGTCTACGTCGCCGGCGACGAGAACCACACCAGGGCCGAGATGCTCGGGATGTGCGGGAAGGCGAAGGCGTTGGGCAAGCCCAAGAAGGTGTACAGCGTCCCCTATCGCATGATCAAGGCATCGCTGTCCTTTGTGAAGCTGCACGACAAGATGAAGGGTAAGGGAGCCGGCCTGCATTATACGGAGTTCGCCAAGCTGCAGACCCGGAACACCTTCCTTGACTGCGATCCCGTGGCCGGGGAACTGGGTTACTCCCGTGGCGGTATCGAGGCTGCTACCCAAGACGTCGTGGATGCCCGTCCTCCCCGCAGTCTGCTCAAGAAAAAGAAATAACCCTGCATCGATCCGAGAACTTCCCCCGGGAAGCCCCCGGGAAGCCCCCGGGAAGCCCCCGGGAAGCCCCCGGGAAGCCCCCGGGAAGCTCCTTGCCGAGGCGCAGCTATCACAGCATACTGGTCATAACATAAGCCCAGCAGCATGGAGAAGATATGGAGAAAAAGAAGACTTTGAAAAAAGAGCGCATTCCCATGCGCGAGCAGGATCCGCAGGAGCGCAAGTCCAACTTCGACGAAGTGGCCTGCGGCTACAACCTGGAAGAGGGGATGGCCGAGGCGGACCGTTGCCTCGAGTGCAAGAAGCAGCCCTGTGTAGCGGGGTGTCCCGTGGAGGTGGATATCCCCGGTTTTATCAAGCGGGTAAAAGAGGGCGACCTGCGGGCCGCCATCATGGCCATAAAGGACAAGAACGACCTGCCGGCCATCTGCGGCCGCGTCTGTCCCCAGGAAGACCAGTGCGAGAAGTTCTGTACGCTGGGAAAGAAGGGCAGCCCTGTGGCCATCGGCCGGCTGGAGCGGCTGGCCGCTGACGCAGAGGTGGCCATGGGAGAACTGAGCCTCCCCGAGATAGCGCCACCGACGGGAAAGAAGGTCGTGGTGATAGGATCGGGGCCTGCCAGCCTGACCTGCGCGGGCGACCTGGCCCGACTCGGACACGAGGTGACCATCCTGGAGGCGCTGCACGCCCCCGGCGGCGTGCTGGTCTATGGCATCCCCGAGTTCCGGCTTCCCAAGGCCATCGTGAACCGGGAAGTAGAATACGTGACGCGTCTCGGCGTGAAGATCCAATACGACCAGGTGGTCGGACGGACCGTCCGGCTGCAGGACCTGCTGGCCAACGGCTACGACGCGGGTTTCATCGGCATCGGAGCCGGCCTTCCCTGGTTCATGGATATACCTGGCGAGAATCTGAACGGCGTATATTCCGCCAACGAGTACTTGACACGGTCGAACCTCATGAAGGCTTACCTCTTCCCCGAGTACGATACGCCTTTGAAACGGGGGCAGCGCGTCGCCGTGGTGGGCGGCGGGAACGTCGCCCTGGACAGCGCGCGGACCGCGCTGCGACTGGGTGCGGAGGAGGTCTTCCTGGTTTACCGGCGCTCGCGGGACGAGATGCCCGCACGCGCGGAAGAGATTCACCACGCCGTAGAGGAGGGCGTGCAGTTCAAGTTCCTGACTCTTCCCACCATCATCGAGGGGAAGGACGGTATGGTCACCGGGATGGAGTGCCTGCGCATGGAGTTGGGGGAGCCCGACGAGAGCGGACGGCGCCGGCCCGTTCCGGTAGAGCACTCGGAGTTCAAGATCGCATGCGACCTGGTGGTCATGGCCATCGGTACGAGCGCCAATCCCCTGCTGACCTGCACTATGCCGGAATTGAAGCTGAACCGGCGCGGATACATAGAGGTGGACGAGGTGGGCGAAACCTCCATACCGGGCATCTACGCGGGCGGGGATATCGTCACCGGCTCGGCCACCGTGATCGAGGCCATGGGAGCTGGCAAGAAGGCCGCCCGGGCTATTCACCGCCGCCTCGCGGGCGAGGATAAGGAGCTGTAGCCATGTCATACCCGATTATCTTCAAAGAACAGATGTCCGAGCAGGTCTTTGCCCTGCGTGTACGCGCGCCCCAGATCGCGGCGGGAGCCCTGCCCGGCCAATTCGCGATATTGCGCATCAACGAGGGGGGCGAGAGGTTCCCCCTCACCCTGGCCGACTGGTCCGCCGGGGAAGGCTGGATATTTCTGGTCTTCCAGGTCGTGGGGAAATCAACTTTCACCCTGAGCAAGCTCCAAGTGGGCGACGAACTGAAGGACGTGGTGGGGCCGCTGGGGTTGCCCTCGGAGATAGAGAAGTATGGCCGCGTCCTCTGCGTGGGCGGCGGTGTCGGCATAGCCGCGCTCTATCCCATAGCCCGCGCCCTCAAAGCGACGGGCAACCGGGTGGACAGCATCATCGGTGCCCGCAGCCAGGAACTGCTCATCCTGGAGAAGGAGATGGAGGACGTCTCCACCTCTCTTGCCATCATGACCGATGACGGGAGCAAAGGCGCCAAAGGCCTGGTCACCTGGGCCCTGGAGGAGGAGCTCAAGGGCGAGGGGGCGGACCTGGTGCTAGCCATCGGACCGGCCATCATGATGAAGTTCGCCTCAGCCGTCACTGCACCGTTCAAAGTGCCCACCCGGGTCAGCCTCAACTCCATCATGCTCGACGGCACGGGCATGTGCGGCACCTGCCGGGTGGAGGTATGCGGCAAGACCCGCTTCGCCTGCGTGGAGGGCCCGGAGTTCGACGGCAACGAGGTAGACTGGAACCTGCTGCTCAACCGGCTGGGCCAGTACAAGCAGGAGGAAGCCGTCAGCTATGAGCAGGCGCGCAGCGGCTGCTGCCGGGAATAAGCCAGGTTAACAAAGGTGACCCTTTTGTTAACTCCTATGCGTCTGTTTCAGCCGGGGTATTATCCGTCTTAGTCCGCCTGAAGAGCCAGACCAGGAACAGGGTCATGATGGCGGCTGCGATAAGGGAGCCCTGCCAGCCCAGGATGCCGGCGAAGGATGTCGCCAGAGAAACAACGCCGCCCGCAATGAGCACGCCGAGGAAGATGTAGAGGAGAGCCGGCCAGAAGGGGATGCCGAAAACAAAGGCGGCCAGAGCGCCTGACCATGCCCCGGTTCCGGGCAGAGGAATGGCCACGAAGAGCATCAGGCCGACGTACTTCCACTTCTCAAACGTGGCCGAATGCTTGCGCCGCGTGCGGGCAAAGAGCCACGTGAAAAAGCGGTCCATTGTCTTGGAATGACGGCTCAGCCACCGCGAGAAGGGTTCCAGAAACAGCAGGATGAACGGCATGGGGATCATGTTACCTATGACGGCCCAGACGAAGGCCTGCCAGAGTTTCATATGCATGACCCCGGTCCCGAAGGGAATGGCGCCGCGCAGTTCGAAGACGGGAATCATAGCGATGAGAAGGACTGCCGACCAGCCAGGTATGCCCTCGAAAGCCTGCTTGATCCCGGCCACGAAACTCGCCTGCACTTGAAACCGGGCGACGAGTTCTTTCATGTTGTCCGCTAAGCTTCTAAACATGTAAGTAACATCCTCCGCGTTCTTCTCTCACTCTCTCAAGTGTACGGAATGAGCGCACAATGCACATGTTCGGTTCAATATAGCAGGATGCCCCGGGCTCGGCCATAATAGCGAGTCCAGGAACATGCCGACGGTGCTGCCCGGAAAGGTAGGCGTCCCCATTTGAAAAACCTCGCCCGGGGAGTAGTTCCCGGGGAGGTTTTTGAGGGCTTAAACCTAGGCCGCGGCAGTTTCATGGCCCGGCAGAGCGGCATATTCGTAACATCCTCTCGCCCGGAAAGCCGCATGGCGTGGCGCTTTGAGCGCCTCGCCGGGTTGATAAGGGCATAGGCATGTAGTAACATAATCTTCGGCTTCGCGCGAGGCCGTTTCTCGGGAAGGCGAGCCCGCTTAGCTCAGCAGGTAGAGCACATCCATGGTAAGGATGGGGTCAGCAGTTCGATTCTGCTAGCGGGCTCCATGCCCGCGAGTGCATGTGAGGAAGAAGTGCGGCGGTGTAGCTCAGCGGTTAGAGCACACGGTTCATACCCGTGGGGTCAGAGGTTCAAATCCTCTCACCGCTACCATATATACAGCGCGAGTGTTCTCGTTTCAGATAAGAAGACGCACAAGGTAGGAATCCAGCCGGAGTCTCAGGGCATACTCCGATGCTTTTAGGAGGGATGCACAGTGGCCAAGAAAAAGTTTGAGAGAACCAAGCCCCATGTGAACGTGGGCACCATCGGACACGTGGACCACGGCAAGACCACGCTCACTTCGGCCATCACCATGTGCCTGGCCAATACGGGGCAGGACGTAGAGGTGCGGTCCTTCGATTCCATAGATAACGCACCGGAGGAGAAGGAGCGCGGCATCACCATCGCCATCGCCCACGTGGAATACCAGACCGAGAAGCGCCACTACGCCCACGTGGACTGCCCGGGACACGCCGACTACATCAAGAACATGATCACCGGGGCCGCCCAGATGGACGGAGCCATCCTGGTGGTATCGGCCGCGGACGGCCCCATGCCCCAGACGAGGGAGCATATACTCCTGGCCCGCCAGGTGGAGGTGCCGGCCATGGTGGTATTCCTGAACAAGGTGGACATGGTGGACGACCCCGAGCTTTTGGAACTGGTGGAGGTGGAGGTGCGCGAACTGCTGACCGAGCATGAGTACCCCGGGGACGAGCTGCCGGTCATCTCGGGCTCAGCCCTGAAAGCCATGCAGTGCGGCTGCGGCAAGCGCGACTGCGCAGACTGCGGCCCCATCATGGAGCTCATGGACGCCGTGGATTCCTACATCCCCACCCCCGTGCGCGACGTGGACAAGCCCTTCCTGCTCTCGGTGGAGGACGTATTCTCCATCACCGGGCGCGGCACCGTGGCCACCGGGCGTATCGAGCGCGGCGTGGTGCACACCGGCGACGAGGTGGAGATAGTGGGCATACACCCCGAGACGCGCAAGACCGTGGTCACCGGGGTGGAGATGTTCCGCAAGATACTGGATGAGGGCCAGGCCGGGGACAACGTGGGGCTGCTCCTGCGCGGCATCGGCCGAAAAGAGATAGAGCGCGGCCAGGTGGTGGTGAAGCCCGGCTCCATCACCCC
Organism: Actinomycetes bacterium; assembly: GCA_023252035.1. Lineage (GTDB taxonomy): Bacteria > Actinomycetota > Geothermincolia > Geothermincolales > JAHEXQ01 > JAHEXQ01. The sequence goes on from JAHEXQ010000008.1 coordinate 29,697, forward strand.
CCACACGCGCTTCCGCGCCCAGGTCTACGTGCTCTCCCGCGAAGAGGGAGGCCGTCACACCCCCTTCTTTAGCGGGTACCGCCCCCAGTTCTACTTCCGCACCACCGACGTCACCGGCTCCGTCACCCTGCCCGAAGGCGTGGAGATGGTCATGCCCGGCGACAACACCGAGATCAACGTAGAGCTCATCCAGCCCATCGCCATGGAGGAGGGCCTGCGCTTCGCCATCCGTGAGGGAGGCCACACAGTGGGTGCCGGGAGGGTAATCGGTATAGAGAGGTAGGGGGAAAGGTAACCGTAGGTCGGCGACCCGGACGCATCCGCTTGAGGGCGGTGACACTATCCTGGGTGCCGGGAGGGTGATCGGTATAGAGAGGTAGGGGGAAAGGTAACCGTAGGCCGGCGACCCGGACGCATCCGCTTGAGGGCGGTGACACTATCCTGGGTGCCGGGAGGGTGATCGGTATAGAGAGGTAGGGGGAAAGGCCGAGAGAACGATCCAGGTTGACAAAAGGGTCAGGCCCCTTTGTCAACCGGGTTAGGAAAGGCGAAAGCTTATGCCAGAGCAGAAGATCAGGATCAGGCTGAAGGCCTATGACCATGAGATCATAGATCAGTCGGCCAAGAAGATTGTGGAGACGGCCAAGAAGACCGGCGCGACGATATCGGGGCCGGTGCCGCTTCCCACGGACAAGCATGTCTATTGCGTGATCAGGTCCCCGCACGTGAACAAGGATTCGCGGGAGCACTTCGAGATGCGCGTGCACAAGCGCCTGATCGACATCCTGGACCCCACGCCTAAGACGGTGGACTCGCTCATGCGGCTGGACCTTCCGGCCGGCGTCGATATCGAGATAAAGCTTTAGGTGGAACGATGAGCAAAGGAATTCTAGGCGTCAAGCTGGGCATGACCCAGATTTTCGC
>JAHEXQ010000217.1 GCA_023252035.1 Actinomycetes bacterium
GAGGGTTATGTTCACCAGCAATTTGCTCCAGCGCACCCCCACCAGGTTGGTGGTTATCTCGGCCGCGCCCGCGTGGTCAAGGACTCCCTTCACTTGCCGTATCCGCTCGGTGAGCGAGCCGTCCATCTCGCCGATGTCATAGGTCATCTTGTCGGGCTCGCTGGTCAACTCGGATACCCCTGGACCTTTCCAGGTGGCTCCCCATCCCACGGCGCCCCCCAGGGTCCTCTCCCCCCCGATGAAAGAAGCCACTCTCTCCTCGGGCACGCCGTTCTGCAGGGTTATCAGGCATGCCTCGGGGGAGAAGAACGGGAGCAACTCCGGTAGCGCTGCGTCGTCGTAAGTGGACTTAGCCGTGTAGATGAAGAGGTCAAAGGCCCCATCCAGCCCTTCCGGCAGGATAGCCCTGACCGGAACGTTCAGCGAGAGATGTCCGGCCACGGTGGCGCCATCCCGGTTGAGAGCTTCCACATGTTCACGGTTGGCATCCACGAGTAACGGCTCAAGCCCGTCGCGGCTGAGAAGCGCGCCGATTATCGTACCCAAGGAACCCACACCCACAATAGCGATTCTCATACAACCCCTTCCTTTCCAGCGCATCTATTTCAGCAGACGCTCCGCCGCCGTTTCATAGGCCTGAAAGTCACGGCTGCTGAAACAGCAGAATATCACTCTCCGTAACGAGGCGTTCTTTTCCAGGATTCTCCTCGTCTCGGCGAGGGCGATGTCCGTGGCGCGCTCCAACGGGAACGCGTAGACGCCCGTGCTTATAGCCGGAAAAGCGATACTCTCGATCCCTTTGGCAGCCGCCAGTGCCAGGCTGTTGCGGTAGCAGTCCGCCAGCAGCGCGTCTTCGTTACGGTCTCCCCCATGCCAAACGGGGCCCACGGTATGTATGACGAATTTCGCCGGGAGCCGGTACCCCTCTGTGATCTTGGCCTGTCCCGTCCCGCAACCTCCCAGGGTGCGCGTCTCCTCCAGGAGTTGGGGCCCTGCAGCCCGGTGAATAGCCCCGTCCACCCCGCCACCGCCCAGGAGGGTCTTGTTGGCCGCGTTCACGATGGCGTCCACCGCGAGCTTGGTGATGTCTCCCTGGATTATCTCGACGCGCCCGCCCATCCAACTCATCAGCTTCTCCTCTCCCCCGCAGACAAACCTATTCAATTCTACACCGGATGAAAGGCGGCGGGCACCACTCAAGTAAAACGAGGTTCAAGGGAGGCAATCGGTGAATCACTATGTAATGTCGGAGCAAGAACCGTCTTGCGGGCCAGGCACGGTCGTTTCACTGGAGGCCATTCTGAAGGACAAAGGCATACCGGGAAGCGAAGGGTCATCTGCCCGGGTTGCGCTGATAGTGCTCGTCATGGCTGTGTTCATCACCGCTACGACACCACCAGCATGAACGTGGCCCTCTCCAACATCGTGCACGACCTGCACACGACCGTCACAGGAGTGCAGGGCGCCATCACCACCTATGCGCTGGTAATGGCAGCTTTCATGATCACGGGAGCCAAGCTCGGCGACATCATCGGCAGGAGGCGGGCCTTCACCCTGGGCGTCATCCTCTACGGTATGGGCGCGCTTACCACGGCGCTGAGCCCCAATCTCGCTATGATGTTCCTCGGCTGGTCCCTCCTGGAAGGCCTGGGCCCGGCGCTGATGATCCCTGCGGTCTTTACCCTGATCGTATCGAATTTCCCCGAAGGGAAAGCCCGAACCACCGGATTCGCCACCGTGGCGGCTATGACGGCCATTGGTGCTGCTATGGGGCCTCTCCTGGGCGGCCTTATCACGACTTTCGTGACCTGGCGTCTCTCCTTCGCCATGGAGGTGGGCATCGTCATCATCGTGGTTTCGCTGCGAGGCAGGATCACGGACGCTCCCCTGGAAGGCGCCAGGCCTAAACTGGACTACATCGGCGTGGTGCTCTCCGCCCTGGGACTTGCCTGCATGGTCCTGGGCATCCTGCTCGCCGGTAGCTACAGCTGGCTCAAAGCCCGCCACCCCTTCTCCATCGGCGGCGCGGTGCTCCTGGACAAGGGGAGTATCTCCCCGGTGCCCATACTCGCCGGGCTTGGCGTGCTCATCCTGGCGGCTTTCA
>JAHEXQ010000218.1 GCA_023252035.1 Actinomycetes bacterium
AGCAGAAGGAGGCCAAGGACCAGTTCGCCGACCTCTACCAGGAGACCGATCTGAAGCACCGGGAGCTGCAGGCTTTGCACGCTTACTCCCTGAAACTCGCTGGCGCCTTCGAGGTGGAGGATATCGCCGGCAGCCTCGTCCAGCACGTCGGCTCGCTCATACCCGCGGACCAGATCACGCTGGCGCTGTTCAATCCCAATGGAGGTACAGATTCCGTATGGACCTGGCGCTCGCAACTCCCTCCTCTCGTGGATTCTGACGTGAAGGACACCGGCAATCCGCTCACATTGGCTGCGAACGCGGTCCTGCCGGTGCTAGTGACCGCCCCCGATGAGGATAAACGGTTTTCGGCCTTCTTCGCCGGGCGCCCGCAATACCGGTCGCTACTGGCCGTGCCCCTCTTCGCCAGCGCCAACGTCATCGGGGTGCTCGGCATTGCATCGGCTGAGGCCGCCTCCTATGAGGACCATCATGCCCAACTCCTGCTGACTCTGGCCAGCCAGGCGGCCCTGGCCCTGGAGAAAGCCCGCCTGTACCGCACCACCCGTCAGGACATGGCCAAGATCGAAGCCATTCTCAACAGCTTGACCGACGGCCTCATCGTGATCGACGCTCAGATGAAGCTGATCCTCGCTAATCCGTCCTTCCGCAAGTTCACCGGCATGGCGGAGAGCGAGTACGGCATGCCTCTCCGCGACGTGCTTGCGCGCCAGGACTTGAGCTTCACGCCCGCTCACATCTCGCTGGCCGACTTGCGCGAGAAAGTCCTCGAACAAGGGACTACTCTGGCCGACGAGGTCCTTCTGGCGCGCGGCGATGAGGAAATCTGTGCGCACCTTTACTGCGTGCCCCTGAGGCAAGACGGCGCCATAGTAGGAGCGGTCCTTCTCGCCCACGACATCACCGAGTTCAAAAAACTCGATGCCATGAAGTCCCACATAATCTCCGTCGTCTCCCATGAGCTGAAGACCCCGCTCACCTCCATACGGGGTTTTGCCAGCCTTCTTCTGGCCGAGCGTTGCGGAGCGCTCAGCCCGAAGCAGCGCCATTACCTGACAGTCGTCGAAGACCAGGCGGAGAACCTCACCGACCTGATCAACGGCCTGCTGGATCTCTCCAAGATCGAATCCGGCATGTTGAAGTTGCAGAAGGAGCCCCTTGACGTGGCTGAGGTCATCAACACCTGTCTTACCCAGTTCTCGGACCTCGCGGAGGCGAAGCATGTGGAAATCTCCGTCCAGGTGGCCGATGGCCTGCCGGAGCTCTACGGGGACCGCCGTTATGTCTCGCAGATCATCTGCAACCTGGTGGGAAACGCCCTCAAGTTCAGCGACAAACCGGGCGCTATCCTAATAGCGGCCAAGCGCCGCGGTGATCTCTCTCTTCTCAGCGTTGCCGACCAGGGACTGGGCATCTCCCCGGCCGACCTCAAGCATATCTTCGACAAATTCTACCAGGCGGACTCTTCCAGCAGCCGCCGGCAGGGCGGTAGCGGTCTCGGCTTGACCATTACCCGCGAATTCGTGCGCGCGCACGGGGGGGAAATCTGGGTCAAGAGCAAGGAGGGAGCGGGCTCTACCTTCTACTTAACGCTTCCGCTTATCAGCGAGCCGCGAACAACCAGGAACGAAAATCCGTCTGACCCGGTATTCGGGGATAAGCTCACGGGCTGAACTCTCGCGCAAGTTAGAGCGGCGCGTGCGCCCTTTTTCTCCTGCGGTTTCGCTCCAGCAGGCCCGGGTTCTCATCGATAATCTTCAGGAAGAGCGCCACAATACGCGGGTCGAACTGGGTTCCGGCGTTCTTCTCCAGCTCCTTCCTGGCCTCCGTCAGGCTGCGCGGCATGCGGTAGGGCCGCCGGGATAGCATGGCTTCGAAGGCGTCGGCCACGGCCAGGATGCGCGCCTCCAGCGGTATCTCTTCGCCCTTCAGGCCGGCAGGATACCCCGTGCCGTCATACCTCTCGTGATGATGCAGGATAATGGGCCGGGGAGCCTGAAGAAACCCTACATTCTCGATGATGCTGTCGCCCAGCGCCGGGTGGGTCTTTACGTGCTCATATTCTTCGGGGTCGAGGAATGTATCTTTGTTGA
>JAHEXQ010000131.1 GCA_023252035.1 Actinomycetes bacterium
ACGCTTCCTTCAGACTGGACCTCGCGATACAGCCCTTGCGCTTCGCTAGTCCTTCACCTCCACCAGGTTGGACAGGGGACTTTCACCCCCAAGCTGTCTGACATGCCCGGCGCACCAAAATGCCCACCCGGTTTAACCGGGTGGGCATAGCCTTTTTCGTTATTCTTGGCTAGGCGACCAGCCTGTCGTCGATGTGGCCGGCTACGCACAAGGCCTGCGCCATCGGGCGATGGTCTTGGTTTAGAAGCGCTTCCCTAAGGCCGCTTTGCCCGTGCCTATCCTCCAAGACTTGAGCGACATCCTATCCATCCTTTCTCCCAACCGATTGCTGACCGTTCCCGATTTGCGGGCGATCGAGATAATTCGCGCAAGAAACGCTATTGGTATTGAGAAACCGGCGCGCTAAATCATTAGCGCCCGGCCGATGCGGTCAATGCGCAGCCTGCCAAGGCCGGGCATGCGATAGGGGCGCCACCCCGCGACGCCCCTATCCAAATCCGTGGGTGAAGAATAACCGTTGGAGGTTATTCCGTCCATTGACAATTTACGACCAGCCGACGGCTAGCCGCTGCTGCTCCCGCACTCGCAACTTGAGCCATGCAGGCCCAGTATCTCGCAGAGCGGGCAGTAGGCGGATATGGCTGAGCCCATGATGTCCCCGGCCGCGAAGGCCAGGAGTACGGCGAGCTTGCCGCCCTTCTTCAAGGCGACCCCTGTCAGTAGGAGAGAGAGAATAGCCCGCCCGATGCGCTCTGGATTGCTCAGGTTTTTTCGCATTTCCACTTGCACTACCTCCGTTATCATTCCGATTACGCTGTAGGAGACCCACCGCCGGGCCTCCCTCCAAACTCTTGCGCCTCCTCAGGCGCAGATAAACATCCCTCCGAGCAGTGAGCTGTGCGCAGCGCCACGTACCTTCTCACCTTGCACCCCCTCCGCATATAGAAGGGTTGCCACCACGTTCGGCTTTCCCGCTAGTGTTTTACCCACAGGCGGGTTCGGGTCGCTCCGCTTTCGCGCAAGAGCCGGCGCGAAGGGTGCCGTCATCGTCGCTCCCAGCAGGTAACCATCGCTCGAGAAGTCGCGTGTCGGTATATAGGGAAGCAGGAACGGCAAGAGGACCCTGCCCGCTACTGCGGACGCGACCAACGCCCCCTACACCAAGAGGGCCTTCCACCAGGTAGGCCGCTGTGGCTCCCACCATCAGGTCCGTCTGGTCGACAGAGATAAGGTGCTCCACCTGCCATCCACCCCTAACGGGCGCCGCGCAACAGGAAGCCTCTTTCTTCGCCATATATCTATCTCCATCAGCCATTCCAAAGCATCAGACTGATCAGAATAATCAGTAGGTTCAAATTATCGGTAAGCGGAGTGCCCGTCAAGGCACCAAAAAGGGGCGCCCTGGTGGGCGCCCCGGCCAGTTCTTACGGCTTTACTTTTTGTTCGATAGCCTGTCGTCGATGAAGCCGGCGCAGCGCATGGATATGGCCATGATGGTGAGCTGCGGGTTTACGCCGGCCGAAGTCGGAAGAGCGCTGCCGTCGCAGATGTAGAGGTCCTCCACATCCCAGGTCTCGCAGGTATGCTTGACCACGGACGACTCCGGGTCGCCGCCCATGCGGCAGGTGCCTACGGGATGGTAAGCAGACATGGCGTAGATGTCAGCGGCCCTTACCTTGGATTGCTCCAGCGCTTTCATGTCCCTAGGGCTCGATATCTCGTAATGCCCGGCGAAGGGTGTGAAGACCTTGCGAGCGCCCGCGGCGAACCAGATCTCGGACATGAGCAGCGTAGAGAGCTTGGCCTTGCGAACATCCTCGCCCTTGAGCATATAGAGCATGGTGGGACTGTAGCCGCTGCGAGGCAGGTTCACAACCCGGCCCCAGGAATCCGTATCGGATATCATTGCCCCGAAGAGTCCCATATTGGGATAGGATGACATAAGGGCGGCATGTTTGTTGCCGGCTCCCGTCAGCGCCAGCGCATGTATCTCGGGGGGCACGGTGCCTCCCTCCAGAGTCACCCCCTCGTCTTTGAACTCATCCACATAACTACTCTGGGGGATGCCCTTAGGCGGGTTCATAGGCTCGTCCATGAGCGAGACCACTTGCACGCACGGGTGTATCTCCAGGTTTCTTCCCACCTGCCCGCTGGAGTTGGCCAAACCGCCCTGTCGGAGGAGGAAGAAGGGCGTGTAGATGGCACCTCCGGACAGAACCACCACCCTGGCTTCCAGCTCGATCTTGTGCCCGGTCTTCTTCCCGGTGAAGGGATCGACGAAGAATCCGGTCATGCCGGTAGCCTTGCCTCCCTTGGTGGTGATCTTGGCGGCCCGGCAGCAGGTGTAGACATCGGTACCGTTCTTGACAGCATCCGGGATGAAGGAGACGTCCATGCTCTGCTTCGCACCGGAAGGGCAGCCGAAGACGCAGGTACCGTAACCCTCGCATTCCTTGGCGTTGCGGGGCAGCCAGCCCGAGGACAGGCCCAACTTCTGAGCGCCGGCTAGGAATGTGCGTGCCACTGGTCCCGCTACCTCAGGGTCTGCCCGCTGCACGAAGAGGTATTCCTCCAGATGGGCATAGAGCAGATTCAATTCCTCCTCGGTTATATCGGAGAGGCCATGGAAGGTATGCCACTTCTTGAGTATTGGGCGCAGCATACGCAGAGCCGTTCCGGAGTTTATGGTGGTGGTGCCTCCCAGGGTCTTGCCCAGGGGCAGCAGGACAAAGGGCACTCCCAGGGTGAGGGTCTGCCCGGCGTCGCGGTACATGCGCATGAAAGACTGGGTGGGATTGAGGTTGAAATCCTTCTCGCGGTCGAACTTGGCTCCCTCCTCCACCAGGATTACGGAATACCCCTCACCCGATAGTTCCTTGGCTAGAGGGGCGCCTCCCGCCCCGCTCCCTATGATCACCACGTCGGCCGACCTCTTGACGTCTCCCTTGATATCGTCCAGGTTGAATATCATATATTCACTCCTTACTTAGACGGAAGGCTGCGGTCCCGGCTTACACTTCTCAGGCTGGCCTCATCTTTAAGGGCCTTGGCGTCGAATCCCAGGGGCACCTGCACGTCGTGTCGCCGGTAATAAGAGATGTACAGGGGGAGGCCGCAGAGAACGACCACGCTGCGCAGAAGCGGATTCCGGCTGCCGAAGAGCTTGTTGGCGACGGCTTGTTTGTCAGACATGTCCAGTCTCGACCACGGCTTCAGCTTCATGAGCGAGGCGAGCAGCTTGAAGTTGAAGGCGCAGACAAAGTAGAGCAGCTTGAACTCCGCCGCGCCCGCCTTCATGAAGTCTTCGATGAAACCTATCTGGGCGTCCATCTCGAAGCCGGCTAGGGCAGGCGGGTCGCCTACGAAGACCGGCATAAGGTCCTCCGAATACTTAGAGAGAAACGGATCCATATGCTCTCCTCCCATCACGTACGGTTCAGGCTCAGGGCCTGCTGGATAATCCCCGAGGATCCAGGCCGTGGAGTGCGAGAAGAAACCCGCCTTCGCGCGGCCTGTCCCTAACTACGTTTGCACACGAAAAACCCCGTATCTGGCAGTTCTTCTTCGCTCCTCCCGGTCTATGGTCCTACCACGACCCACTGCGTATATAATAGTCCAATCGAAAGGTTCCAGTATGGATAATCCCAGTGCTTCCCTCATCGCCATCAAGACGACGGAGAGCCGGGCTCGGCGGGACGCCTGGGCCTGGCCGGTGCCGCTGATGATAGCCGCCTTTGTGCTGCTAGCCCTCATCACCCTGACACCGGATCCCGTCGTGGGAAAGATGTCGCCCATCCAGACCGCCATCAATAACAATACTGTGACCGGGGCGATTATGCGCTTCCTGGGGCTCGCGGAAGCGAGGTTCGGGCATATCGTGGCCCTGCTGGCCCTGGCCGTATTAACGGCGCTCGGGATTTATGCGTGGTGCGTAAAACTGATGCGCACGGAAAGGATCACCCTTAGGAGTTTGTTGACCGTGGCGGGCATTTGTTGCGCCCTCCTCGTGCTCACTCCTCCCCTTCTCTCGCGCGATCTCTTTGCGGTGGGATTCTACGGAAACATATCGGTGTTCTACCACGAAAATCCCTACCTGGTGACGCCGCAGAAATTCGTCGGCGATCCCTGGCTCGCGTTTATGTCCACGAACTGGAAGAACACGCCCATGGTTTACGGCCCCGTGGTATGGCTCATGTCCTCGGCCGGCGCCCTCATCTTCGGCCGCAGCATCGTAGCTAACCTTGTATTCCTCAAGGTGATCATGGCCGGAGCTCATATTGCCAACGCCCTGCTCATCTGGCACATACTGGGCCGTATAGCCCCGGAACGGCGGCAACTGGGTACGCTGCTCTACGCCTGGAATCCGGTGGTCATCATGGTCGGCGTAGGCGGAGGCCACAACGATATCATCATGATGACCTTTGTCCTGTTTGCCTTTCTGCTACTGCTCGAAGAGAGGCCTATGCTCGGCTTCGCCAGCCTTACCCTAGCCGTGCTGGTTAAATACGTGAGCCTGATCTTCATGGCCATGTACCTCTTCTACATCCTCAGCCAGGCTGTTGATTGGAGGCAGCGTTTGAAACAACTCGCGCGCTACGGGGCGGTTTTCCTCGGCATATGCGCGGTCTCCTTTCTGCCGCTCTGGGGCGGCCTCTCCACCTTCAAGGCCATGATCAGGTCGGCCGGGAAGATCAACGTGCTCAGCTCGCGCTGGGTTCTGGCCACCATTCTCCAGGCGATCTTCCGGCACGTCTTCCTGCTATCGGAAGCCACCGCCGCGACCCTGGGCTCGGCACTCGCTGCCGTCGCCATGGGAATCCTGTTCGTTTACATCTTCTTCCGCATCCTGCGACGGTACCCAGAAAGGGAGGAGCTCGGAGAGGCTTGGGCGCTGGTCATCTTCGCCTTTCTGGTCACCGCTGGGTACATTCTGCCCTGGTACCTCATCTGGTTCATGCCCCTTCTGCCTCTTATGCCTTGGGACCGGCGCTCGAAGGTCATGCTTTGTCTCTCCATGGTCGCCATGTACCTGGCGCTCGACCTATGGCCTTAGCTTGCGTTGTGCAAGTCTATACGCCTTCCGGAGCGAGAAGAATTTGGCATATAATCACCTTGTCTCATGCCGCATGGGTTTAGCTCCTAGGCAGAGGGAGCGGGTGAAAAGCGGGAGGGACAGCGGGTTCGCCAGTTGCGATCCTAGGAAGGACAAGGGACGGGGTTGGACGCAGAGAATACGAGAATTCCCGCAAGAGATGCAGAGAGCGACCGCCGCGAAAAACTCGATGCACCGGTGGATACCGGCGAGAAGCCCTGGGCGCCGGTTAGAGCAACCCGGCAGGACACCGCTGGGAAAGAAGGATCAGTCAAGCGAGGCGCGCCCTCGAAAAAATCTCCCTCGTCGAGTCAGAAAAAATCGGCCTCCGCAATACCGAGGGGATCTTCTCACCCGGGACAGAAAGAAACCTCCAAGGCAGCGACGCGGGAACCCTTCAAGTCTGCACCCAAAGTAGTCGCCAAGCCGGCTCCCCAAGCGCCTTTCGAGAATGTGCCCTCGGGCATCGAGCCTCCGAAGACCAGGCAGGAGAGGGCCAAATCAGCGAAGGCATTGCCGGAACGCCCACGACCCAAGCCGGCAGGCTCCACCCGCCAGAAGAGGAATCTTCCCACACTCCAGGTCTACGCCCGCCGCCTCTGCATGGAGATCGGGCCGCGTCCGGCGGGCTCTAACGGAGAACGGCAGGCCGCCGACTTCATCGAGAGAACTATGTCGGCCAAAAGCGCTGAGGTAATGGTGGAACCCTTCCGCACCGAGAAGAGCGCCATGCCCTTCCAGCTTGCGGCAGGCCTGCTGCCCCTGACGGCTGCGGTCGTGTTCCCAGCCAGCCCTGCCATCGCCTTCACTCTGATCGGCCTGGGCTTTCTCGCCTACCAACTGCAGGCCTACCGGGTGAACGTTCTGCGGCTTTTTCAGGAGAAGGGGGATAGCGCGAACGTGATCTCCCGGATAAAGCCTTCGGAGGAGTCTGCAAAACGCGCTACCAAGGTGGTTCTTCTCAGCCATTACGACTCGCCTATCGTGACCCATTCCAGGCTTCCTTATGCGGAAAAGATAGACCGCCTGGCTGAAAGCTTTGGCATGGCGGCGCTCGGGCTCCTCTTCATGCTCTACACGGTGGGGCTCGCCCTGCATGTCCTCAAGGCCGAAGACGTCGCTCAGGACTGGATCTGGGCCATCTCGCTGCCCCTCGCGCTGCCCTCCCTGGCGATGGTGCTCCTTCTGGCGGAGAGATGGTGGCGGGGCGAACCGTCGAACGGCGCCAACGACAACGCCTCGGGCACCGCAGTGCTCCTTGCTTTGCAGAGGCATTACTGGAAGACTCCACCTCGCCACATGGAGCTATGGTTCGCAGCCACCGGCGGCGGTGCGGTCAGCTCCGCCGGGGTCTCCCACCTTCTGAAGCAGCATGGGAGAGAGCTGAGCAAAGCCTATTTCATCAACATCGAAGAGGTAGGCCGGCGGGAGCTCCTGTGCCTAAAGCGGGAGGGCGCGCTTCTCCCCTTCCGTGCCAACCAGTGGCTACTGGGCAAGGCGCAGGATATAGCCTTCGATCAGGCTCAGTTCGGAGTGGGATTCACCGGGCGGATGGCGCGCCATGAGGGGATCAAGTTGCTGTCGAAACGCAAGCGGGCTCTCACCGTGACCTCGCGTCCCAAGAGGAGAATAGCCCGGCCCTCCCGTGCACGTTCCGATGACTATGATGACTATGATGGCATGGACATCCAGACGCTGCGGAGAGCATACGAGTTCGTCCAGGCGCTGGTCGAGAAGATCGACAAGTCTGCGAAGGATGCGCGCATCTCTTAACAGAATATCTGATTGAACCGTTAACTAGCCTGAGTTTCCGCTTTACGTTCTTAGAGAAGCATAAAACACCTGCAAAAAGGGGGTTTTCAAGAGGATCGAGTGTATTACCCTCTACCGCACGCTGGCTGCTTCACCTATCTGAAGGAGTTCGACGAGCTTCCTCTGACGGGGGGACATGCGGCTCAGGGTGACGTGGTC
>JAHEXQ010000132.1 GCA_023252035.1 Actinomycetes bacterium
TAGGGTCTGAAGTCGCGTCAACCGTTGTCCAAATCCTTGTTTCATCTGTCGGACCCTGTGAGAAGTCCCAAGGCCCCTGCAGGGTAAAGTTTACTGGAATAGGTGGCTGTGTTTCTCCGAGCTCAAATTTTTCGGTATAAAAATATCTATCGACGCCCACGTTCATCGGGAATTTGTTGGCGTCAAAAACATTGCTCTTGTAATCATTTAATGCCGTGAGGTCGACACCGAATGCATTCACATGGTCAAGCAAAGTGCTCTCATCTATCTTCCGTGCTGCTCCATCCCCACTGACACATTCCGGATAAAGTGTAGCAATCTGGTCTATGAGTGTAGGGTCTTCCGAATTTAGATAGTTAACATAAGTGTCTATGAGTTTCTGAGCATCCGCTTTGTCCTGAGCTTGCTTTTCCTTAGCAGCATTCCTGCAGCCAACACCGGAGAGTGCGAGAACCAGAAAAAGCACTACCAGAACGGATATCGTCTTTGTAACTCTGCCCATAATAACCCCCCTCAATTGCTCGGCACTTTGCCCTATTGCTCCCTTATTACGCGAAGGTCTGAGTTTAACCTTTGCCATACCCACCGTACAGAATCTATTGGAGTACGCCGTGGCCTGTCTATTTAATCTACATCTGGCCGCTCTTTCGAGTATCGCCGGAGAGGTGTCCTAGAGGCTAGTAGAACAAGGGGAATACCCGATTACATACGTCCCTACATCTGCGAGGTTGAGCGTGCTGGGCGGTGTAGATACGGCCTTCCTCGTCCATTTAACTAAGCGTAACTGAGATGAACTGGGAATAACTGCCAAGCGGGAATGCCTTAGAATAACCAATACTTGCGCCTCTTCACCGGACAGAGGATTCCGGCAGCGCAACTCCATGGACGGGGTCATGTTCGGTTCCCGACAGGGACAGCATGAAGAATTTCTGCTGGAGTTCCTCAAGGAGAGCCCGGTATGTGGATTCCGAAGAGGATTCCAATGCCAAGCGTTCCCGGTAAAGAAGGTCGTTTTCTCTTATCATTTTTCCCACGTAGTCCGGAGAGTGCTTCTTGGCAAGCTCCTCCCTGAGAGCCTCTCTTCCGATAGTGCGGTACATATCAGCGGCAAAGGACATCTTCTGGGCACGTGTCCGGTCCACCCTAACCAATAGGAGCAATCCACTCGACAACCCCCCTCCGGTCTCTGCAAGGGATTCTCCCAGGATGGTCTTCATATGAGCGGAATATATTTCAGCGAGCGTATCCCGATTTTCAATCAGGGAGCCGAAGGTAGACAGGCCGTTCTTCTCAACTTCCCTCTTTCTCCAGAGCTTAATCTCTCCACGCATGATATTTTCAGGGCCAGTTTCATAACGCTTTCTCTTGCGCAGATGTTCCCCTTTGTCGTAGAAGCATACAGCCCTCAACGTATTTTTAAGAGTGTAGGATGTTGCGAATCTGTCCCGTGTCATCCTCGTGGGTCCGACGCTTTCCAGAATCGGAATATAGTCACGGAAGGGATGGTCGGTCAGGATGTTCAGGTTGATATCAATCCGGGAAATCGCAAGCTCCCGGATGGGTCCGACATCAAGGCCAATATCCTGAAGTTGCTTCGCCAATTGGCATTCGAATCGCAAGAGGTAGGACAAGCTGGCCGGGATGAGGTTGTTGGGAGAGCCGAGGTATTCAGGCAGGTTCTTTATCTCTACGAAGGCCCCTTTGTGGTCAATCTTGATATAGAGGAGAGCGCCCTTATGCCCGTAGGAGTAGCTGGTTCTCTCCCCTGCGGAAGTTACCTTCATTGTGAATTCGTGGTGCGGGAGAATCTGAGAAAAATTAGTATATAGATGTAAAGTATCTACTCCTATTTCTCCTATATATTCTCTCTTGTCTTCTCTATTAGAGTAGGGAATTTAATGTTCTCCTCGTAATTAGGTAATTTTTTTACTGTTTAGGCACCTTATTAAACGGCCGCCTACCCCTCCTCCGATTCCGGCCCCTCTTGGCCGCAGCCCTGGTGCAACTCCCGGCAGATTTCCTCCCACGAAAAGAGGTAATAGCGGCTGAATCTGTAGTGCGGCAAAAGGTTCCGGCGGGCCATCGACCAGAACCATGTGACTGGTAGACCCGTCCGCTCGGAGCATTCCTTTGCGGACAGCAATCGGTCAGGCACTTCCATTGGGTCCCTCCTTTGTAACTCGCTCTTTACTTTCTTCTTTCCCTATTATAAGCTCGGCGTAGCGCCGTTTAATAGATAATGTAGCGTTACAAACAGCGTTACAAAGGGGGTTTCGAGCGAAAATGAGTGATAACTTCTTCCGTTTCGCAGGATTCAGCCTAGAGAGGCCACGCTTCTTGAGGGATAAAGAGTTCGTCAAGCTCGCAGGGGCTATCCCTCATGAGGCCCTTGTCCAATCAATCGGGCACCCGCCACCGTATCTCGTCTTTCCGACCGATGAGGTGCGCCCTTTCTTTGAATTCGATGGCTTGCCCAAAAGCAAGAAGCGCAGGAGTGATAGGAACGATGTTCTTGCCGAATTCGCCAGTCTGAACGGCGAGGAAGAAGAAATCATTGGGTTTGCCCGGAAGTATGGTCTTCTCCACTGGGCAGGTTCCCTGCCAATAACGGGCAAAGGCAGGAAAGGAAAACAAGCATCGTGGGAACTTCCAATGTCTTCGAGCAGCATCTGGTTCTGGCGGGGCCAGATATGGTGGATAGGGTTGCTTCTTCAGGTTTGGACGTGGGTGGAAGATGGCGATGAAGAAAAACTGCGTGAGCATATCGTCTGGGAAACACGAAATTACGAGGTTGAGGAGTCCAAAGGAGAGCCTAAGAGAGAAGAGGGCTGCTACCTTTACCCGCATAGTGAGGTTCGCACTATCCCCGACACATACGTAGCACCGCTGCCACATGAGGGCGCCAGAGATTACTCACGGTGGGGTTTGACAACGGAACCACCTTATGGCTTCTTTTCCAGGAAGAGCATCCCAATCCGTTCGGAAGCGCAACCCGGAAATGTCCTCCAAGCAGCACGAGACCTGCTCCAATTCTCGGTCAACGAGGTCTTCATCGAAGGGATAACTCCGTCCGAGTATGTGGGACAGCATACGGAATTGAGACCTTTTATTTATCAGGAGGGAGATGGATTCAAGTTCTCTTTTCGCATTTCCTCTCTACTCACGACCATATGGTTCCAGTTCGCAGAGGCTCTGTCTGGTGGTCGGAAGCTCGATATTTGTGGAGAGTGCCTCAGATGGATGGATATTACCCAAAACAGTAAGAACAAGGAGATGCGTGACTGGTGCGCTACTGCTGCCAGAGTGCGGAAGCTTAGGAAGAGGCGCACGGAGCTAAAGCTTTTTGTGGAGAAGGCCCAGGACCTTTCTTGGGGGGAACGGCACAAGCAATGGAATGCGGAAAATCAGGAGCATCCTTATGCGAACGTGAAAGCAATGCAGGACGAGTATGAGAAATCCAAGGGGGGTGGAACCTGATGGGTTCCATTCAAAAGAAGGACCTAAAATGTGGCGTGCGCTATTACATCGTTTTCAAAATCCCCTCCGGTCAATGGAGATGGGAGGGCGGCTTCAGGCTCAAGAAAGACGCCGAGAAGAGACTGCAAGCTCGTGAGTCAGAAATAGCTGCCGGCATTTACGGCAAGCTGGAAGAAATCACTTTCCAGGATTTTGCCAAACTCTGGTTGGAGGACTATGCCTCCCTGAATGTTCGAGCTAGAACGCTCGACGATTACTCGCAGGTGGTCCGAGTTCATCTTCTACCTTTTTTTGGCACTATGCCGCTCTCAAGCATCACGCCCGGAAAGGTGCAGGAATACTTGGCTGGAAAGATAAGAAGCGGCTTGTCACCACGCACGGTGGAAAAGACTCTCACTGTTTTGAAAATGATGTTTAAGCAAGGAGAGATTTGCGGTTATCTCTCCGACAATCCGGGGCGCTTCGTTCAAGCACCGAGAAAAGAGCATCGAGAAATGGACTTCCTCAATCCCGAAGAAATCAGACGGCTCTTAGACGCCACATCCCCTGAATACTATCCCCTCTTTGCCACTGCTATATTTACGGGAGCGAGGCAAGGGGAGCTTATCGGTTTGCAGTGGGGAGATATCGACTTTGACAGAGCGCTTATTTTCATTAGGCGCACTTTTGACCAGAAGCATGGCTATGGGCCACCAAAAAGCGCTATGGGTAGGCGTACAATCAATATGACGCAGGAATTGATATCTATCCTGAAAGAGCACAAGGCCGAGCAAGCATTTGCACAATCGGATGGCCTCGTTTTCCCCAACAGGGCAGGAAACCCGATTAGCTGCCAGAACATGGTGACCCGTGAGTTCTATCCGGCATTGGATAGAGCCGGACTTCGGCGTGTTCGTTTCCACGATTTACGGCACACGTTTGCTTCTCTCCTGGTACACTTAGGGGCAAGCCCCAAGTATATACAAGCGCAGTTAGGCCACGGCTCCATCTCGGTAACAATGGACGTCTATGCGCACTTGCTTCCTGAAACTGCAGCTGGTGTGACGGAGCAATTTGATGACTTGGTCTTCTCCAGGAATGTGCTTCCCTTGCCGAAGAGAGAAGAGCCGGAAAACCTGTCTTCCGCTAAAAGCATTTAGAAGATATTTAGAACGGAGGCAAGGAAGGTATCTCCTCTTAGGCCCTCCCCACCTAAAACCCCTGATAGATTATGGTGGGCCCAGCAGGACTCGAACCTGCGACACGCGGATTATGAGTCCGCTGCTCTAACCAACTGAGCTATGGGCCCAATACAACAACACATTTTACGTTCTCATCGACCAAAATCCAATAGCCCCACCTGGCCGGCACCTTTGTGGGCACGTAAGACCGTATTCAAAGCCGGAACAAGGCTCAACAAAGCTTCATCAAATTTTCAAGTTATCTTCACAAATTCTTCATATCTCATTGCTAATGTGAAATCGGGAAGCTAGTTTTAGAGGAGTCAAGAGGAGGTGACGAATGGAGACCAAGAGTTCCAAGGTCATCTTTGTAGTCGCGGTGGTAGCGCTCGTCATCGCGCTGGGCGCCGCAGTTACTGCCGCTGTCGCGCTGGCCGTCGGCGACCATGACGGTCGAGGCTGCGGCAGAGCCGAAAACGGCCCGGGTATGATGCGCGGAAACATCGGGCAGCGTGGGCAGGACAACCTTCCGCAGCTGCGAGACCGGGGGCCTGGAATGGGACTGGGTATGGGCCTAGATTTGCAGAAAGCGGCGGAAGCCCTGGGCATCACCGAGCAGGAACTGCAGACCGAGCGACAGAGCGGAAAAACGCTCGCCCAGATAGCCCAGGAGAAGGGCGTGGATACCCAGACGTTGGTGGACGCCATGCTCAGCCAGGCCAAGACCGATCTCGCCCAGCGTGTAGCCGATGGTAAGATTACCCAAGCCCAGGCAGATGAGATCCTGCAGCGGCTGACGGAACGCGTCCAGACCCTGATCAACAGCGGGCAGCCTGGCCGTTTCGGGGGATGGAGCGGGCCACCCTGCGTAGTGGGGGCGGAACAACAAGCATCCTAAGGTAGATTCTGGTACATTGGAATCAGGTGGGCGGGCGAATGGTTTGCCCGCCCACCAACATGAGCCATGCATGCGAAAATCCTAGTGGTCGATGACGAGAAGAAGCTGGTTAGCCTGATAAAAGCCTACCTGGAGAAGGAGGGCTATCGGGTCGCTACCGCTTTCGATGGGCAATCGGCCCTGGAGGGCTGGGAGCGCGAGGCGCCGGACCTGATAGTTCTGGACATCCTCCTCCCGCGCCTCGACGGCTACGATTTCTGCCGTCGCGTGCGCCAGACGGCGAACACCCCCATCATCATGCTCTCAGCCAAGTCCGAAGAGACGGACAAGCTCATAGGGCTGGAGCTAGGGGCCGATGACTATATGACCAAGCCCTTCAGCTTGCGGGAACTTACCGCGCGCATCAAGGCCATTCTGCGCCGCGATTCCCGGCGCGGCGAATCCGGGAAGACCATCGCACGAGGCCCTCTCACCATCTGGCCGGCGATGCACAAAGTGGAGTTGCAGGAGAGCGATATCGAGCTGACGGCCACCGAGTTCAAGCTGCTGGAGGCCCTGGCCAGAAATCCGGGACAGGTATTCACGCGGCAGCGACTCATGGAGCTGGCCCAGGGCGACACGTTCGAGGCGTACGAGCGCACGGTGGACGCTCATATCAAGAACATCCGGAAGAAACTGCGAGGGAAGGAAGATGGCTGGGAGTTCATCGAAACCGTCCATGGAGTCGGATATCGATTCAAAGCCGATAAGTTATAGCCTGGGGCTCAAGCTCTTTCTGGCTCTGCTCGTAGTAGCCCTCGTGGGGATACTCGCGTCCGCCATCATCGCCAACGCCATGACCAACGCCCGTGTGAATCACTATTTCATGCGTATGCAAGGCCCGCCCGAGATAATGGAGACCATCCACGCCGAGGAATTGCAGCATGACGTGAATACGGCTTTCATAGTGGGCGGCGTCATAGCGGTAGGGCTGGCCGGCCTCATCAGCCTCTACTTCTCCCTCAAGATAAGGAAGCCGCTAGTGCAGCTTACGGCAGCCACCCGATTTACCGCCGCGGGGGACTACTCCAGCCGTGTCGAGGCGGGTGGGGCCAGGGAACTGGAAGAGCTGGCGGACGCCTTCAACACCCTCGCCGGCAACCTGGAAAGAGACGAGCAGCTGCGCAAGAACATGGTCGCGGATATAGCCCACGAACTCAGGACACCACTCTCCACTATCAACGGCTATCTCGAAGCCATCGAGGACGGGGTAGTGCAACCGGACACGACCACTATCAGCTCCATGCGGGAAGAAGTGGCTGTGCTCTCCCGCATTATCGACGATCTGCGGCAGCTGGCCGAGGCCGAGGCCCAGGAACTCCGGCTGGACCTGGCGCCCCTGCCGGTGCGCGAGGTGCTGGAAGCCGAGAACGCCAGGTTCAGCCACGAGCTGGAATCGAGGGGCATCGCCCTTGGCCTGGAAGTCCAGCCCGAGCTTCCTCCCATCCAGGCCGATGCCGCGCGCTTATCGCAGATACTGGGGAACCT
>JAHEXQ010000219.1 GCA_023252035.1 Actinomycetes bacterium
TTCTCGATGACGAGCAATACGTGCGCACCATTGCCGCGGGCTTCTTCCCCCTGGGCCAGGTGGAGAACGGCACCGTGGGTGGGAGCTACTTCGACCACTCCCAGGCCCTCCACGACCTCAGCCACTTTGCCATGTTCCGCAAGCGGCCCCATGTCATGGTTCGCTTGCGGGAACGCCTCACCGCGCTGGCGGCGGTGCCTGGTTTCCCGGCTTCCATTCCCACCCTGCGGAGTCGGCTGCTGGAGGCCACCGAGTATCTGGAGGAGCTTGCTTTGCCCCCGCGGTTCATCGAGCAGTACCTGCTGCTGCCTCCCGGGGTGGACCCGCTCCGCATCACGTTCATACAGATGTACGACTATCTGGCTGACACCTATGTGCACGGCGGCAGGTTCTTATTACTCCAGCTCCGCATTCGGGCTCTTCGTGCGGAACTCGGCCGCCTCATCGAAGGGGGCGCCCTCCAGCCCTGGGGTGGTCTCGCCTCAGACCCGTTCTACGTAGGGGGGACCGTGCGGCGCGGCTTCTTCCCGGGATACAACAATACTGAGATGCGCCGCTTTTTAGCCGAGGGCGAGTTCATCGAAGACATCAGCGATTTGGCAAAGCTTCAGATGCTCGTGATCTACATGGCCCGTGTCCCTGCTTCGGAAGTATTTGATGCCTTTCTTGCGCCCCAGGCCGCCATGGACCTCGGGAGCCACACCTACTGGTTCGAATGTCTTTCCGGCTATTATCGCAGCGCAGCCCGGGAACACTGCCGCTAGGTGCCATCCATATTTTTCCTGGCCGCAGTGGACAGGGCCAGGCGGCCGTGTGAATAAATTTAGGCGAGGTAATCGTCTTGTCTGGGACTGCACTGCGATCCATCACCGCTGCTCTTTGGGCCGTAACCGCGCTTCTCGTCGGCGTCCTCCCTGCCCATGCGACCTCAGAACTGGCCCTGACCTTTGATGATCTGCCCATTACCCCCGAGGCCACCGAATCCCTCGTAGCCACGCTCCAGGCCAACTCGGTTCCTGAAGTCTACGGTTTCTTCAATGGCGCGAGTCTAGGCGACATCTCCACCCCCTCACCGCTTCTTACCGCCACCCGGGCTTGGGTGGCCGCGGGTTACCCCCTGGGCAACCACACTTACACCCACACCGACCTCAATCGGGTGACGGTGGATGCTTTCATTCAAGACATCGCTGCCAATGAGATCCCCCTCCGAGACCTATCTCAGGGCATGCACTATCATCTCTTCCGATATCCCCTGCTCCATGAAGGGGGGACTCCGGAGAAGCGCGCTGCGGTGCGTGCCTATCTCCGGGCCAATGGCTACACCATGGCGCCGGTGAGCTTGGACTTTCAAGACTGGGCCTGGACCGAGGCCCATCTGCGGTGCCGCCGCAGTGGCGATACTGAAGCCCTTTCCCGTTTGGACGATCTTTTCATCATCCACGCCCTGTCCCGCTTGGCTCATGCTCGCCATCAGTCCCGCCATGTCTATGGCCGGGAGATCCGCTTCGTGGCCCTTCTCCATGCCACGGCTTTCCAGGCCCATATTCTGCCCCGCCTCTTGGAGAGTCTGGGCACTGCCTTTGAAGAAGGCGTGAGATACATCAGCACCACCCATGCCCTTCAAGACCCGGCTTATCGGGAAGACCATGGCATCGCTCGGGAGGAGGGCGCCACCTGGCTCGACCTCCAAGAACTCGCTAAGTATGGTGCTGTCGAGACCGGCCCCCAGGTTCCCTCGGAGTTGGGCAGAATTTGCCGCCCGGGCCTTCTTGAGCAGCTCTACCGCGAATTGCCGGTCGCTAACTAAAAATCGTTTAGTTCCCGATATGCAAATGTGGAGCACCTAAAGCGCGCCTGGCGCGGCTTGAATCCCATCGACGTTTCCGCCCATGACTCTTACCAGGTGGAGATCAAAGCCCTTCATCGAGTGCCCGAGGGCATACCCCTGGGCACCGAAGTGACCTATGCCCAGGACATGTTCTTCTACATGCCCAAGTCCCTGGGGCTCCACACGGAGGCTTACAGCAAGGAACAGTTTTACCGCTCAGTGACGAGTTATATCCGGGTGAAGACCCCGCAGGT
>JAHEXQ010000220.1 GCA_023252035.1 Actinomycetes bacterium
TCGGGCGGGAGGGCTGCCTTATGCAGTCCACGTACATCCGCTCAAGGGGGCAGGGCAGTGTAATTCGCTGCTCGGTGCAGCGTCTCATAAGGCCCAGTCATTCACCGAAGCCCCCAGCTTCCTCATAAATACCTTCATTCCCCTCTCCTCCTAAACCTCCAAGCTCCGCTCGTCCCCCAGACGGCGGAGCTTTATTCTTCCATCCGGCGGAGAAGCTTCCAACCATACGCGCCTCCCCACGGGGAGAGCGAGGCTTTCTGGATTACGCCATTCTTCTGCATGTCGTGTAGGTGCTCGTTGAGCGCCCTACGGGGCATGCGGCGAGACATCATGCGGCCGAGCTCCCCGTCGGAGATGGTTCCTCCTTTTCGTTGGATGGCTCGGTAGATTCGGGCGTGGTCTGCGCCGAAGGCCGTGACTCCCAAAAACGAGTAAATTCTTGGCAAGTAGCGCAAAATCCAACGTAGCACGCCGTCCGCTTGTTCGAGGTGAGCAACCTCAATTCGAACCTGATCTCTTTGCCCAAAGTTTTGGGATATAGACAAGAGCATCCCCACTCGTAGTAGATGGACAGACATTCTTTCCCAAAAGGGAAGGAGACGCTCGTCCTCTGTCCAGGAGGTTTCGAGCTCTCGGTATCGGATGTCATACCACTTCTCCGCTTCTTCGGAAAGCACCGCGACGCCTTTGATGAAGCGTAGCTGTGTCAGTTCAGAGACCAGGGGTTCAGAGGGAGTGGGCAAATGCGGCCGCGCCATTCCGCGATTTGTGTCCGGCTGGTAGAAAGTCAGAAGGCGGCCGAAGAACCCGCCGCCGAAGGCGCTTTCCGGAACAGCCGCAGTGGCCCATTCTTCATTCGTATTGAAGATCGCACTGACGGCGATATTCTTCATGGGCTCGTTCCCTCGCGCGGAGGTGCGCCGGCGCTTTGAGGGTCGGGAGTCGAACAGATCGGTAAGGGTCTGGATGAGGTTGACGTTATACTCCTGCTGCCCCACGAAGGTTGCCATCTCTGAGACGTATAGGAGACCCGTAGCCTCCCCCTGTTGGCGGCTCAACTGCGAGAGCTCCGTTTTCAGCGCCTCGCCGCTGCCCTCATCGGGGAGGAGGTTGAAGAGCGGGGCCGGCGCGGCGCCCACTTCGGAGAGAGCCAAGCCCACGGCATACTCCGAGGCTATGCTCTTCCCCGTGCGCCCGCTCGGGCCGATATTCATAACCTGGATGGCGGGCCAGACCTGGTAGTAGCCCTGGTCGAAGAAGATTTGGCGACGCAAGGACGCGCCCAGGATGGCGAGAGCATTGGCAAAATGGAAAGCCGTGGGGGCTTTCAACTCCGCGGTGTGGTTGATGTAATCCGCGATCCACCCGGTCAGCTGGATCTCCTTCAGGAGAGGAAGGAAATCGTCCACGTAGGTAGACTTCCGGAGGAAGACGGGCTTCTTGATGTACTCCGCGAGCTCACTCTCGTCTTTCAGGCCATAGGCCAGGCAGAGGGCCTCGGCGACGGTGCCCCACTCATCGTAGGTGATCTCCTGGTGGGAGAGCCATTTGGTGAGGTCGCGAATGTCGGGCCTCTCGCCCCCCGCGAGGTCCGCGAGCATTTTCTCGAGGAAAGGGCTCATGTCGTTCTTTCGAGATATAAATCAGACACAACCTTGAGCTGCACCTTCTCCCGCCCGGTCTTGCGCACGACGATGCCCTCGGCGAGGTGCGGCGCGAGCTCCGAGCGGTTGTTGGCAAGGGCGAGGAGGTTGGGGGTATAGGGACCGCAGTAGAGCACGGGGACCGTAGGAACACCCCGGCGCATGAGGAGCGGGAACGATAACTCAATAGGCATCCAGTGGTCCTGGATCCAGATGTCGAAGGCCGCGAAGGTCGGGCCCGAGACGCCATAAGTCAGGTCCTGTATCCCAGGGCCGTAGACCTCGCCGTACACAGTGAGGCCGGGGTGGTCTTCAAGGAAGAGGCGAAGCGCAGGGCAGCCCTCAAGCGCGGTCTTCCACCAGTTGCTCTCCCAAGGCCACTTCCAGACCGTGCGCGAGCGCGAGAAGATGCGCGCCCGCCCGAGC
>JAHEXQ010000133.1 GCA_023252035.1 Actinomycetes bacterium
ACCCCGGGAAGATGCCAGAATTGCTCATAGCCCAGCTCGGACAGCTCAGAGGGATTTCCGAGACGGTACGCGTCCACGTGATAAAGGGACATGAGGCCACGATACTCCCGGACGATAACGAAGGTGGGACTGGTCACCTGCTCGTGGATCTCCAGGCCGCACGCAACTCCCTGCACGAGGGTGGTCTTGCCCGCCCCCAAGTCGCCCGCCAGCAGCACTATATCTCCCCGCTCCAGGACGCCCGCGAGCTGCTCGCCCAGCCGACGGGTCTCCTCGGCGCTCTTCGTCTCCAGCCGGATCTCCATATGGAAGGGGCCTTTCAGAAGAGGCCCAGTTGTTCCGGCGCCCGCTCCCGCTGCGGCGGGTCGGTTTTGGCTATCTCGCTGAGGTAAGCGCTGAGTTTCTCGAAGTCGGCGATGAGATCGCTCTTGAGGGGTGGCTTGTGCAGTGCCGCGGCAGGATGATAGAGAGGCACGTAGACAACGCCGTCGCGCGTGAACTTCTTGCCGTGCAGCGCGGTGATGCCCGTGCTCGTGGCCAGAAGCGTCTTGGTGGCGTGATTTCCCAAGGCACAGATGAGCCGCGGCTTGATGTGCTCGATCTGGAACCGCAGGTACTGGCGGCAGGCGGCGATCTCCTCCGGCTGGGGATCCCGGTTCCCCGGAGGCCGGCACTTCACGGTGTTGGTGATGTAGACGTCTTTGCGCCGCAGAGATATCGAGTTCAGCAACTGGTCGAGGAGTTGCCCGGCCGGCCCCACGAAGGGCTCGCCCTGCTTGTCCTCATGAAAGCCGGGGGCTTCGCCTACGAAGAAGATCTCCGCCTCGGGGTTGCCGCACCCGAAGACCACCCGCGTCCTGCTCTTCGATAGCTCGCAGCAGTCGCAGTCCTTCATACTCTCAAACATCTCTTGCAGATCCATGGTCGCCTTTCGGTCGGAAGGGCCCGGAAACCACTACTGGCGCTCAGAACTTCTAGTGGTGGCAGGTGGCGCAAGTGCTGGAGGAGCAGCTCGAGCAGGCCGAGCCGCCGGACGAGCTGCGAAAGTCTCCTCCCGATGCGCTGCCGCTCTTGAAACCGAAAGCCGAGAGCAGTTTCTGCAGCTTAGAGCTGCCGCACTCCGGGCAGCAGGACGCTTCCTGGGACATATTCCTGGCGAAGAACTCGAACTTCTTTTCGCAATCCGTGCACTTATATTCGTAAACCGGCACTACCAACACCTCTTTTCGGTACTTAATTTTACACTCGCACCCGCAGCGGTTCAATTGGACAAGTCATGCCCAGAATTCACCGACAGTGCCTGACGCTGCTGGTGAACCGGAAGGTTCAACAGCTCGCCGCGGATGTAGCCGATGGGGACCATCGCCAGGACTGTACATTTCCGGCTAAGGGCGCCTGCAGGCCACCTCCAGCAGGCATTTCCCATCCTCCGCGCTGACCGGCCTATCCGGATCGAAGCTGCGCACGCTGCGCCGCCTCTCCACCACTCCGAAGAAATCCATCACGCCACCTCTCCGCTATTCCTGAGGACATCGCTGGCAGACGGCCATTGCCGGCCCTTGTTTGCCCGCCAGAGCATTCTCCGGCAGCGTAAGGAACTCTTGAGGCATTTCGCTATAGGTCGCGCAAGGCAGGGACGCCGCCTGCGGATGCGGCTTCGCGCACCGCAGTCCGTATGGCACGCGCCACCAGTTCCGCCGCCTCAACCTCGAGCAGGTCGGAGTTGGCCTCCACCGCACCCGTGGCTGCGCTGAAGAACAGGTCGCCGTCGAAGCGCGTGTGCGAAGGAGCGATGGCGCGCGCCAGGCCCTGGTGGCCGGCGCGCGCCAGCCGCATGGTCTGGTTCTTGTCCAGCCTGGCGTTGGTGATGATTATACCGATGGTCGTGTTGGTGGCCGAACCGGCCTCACCCATGCCACCGGACGAACCTCCCGGCGGCTCGCCGCCGGGACCACCAGGGCCGCCGCCCCGCAGGACGTTCTCGAGGAAGACGCGCGTATCCAGGAAGCTACCATCGGGCGCGCGGGGTCCCGCCATCACCTGTCCACCCTCGTCGATGATGTCTCCGAATGCGTTCACCGCCACGGTCGCTGCCAGCTTCAGACCGCAGCCACCTTCAAAGACCGCGACCCCTAACCCGCCCCGCACGCAACTCCCGCGCCCCAGTGCCAGGCAAACCGTGGCGCCAGTTCCGGCGCCCACGCTGCCCCCTGCGGCGAAATCCGGGACCGCATCCAGGCAGGCCTGGTAGCCCATGGCAGCATCAGGTCGCGCCGTTGCGTCTCCGATGCCCAAGTCGAAGATGACCGCCGCAGGCACGATGGGGACCCGGGGAAGAGCGGGGTCCATCCCGTACCCGCGCCCCTGTTCCGAAAGGAAGCGCATAACGCCGGCGGCGGCGGCCAACCCAAAAGCACTGCCCCCGGCGAGCACGAAGGCATCCACGGTCTCCACCAGGTTGCCGGGGTGGAGCAAGTCGGTCTCCCGGCTGCCCGGAGCGCCGCCCCTCACTTCGTACCCACCGATGGTACGCTCGGGCAGCAGCATCACCGTGCATCCGGTCAGACCCTCAGGGTCCGAGGCATGCCCGATGCTCACGCCGTCTATACTGAAGCCTTTCCGACCGGCCATCTCTCCCCCTTTCGCACCCGCACTACCCTCATCTCCGCTTCCCTTTCATTCCGGCTGGGACGCGCCCAGCACATCCCGCGCAAAGTGCAGAGCCTCCTCTCGCGTCTCCAGAAATCCCTCCAACTGGGCAAAACGAATCTCGTCCAGCAGGTCGCCTATGAGTGGACCGGGCTTAAGCCCGAACTCCCGCATAAGCTCTGCTCCCCCCAGCAGGCGCGGTGTCTTCTCCTCGCGCCTCCACTCTTCCACCAGCCCAGCCGCGAAGCTCACAAACAGGCGGCGCCCCTCCTCCGTGCTCAGCGGGCCGAGCGTCGCCGCGCGGTCGGCCACGGAGAGCAGGACGATGTCTATGGTCTCGTCGCCCAGCCGCTGCAGGAGCCTCCTCAAGGCCCGCGGGGTGACCGTCTGGCTCAAGATAAAACCGATGTCCATATGCCTGGTGACCGTCTTCAGGAGGTAAGCCTCAGCACGGTTGCTCAGCCGCAGCCCCTCCGCCACTCGCTTCATCTCCCCGCCCGACAGGCGCTGATGGTCGAAGAAGTGGATCCTTCCGGTCTCATCCCGGGTCGCGGTCCAGGCTTTGCCCACATCGTGAAAGAGCGCGGCCAGCCGCAGGAAAGTCCCGCGGCGGTGCTGCCCCATGAGGGGCTCATCCATGTGGGCGCGCATGACTCCCGCCATACATGGGGATATCAACTCAGGCTGGGCCAGCAAGCAGTCCAGTTCATCGAGAGTCATAAGTACATGGCCCCACACATCCAGGTGGTGGAATGCGTTCTGCTCCACCCCCTTCAGGATGTACAGGCTCGGGAAGAGCGGGTCGAACACGCCGGCCTGCCCCATGTCCTCGAAAACCCCCGCTGAGCCGGGCTCCTCCAGGATCTCCAGTAGTTCCGCGGCTATCCGCTCACCCGGAGAGCCCCGGATGAGCTCGGCGTATTTCCTCAGGTGGTTGAGGGTGCTCTCCTCGATATCGAAGCCCAGGAGGCGCTTGAAGCGGAAAGCCCGCAGCACCCGCACGGGATCCTCCAGAAAGACCTGGTCACTCGACTCCCGGATGAGGCCGGCCTTGATGTCCCGCCAGCCATAGCCGTTCCTGTCCACCAGCCCCCCGGGTAGGGGAATGCGCTCGCGGGCCAGGGCATCGATCCCCACTCCGATGGCGTTGATGGTGAAATCCCGTCCGGCCAGGTCCCGGTCTATATCGGTACCCTTGATGGGCGAGAAATCCAGGATACGAAACCCGTCGCGCTCCGGCGGCAGGTGGGCCATCACCCGGAATATGCGTTCCTCGGGATGCAAGACGACCACCTCACCGCCTACGAATCCGGCGACACCGCGAGCGATGCTCGCCGGATCGGCCTCCACCGCGAAATCGGCATCCCGGGAGACGCGGTTCAGGAGAAGATCGCGGACGTAGCCGCCCACCAGGTAGATGCGGTCTCCCTTCCGCGCCAGGAACTCGATGACATCGGCCAACCAGGCATCCCGGTGGCGAATATACTCCAGGTCTATCGCTTCCGGGCTATCCCGCATTGGTTAATCGCGCTGCCAGTAAACCCGGGCGAAGCTGTCCGCCTGGAGCCACTGGATATCGAGCGTGCCGGAGTAGGCTTTTTCGAACTCCTTGCCCAGGCGCTCAGCCAGGGCTTTATCCGTCGTTTCTATGACTATCTCGTCGTCCTTCTCCTCGAAATGGCAGATACGCGCGGCGATGTTCCTACGCAGCTTGCGCTCGGCCACATTGCCTATAAGGTGCTTGGCCTCCTCCTTATGGTTGGCCAGGAAATTCCCCTTCAAATGGACGACCCCGTCCACCCTGCCCTTGGAGACGCGGTCGCAACCGGGGCATAACTCTTTCTTACCGCGCTCCTTTTCGCCCTTCGCCCGCGCTTTTTCGTCGAACAGCCAGTGTTGATCCATGCAGACAGCATAGCAAGAGGGGCAGATCTTCATAACCGTTAACCTCCCGCCTTGGGCCGGCCACACGGCCGGCCGTCCTTCAGATTCTTTTTACGAACGCACGAGGAACGTTTTCCGCCGCTTTCTCTCGTTTGAAGGGAAACACGGAGCTATTCATCATCTATATTCTTCCCCTCACCTCGTATCATCGAAACCGCTGGTACGAAAGTCCGAACCGCGCCGCTGAATCATCCGTCAACTCGCTTCCGGCTGTCCGCCCGCATACCGGCGCGGCACCCGGCGGGTGAGATGGCAGAGCACCTCGTAGTTGATGGTACCCGCGCGGGAGGCCACTTCCTCCACGTCGACGTGCTCGTCGCCCTGGGAACCGACGATGACCACCTCGTCGCCCTGAACGGCCCCGGTGTCGCCCAGATCCACCATGCAGAGGTCCATGCAGATCGTGCCGACTTGGCGGCACCGCTGCCCGCGGATTAGAACCTCCATCCGGTTGCTGAGCGCGCGGAAGAGGCCGTCCGCATAACCTATGGGCAGAAGGCCCACCCTGGAGTCCCGCTCGAAGTAGTGCGTCAGCCCGTAGCTCAGCCCCTCACCTTTGCGCACCAGCATGACCTCAGCCACTTCCGTGGTGAGCGAGAGGGCTGGCGCGAGGCTCATCATCGACCGGTACTCCTCCGAAGGGTAGCACCCGTACATGGCTATGCCCAACCTGACCATGGACTGCACCGCGTCCGGATAGGATATGGCGGCGCCGCTCGCCGCCGCGTGCCGCAGCGGCACCTGGATACCCTCCTTCTCGAGCCGCTCGGCGCACTGGTGAAATATCTCCATCTGCCTTACTGTGAAGTGTGAGGACGGCTCGGCCGCCATGGCCAGGTGAGTGTAAAGGCCCTCGATCTTTAACACCCCGGAGAAGGTCAGGTATCGAGCCAGGTCCAGGAGCCGGCGCGGGGACACCCCCACCCGGTGCATGCCCGTATCCAGCTTTATGTGCACCTGCAGGCGGGTACCCTGACGCTTGGCCTCCGCCGCTAGAGCCTCGGCATAGCCCTGGGAATAGACCGTCGGTATCAGGCCAAGCTCGACCACCCGCCGCGCGGCCCCGGGCGGCGGCTCGAAGAGCAGGTGCAGGGGACAGTCGAAACCGGCCTCCCGCAGTTGCTCTGCCTCCTCCACCAGAGCGACGCCCAACCGGGTCGCGCCGGCCTCCAATGCCGCCCGCGCCACGGGCACCGCCCCGTGGCCGTAGGCATCGGCCTTAACCACCGCCATAATTTGAACGCCTTCACCGAGCCTGTTAGCGAACATGCGCACGTTGCGACGTATATTCTCCAGATCGACTAGAATCGCAGTGTGCCTGTGTCCCTGCAGATCAGGCATTCGGTCCATCGCCCCTCCTCCACCTCGCAACAAAAGGACGCTGCCCGGCTCAGGCTGCGCGGCCCGCGGCGATCGCTTTGAGGATGTCAGTCCGGGTAACGATGCCGGCCAGTTTCTCGCCCTCCACCACCAGCACATACTCCACGTCGTGATCCACCATGAGCGTGGCCACATACTCGATGTCAGTGTCCGGCGGGATCTTAACGGGTTTCAGGTTCATGACCTCCGAAGCCTCCGCGCCCACCGCCTTCTTCAGATCCTGCTCGAACCGGTTAAAAGAGCCCGGCAGCATGATATAGCTCTCCAGGAAATGGAAGAAGGTGGGAAAATGAATACGGGCATCCTGGTGGACGAGGTCGCCCTCGGTAACCAGCCCCAACAGTTTCCCCTCCGCATCCTCGATGGGAATGCAGCCTATGCGTTTCTCCACCATGAGCCGTGCCAATTCCCTGACCTCGGTGTCCGGACCGGCTTTGACCACGTCCGTGGACATAATCTCCCGCACTTGCACGCTCTTCTCCTTCCTACTTCTGGCTGCCTCCAGAGGGACGCCTGGCGCCCGTACGCGAACGCGCTACAGGCAGGGCCGCTGCGATGTCCCCCGCCAGCATCCCGATCTCTCCTACCGTAACGGCTGCCAGTTCTCCCGCCAGGCCGTGCAGGTAAACCCCGCACAGCGCCGCATCGAAGGGGGCCAGGCCCTGTGCGAGCAGTGCCGCTATACATCCCGTAAGCACGTCACCGCTGCCGGCGGTGGCCATGCCGCTGCTGCCCGTGAGGTTGATGCGCACCCGCCCCGCCGGGTCTGCGACCAGACTGTGGGCACCTTTCAGCACCACAGGGCAACCGAAACGCTGGGCCGCTTCCTTCACCGCGCCTATACGATCACCCAGGATCTCCTCC
>JAHEXQ010000134.1 GCA_023252035.1 Actinomycetes bacterium
ACATCTGCGCACCGGCGGCGGCATAGAGGGGGTCCGCGAACCCGGCGCCCTTGCCCGCTCCCCGCTCCACCAGGACGGTGTGGCCCCGGGCTGCCAGGGCGGCCGCGCCGGCGGGTGTGAGCGACACCCGCAGCTCCCAGCCCATTATCTCCCGCGGGACGCCTACTATCATCCTCTCACCCTCGTAGGCTGCATAGCCGGCAGCCCGCCCCTAGGGAGTAGTGGCCTGCAGCGCCTGCAGCTGCTGCAGCACGGCGCCCAACTGGTTGACGAAGTTCTGGTAGCTACCCAGGTCCCCGTTGCGCAGAGCCTGCTGTGCCTGATTGTACAGGTTATTGGCCTGCTGGATGAGCTGCAGGAGATCGGGCGACGGCGTCGGGGTAGGCGACGGCGTAGGCGACGGCGTCGGGGTAGGCGAAGGCGTAGGCTGGCCGCCGAAGAGCGCATTCAACGCGTCAGCCAATGTGTTGCGCATGACCACCGAGTCTCCAAAGCCCACGATAACCCGCTGCAACTGAGGTATAGCCTCATTAGTGGCTTGCAGGTACAGGGGTTCCACGTAGAGCAGCGACTGCTCGATGGGGATGACCAGGGTGTTGCCCCGGATAACCTGGGAACCCTGCTGGTTCCAGAGACTTATCTGCTGGGATATATCCGGCGTCTGGTCAACCATGGCCTCGAACTGTTGAGTGCCGTTCGCCAGTTGTCCGGATGGGAAGACGAAAGACACGAGCTTCCCATAACTGGGCATGTCGCAGTGAGCCGCCACCCAGGCCACCATGTTGGGCTTGCCGTGGGGGTTGAAGGGCTGGATGAGGGCCATCTCCTCCGTGGTGCCCCCCGGGATCTTCAGGATGACGTAATAAGGCTGCACCGACTCGGGCTTGCCGGTGACAGTGTAGTTCTCGGTGGAAGCGTCCCAGAGGTCTTCCTTCTGATAAAAGGCGTTAGGCTCATCGATGTGATACGTCTTGTACATCTCCATCTGAACATCGAAGAGGTCTTGGGGATAACGTATATGCTTCTGCAGGTCCTCGGGCATCTGGCTTAAGTCGGTGAAAAGTTGCGGGAAAATCTTCTTATAGGTCTGGGCGACGGGGTCGCTCTGATCGATCAGATAGAAGGTGAGGGAGCCGTTGTAAGGATCGATAACGATCTTCACCGAGTTGCGGATGTAATTGTAGTCGCCGCTGAACTGCGCATAGGGATAAAGGTTGCTGGTGGTATAGGCATCCACTATCCACCACTGTTTGCCCGCCGCGTCCAGCACCATGTAAGGATCCTTGTCCAGCGTCAGCCACGGCGCCACAGCATTTACGCGCTCCGTGATGTTCTTGTTGAACATGAGGCGGGTGTCGCTGTTGACATACCCGCTGAAGAGCAGAGTGATATCCCTGAAGCGAATGGCGAAAGCCAGCCTCTTCCAGAAGTTGTTGATCTGAACTCCACCCGTGCCCTGGTAGTAGGGCTCTACGTAAGCGGAGGTGCTGCCGGTCGGATAATCGATCTCCGATGCGGTCGTGCGCACGAGCGAGTAAGCTTGGGTGCGCTCGCCGTAGTAGATCTCCGGCCGGTTGTCCGCCAGTCCTAGGCCTGGGGCCGAGGCAGGCGGGATGTCCTTGATGACCAGGTTGGGGTCGCCCTGCGCACTATCCTCGCTGGAGGGCGCCATGACGATGCCGTAGCCGTGCGTATAGGTGATGTGCTCGTTTTGCCAGGATTTGGCATCGGAGCGCAGCTGATCGTAAACCAGCTCGCGGGCCGAGGCCAGGATCTGCGTATAGACCCCGTTGCCTAGCGTATAGCGCTCCACGTCCACTTCGTCGAAGGAGTACTCCTGGCGTAGCACCTGCCGCTGCTGGAGTACGGTGAGCAGTACCCTCGGGTCCCAGATGCGTACGTTGTTGATGGTCGCCTGGTTGGCCGCTATGCCCGCTGCGTCCAGGTTGGTGTTGGCCGGGTAGCTCTGAACCGTTATATTCGCGTTTTCCCCGGAATTCTGTATATTGTAGGCGTCCTGCGTGGCCTGGATGTTGTATTCGATATAGGTCCCCTCCCGCGCCAACTCCTTCGGCTTTACCACATACGTCTGGATAATGGCCGGATAGATAACCGCTAGGGCCACAAATACCACAACAATCACGGCCACGCCGGCCAGCGGCAACCGCCAGCCCCGGAAGCGGCTATTCATGAAGAAGAGCACCGCGCAGATTATGGCCGTCACCAGCAGTATCCAGAGCGCGGGAAGCTGGGCGTGCACATCAGTATAGCTGGCACCGGTGATAGCGCCCCCCGCCCCCCGCTTGGACCAGAGCAGGTCATACATGCTCAACCGGAACCTCCAGGCCAGGAGCAACAGGATAATGCCCGCCAGGATGGACAGGTGGGCCTTCACGTGCGGGGCGAAGCGCTCGCCCTTGCGGGAGAAGTTGATGGTCCCGTACAGGAAATGCACCGCCGCCGTGATGAAGAATGTGGCGATGAGAGCCGTAAAGAGCCAGTCCACCGCGTAGCGATAGAAAGGAAACCGGAACATGTAGAACCCGATGTCGTTATGGAAGATGGGATCGGTCGTCCCGAATTTCGCGGCGTTGAAGAACTTCAGCACGTTGTCCCACTGGCCTGCCGAGCCCCAGGCCACGACGAAAGCAATGATGATGGATACGAGCAGCAACGCCCAGTTCAGGAACTTGCCCGCCCCGAGCCTGAATCCGGCCAGGGCTTCCTCTATCGGAGAGCCCTTTTCGGCGTCGAGTTCGTAGCCGGGGGTAAGCCGCCTGGCAATCCAGATATTTCCATAGAGGAGAACGAAGAAAACGACGCCGAAGAGGAAGAAGACCCAGATCTTGGTGACGATCTCCTTCCAGAACACGGAGGTGTAATTAACCTCTTTGAACCAGAAGTAGTCCGTGAAGAACTTGGAGAGCCAGCTCGCGCTAAGGATTATAACGACGATAACCGCGATGATAATGGCCAGGATCCACTTGGTGCGCGAACTCACGTTCTTCCACCATCGCATCGCGCCACCACCGATGGGGGCGACGTTGCGCCCTTCCGCAGGCGGTTTGCGCTTGCCTCCGTTCCCTCCCCGCAGCAGCTCGTCCCAGGGAAAACGCGGTTCTGGCATGAAATCCTCCTATGCAGCAGTTGAATCGCCGTTAGGTATCCTCAGTCTATCTCTCCGAACTCATCCGTACACACATATCGCTTCCGCCTTTGACAAAGCGTCTCTCCAAATGTCCCCGAAAATAGTCCGCTATCAAGCGAGTGGTTTTGCCGGACAACTCTTTTGCAACTGCCTGAGGAGCCTTAGGCAAACTCTTTGTTCACCAGTTTCTGGAATTCAGCGAGGACGGCGGGCAGCGTCTCCCCGGCTCTGCCCAGGCATATCAGGTCAGCCATGCTGTCGTAGGGCGTCGGGGTGACGTTGAAAAAGATGAGCTTGCCCTCGTTGTGTTTGGTGTAGTGAGGCAGAGATGCAGCCGGGTAAACCTCGAGGCCGCATCCGATAACCAGCATCAGGGTGGCCTGACCCGCCAGATCGGCGGCGCATCCCAGGACGGTGGAGTCCAGCGGCTCGCCGAAGAAGACCACGTCAGGCTTGACGACGCCGTCGCAGAAGGGGCAGTAAGGAACCCTCGTCTGTTCCAGCGAGAGCGTCTTCAGGTCGCCGATATCAAAAGCCTCACCGCACCCCAGGCAGTGCCCGGAATGGTAGGTGCCGTGCAGCTCGAGAACCAGGCTGGACCCCGCACGCTGGTGCAGGTTGTCTATGTTCTGCGTGATGACCGCCTCGCACTTCCCCAGGTCCTCGAGTTCCTTCAGAGCCAGGTGAGCGGGATTGGGCCCCGCGTTCTCCAGCATGGGCACTAGCTCCCTGGCCATGAACCAGAAGTTCGCAGGGTTGTTGATGAAGGCCTCGAAGCTCGCGTAGATGAAGGGGTCATAGCGAGTCCACAGGCCTCCCGGTGAGCGGAAATCCGGGATTCCCGACTCCACGGAAATGCCTGCTCCGGTTAGCGCCACGACCTTGTCCGCTTCGTAAATCAGCCTCGCTGCACGCTCGATAGTCTGCATCCCACTTCCCTCTGTCGTCCCTGAACCGGTCAGGGATTGTAGTCCGGGCGTCACTCGCGTGTATTATATCGCACCCCCGGAGAATTCTTAAAGGAGAGTGGGCATGCCACGGGATGGCGAGCGCCGGTGTCACTTATACGATAATCGCCTGAGAATCTTCAACGAGAGTGGGCATGCCCTGAGAGGGCAAGACCGGGGCCGCAGTGGCCCCGGTCCGATCCGCACCGGCTCAGCCTGTGAGACTCGTGGCCTAGCCCAAGTTTACCGAGTTAGCACGCCCAAAACCAAGCAATCGAGTGCAAAGTGGCGGGTTTTTCTTGGCGCCGCTGTATGACCTATGACCTGAAACGCTCGAGGCTGAATATCTCGAAAAGTCTCTTCTGGATCTCATTCATGGAGGAGATGGTGATCGTAGGTTTGGGGACGGCCTTGCCCTTCCTGGGAGCCGGGTACAGGATGGCGACCTCCATTATCCCGGACAGCTCAGCCATCATCTTTTCCAGGCTTATGTCGAGGCCGGCCTTGTTGGCCTCGCGGTAGAGTAGCGAGG
The DNA here is from genome assembly GCA_023252035.1 of Actinomycetes bacterium. Classification (GTDB taxonomy): domain Bacteria; phylum Actinomycetota; class Geothermincolia; order Geothermincolales; family JAHEXQ01; genus JAHEXQ01. Next base: position 4,628 of record JAHEXQ010000134.1, read on the forward strand.
TAAGCGCAAGGGCCAGTACACAGCAGAATGCGTGCACTTCCAGCTTCTGGTCCGTCCAGTGGAATGCTGGAGAGAACGATACGAAGTGGGGTCTACCCGCCCTCTTGAAGGCCTCCTCTATCTCGGTCTGGGCATGATAAGCAGCGACTATCTGCTCGGTCGTCCAGTCATGGTTATCGGTTAACAGTATCTTCTTGCCCAGGGCGGTCTCCGAGAGGTGCGAAAGTGCTTCCTGTACGACCCGGTAGCGGATGCGGGGAAGGCCATCCTCCTCCCACACCTCGACCTCTATGAGTTTCTTCATGTGTTGAGCCGAAAGGGCCGTCTCCACCTTCTTCCTCGTCCCATCCACCGGCGTGTCCACGCGGACCTTCAACTATCTCGACCACTACGCCTTCTGGCGAGTCGTCAGTTGGATCCGCAAACGCCACGTCGGGCTGAACTGGGGAACCATCCGTCGCCGTTTTCTCCCGGGCTGGGAGATCTCCGACGGCGGTACCGGCCTCTTTCGGCCGCGAGCGGTCGCGGTTACCCGCTACCGCTACCGAGGAGCCCGAATCCCTACACCATGGGCGAGCGCGGCATGATCCCGTGGAGAGCCGGATGCGCGGAGACGTGCACGTCCGGTTCGGAGGGCGGTCCGGGGAAACGGACCGGTGGTAACGCCGGCACCGCGCCCCGGTCCGACCCTACGTCAAAGGGAACCATAACTCGGTAAACTTGGGCTAGGAATCGGTGCGGGATCTAAGCTGTTCGATGAGCGCGTTCTGCGCATCGATCCTGGCCTGCATGGCCTGGGCGGCCTTCTCCAGCACCTGGCCGGAGTGCGTGAGCCGGGCCAGGTCCTGCTCCAGGACCAGCTTAGCCCCTTCGATATCGCCGGCCCTCACTGCTGTGCGCACTCGTCCTAACGAGTTTTTCGGACCCTGCTTGATCTGTTTAGCCTCTTGCAGGATGGCCCGGTCCTCGCGGGCATCCCGCACCAGTTGGCGCAACTGCTCCTCCACCTCGCCCAGATTGTCCTTGCCTATCCGGTTGACGAGGTCGCGCATGGTACGGCGGTTCTCTTTGACCTGCTGCATGAGCTCTTTGACCCGGCTCGCCGGGTCCCTCAACTGTTCCAGGGTGGCGTTCACCTGTTCCGCCAGGGGCTGCAGCTCGGGCGGGAGATTCTTTGCGGCGGCCTGCGCATCACCCGCTCCCCGGGCCAGGGCGACACCCACGCCGGCGCCGGAGAGCGCCAGTAGCGTTACCGCGATCACCAGCAGCTTTACCTTCTTGGACATCTTCTTCACCTCGTTTTTTCCCGATATCCTTACCGCTTCTCACTCTCATAGTGACACGGGGTTCTTAAGCTGGGATTATCCGTCTGTTAAGAACGCGTTAATTTTTGGGCGCAACACTCCGGCACCTGACGCGGCCCGGTGCTACAGATGTTCGCTGCGACCGCCTGGCGTTTTAGGTGTTAGTTATTTGAAGATCGCCAGGTTGCGGAGGAAGTCGAAGATGGCCGCGGTGGCGCGATCTCCGTCGGAGCCGATCCTGCCGAGGATGCTGCTGTGATAACGGCCGGCCATCTCTTCGCCGGTGGCCTGCGTCCCGGCCTCCCGGAGCGCCTCGACAAACCGCCGCGCCTGCTCGGGCAGGAAGGGAAAGTCGATCTGCGCCCAGAGCACCAGGAAGGGGGGCGCGTCCGGCCTCACCAGGTCGATAGCGGAAGCCGCCGCGAGAGCTTCCGCGCCGCTGCCGAAGATGTCCGCCAGCACGGTGCCGCTGAAAGAGCCGATACTCCGGCCCACCTGTTGTATGTCATAGACCCCCGAGAGTGGCACCACGCCTTTTAGCGCCGAGCCGTCCAGGCCCTGCTCCTGCAGGTAGCGCCGGTCGAGGGCGACCAGCGCTACGAGTTGGCCGCCGGCGGAGTGCCCGCTGAGGAACATGCTATCGGGATTGCCGCCCCGGCCGGAGATGTTGGTGTGCACCCAGGCGAAAGCCCGCGCCACATCTCGCGCCTGGTCCGGATTCTGCGCGCCGGGGGCCAGACGGTAATTGATGGAGGCTACGCCGATGCCCCGGGCTGCCAGAGTATCGCCCAGCGGTTGGCCCAGTGTCTTGTCGCCTTGCGTCCAGGCGCCGCCGTGCACGAAGACGACGACGGGAAAATCGCGCGCTCCTTGCG
>JAHEXQ010000135.1 GCA_023252035.1 Actinomycetes bacterium
TGGAGAACCAGGATATGCACCTCATCCTCTCCCCCGAGGCCAAGGAGGTGCTCGTGGGCGAGGGTTACGATCCGACCTTTGGAGCCCGCCCGCTGCGCCGCGCCATCCAGAGGCTGGTGGAGGACCCGCTGTCGGAGAGCATCCTGCACAAGGACTTCGAGACGGGCAGCACCATCCTGGTGAACGCCGACCCCGAAGGCCGCATCGTCTTCGAGGAGATCAGGCCGGAGGAAGAGGCGGAGATCCTCCCCGTCTAACTCTAACCGCAACAGACAAAAACCGCCCTCCTTATGGAGGGCGGTTTTTCTTCGGAAACCGAACAGAAAGGTACCCCGAACATGTTGGCTTTCCGCTTTGCTCCGGCACCATCCGAATTCGCTTTGACTTTGGGCAATGATACTATGGTCCCGAAAGGAGTCCGTAAGATGTCCAAGAAGGCCAAGAGCCAGTTCCTCTGTTCGGAATGCGGGGCCATATCCGTACGCTGGGTGGGCCGGTGTGCCGAATGTGGCGAATTCGGCACCATGCGGGAGACGGAAGTCTCCGGCACGGTCGCGGGTCCCTCCGGCGCCGTAGTCGTGCCCGCCGCCCCTCTGGCCTTACAGGGACAATCCGCCGCAGGAGCCCGCATATCCAGCGGCGTTGGGGAATTAGACCGCGTTCTCGGCGGGGGGCTGGTACCCGGCTCGGTCATACTGGTGGGCGGGGAGCCCGGCGCGGGTAAGTCCACCCTGCTCCTTCAGGCCTCCGATCGCATGGGCATCGCCGGACGTACCGTACTTCTGGTGAGCGGCGAGGAATCGCCGGCCCAGGTCGAGATGCGTGCCCGCCGGGTCGGCTGCCGGGCGGATAAGATCTTCCTGCTCTGCGAGACCAGTCTGGAGCGGGTGATGGCTGAGGCGGAGAAGCTAGCGCCCGATCTTCTCGTGATAGACTCCATCCAGACCCTCTACGCCCCAGATGTGGAGTCCTCGCCCGGCAGCGTAGCGCAGGTGAAGGAGTGTGCGCTGCGGCTGCAGCGCCTGGCCAAGGAGCGTGGTATGGCCACCTGCCTGGTGGGCCACGTCACCAAGGACGGCTCCATCGCCGGACCTCGTATCATCGAACACCTGGTGGATACGGTCCTCTATTTCGAAGGGGAGCGCTTCGATGCTTTCCGGGTGCTCCGGGCGGTGAAGAACCGCTTCGGCTCCGTGAGTGAGGTGGGAATATTCGAGATGCGCGATTCCGGCCTCGCCGAGGTGGAGAACCCCTCCGCTCTGTTCATGCAGGACCGCCAGGCACAGGTCTCCGGTACGGCCATCTCCGTGACCATGGAGGGCAGGCGTCCTCTGCTGGTGGAGGTGCAGGCCCTGGTCACGCCGAGTTTCCTGCCTGTGCCCAAGCGGGTGGCCGCCGGCCTCGATTTCAACCGATTGGCGATAAACGTGGCGGTGCTCGACCGCCGGGCAGGTCTGAAACTCGCGGACCTGGACATCTTCGTCTCCGTAGTGGGAGGCCTCAAAGTTCTGGAACCCGCTCTGGATCTTGGCGTCTGCATGGCCCTGGCCTCCTCCCAGAAAGACAGGCCACTGCCCGACTCGACGGCCTATTTCGGGGAGGTCAGCCTGACTGGTGAGATACGTCCCGTGGCCGCTACCGAGCCGCGACTCAAAGAAGCCGCCAAGCTCGGATTCAAGCGGGCGCTAATGCCGCGCTCAAAAGACGCGCGGAAAGTGGCGGGCCTGGAGATAGTCCAGGTTTCGCTCCTCAAAGAGGCCCTTCACATGGAACTTTGACACGATAAACGCTAAATACAAGCAAGGGGTCTATTCCTTCTGTTGCTTCCGGCGCCCAGGCTGACCCGGAATAAAATCGATATGCTCCGGGTACCATTAATCCGAAAAGTCACAGGAAAGCAATCACTGCGGATTGAATACTCTAGCGACCCTCAATTTGACAGAAAGGGTGAGTTTCAGAAAGATAAGAGCATGACAGGGAAACACGGTATCGACGGAGCTATGGTCAGCGCCTTCAAGATGGTGGCTCCCGGAACGGATTTCCGGGAAGCGCTACTGCGCATCCGGGCAGGCCGGACCGGCGCGCTTATCGTGGTGGGCGACAGCGAAGAGGTGCTCTCCATCGCCAACGGAGGATTCATGCTGGATGCCGATTTCTCGGCACCACGCCTGGCCGAGCTGTGCAAGATGGACGGAGCCGTGATCATCAGCAATGACCTCAGCACTATCCGGTTCGCGAATGTACACCTGGTGCCGGACCCCTCCATCCCTACCCGGGAGAGCGGCACCCGACATCGCAGCGCCGAGCGGGTGGCCCGCCAGACGGGAGCGCTGGTCATAGCCGTCTCGGAAAGGCTCGACCGCATCACTCTCTACAAAGGGACTCGCAAGCACATCCTGGAGGAACCCCGCGTCATCGTCGTAAGAGCCCAACAGGCGCTGCAGGCTCTGGAGAAGTACAAGAACCGGCTGGACCAGGTATCCTCCACCCTGAGCGCCCTGGAACTGGAAGACCTTGTTTCCCTCCTGGATGTCGTCCAGTTGCTGCAGCGTTCCGAGATGGTGGAACGCATAGCGGGCGAGATCGACCTTTACGTCAGCCAACTGGGCGTGGACGCAAGGCTCATCGACCTGCAGATGGACGAGCTCATGGGCGGTGTCTTGGAACAGAAGCAGAACGTCATTCGGGACTACATGCCGCGCGATGTCAGCGTGGAAAAGGTCGAACAGGCGCTGGCCGCGCTGGACGAGGATGAACTGCTGCAGCCCGTGAGCGTCGCGCAGGCATTAGGCTACCCGGTCGCCCAGTTCGGGCTGGATAAGCCGCTGGCCCCCCGGGGATATCGCATGCTCAAACGGATTCCCCGGCTGCCCAACAGCGTCGCCGACAACCTGGTGAAAAAGTTCAAAAGCCTGCAGAATCTCGTGCACGCGTCGCTGGAGATGCTGGACGAAGTGGATGGTGTGGGACCTGCCCGGGCCCAGGCCATTCACGAGGGATTGCACCGTATCTCGGAAGCCCTCATCATAGACCGCTACATGTGAGCAGCGCGAAAAGCGAACATGTTCGGGAACCTTTATGTTCGCTGCAGGTAAGAAGCCGTCAATCCGCGAAGTTCTGGGTGATGACCAGGCCCAAGCCCTCTTCCCGGTAGATCCCTATGCCGAAGCGGGAATAATCGGGCCTCAGGATGTTCTCGCGGTGGCCCGGGCTCTGCATGAGTCCGTCATGCGCCGAGGCCAGGTCTGGAGCGAGCGCCAGGTTTTCACCGACGATGCGGTAGGCCAGGCCGGCGGCGTCCGCCCGGTCGGCCACGCTGCCCCCTTCGGGCGTGTAGTGTGAGAAGTATCTTCGTTGGATCATATCCAGGCTGTGCGCCCGGGCCATATCCGTGAGGGTGGAGTCCACCCGCAGGGCTTTCAGGCCGCGCGAGGTGCGCTCCTGGTTGACCAGGTCCACCATCTCCCGCTCGAGGCCCGGTTCCAGCGTGACCTGGCCCGTAAGGGCGGGGAATTCAAGTGTGCCGGTGCCGTCCGGAGCATTGACTGTCTGATTCGGCAGGATATTCTTCCAGGAAATCTGCTGGAAGTCCGGCAGGCCCATCATCTGCATGCTGCGCTCGGAGGAATGAGCCGCCATGCTGTCCAGAACGGGAGCGTCCGCCGAGGCCAGCCCTGAGAAGGATGAGAAAAGGAGTCCGAAAGCCAGGAAGAAGACGAAAGAGCCCGTTACCGCACCCAGGGGCTTATAGACGCCGAGCCTGACGGGGCTGGGGAGCAGGCGCTGCAGGGGTTGATCCACAGAGCGGGCGGCGATCTGCACCGCGGCCAGCAGCACCAGAAAGACCATGAAGAAGATGAGCAAGCCGATTACCCCGACGGGCGCGCCGGCCGAGTCGAAGAACTCCTTGGGAAGCGGGAGCGCGCGCAGGATGATCAGCGTCAAACGCGGCAGCAGGAGCAAGCCGACTACTCCCGCGGTTCCCCGCAGGAAACCTTGCCGGAATCCCCACAGCGCACCAGCGAGTATGAAGAGTATCAGTGTCACGTCGGCGAGCAAACTCATGGCTACGATTATATATGGCGGGAGGGAATCTGAGAGCGTCCCAGGCTAACGAGTGCTCTTACGCATCTTCTGCAAGGGGGGTTTGTCGGGGGTTACTTAGACGTGCAGCGTAGGAGACGTTTATCTTCAGCGAGTCTGCGGCTACTGCTGGCGCTCATGGTGTTGGTTGCCTTTCTTCACTCCTTCCGGCTTCTGCTCTACACCGCATCGGCCTGCCTGCTTGTATTGCTGCACACCCTAGCTGGAAGTCGAATGCAGTCCGTGCCCCGGTTCTGCGAAGGCCTCAGCGAGAAGCTGCGCCGGGACCGTGAGACGCGAGCTTGATCTTGGAGGGAGAAACTACAGAAATTTGTGGGCTTGATCCCAACCAGTTCGAATCCTATCTATGGGGGGTGTCATAAGAGATGGCCCTCACAAGTCATTTTTTATTGGCTCCCCGGGAGGAGATGCGAATGATACGAGTTAGCTTTGGTGAAAGCCCTGCTGGAGGCCGAGGGCCAAAAACCCGGTTGTGATGCGCCTTTGACTTTTCGCGCGGCGCAAACCTATAATCAATCAAGGCTAAGATGCGGAGGTCAGGAAGATGCGACAAGCAGACTGCAATGCGTTTCAGAAGACGGTTTCGGAATACCTAGTGAGAAACAGGAGCATCCTTGATGTAATGACGAAGCTCCAGGATGCGTCAACACGGGTGAACAGAGCTATCGCCAAGACGGTGACTAGTTGCGGATGCTTAAACATCGACGCGAGCAAACAGGAGATTCCCGAAGACGTCAGTTACTCCGAAGTGGCCGGGTACGTGAAGAGCCACCTGGAGGGGGAACTCTGTCCCGACTGTTCCGACGTCATCGAGACGGAACTGGGCAAGGCCCTCTTCTACATCGCCGCTATCTGCTGCCTCCTGGACCTGGATCTCGAAAAGGTCATGAATCGAGAGAACGACCGCATCAACACCCTCGGCGCTTTCAGCCTCACCTAACTCTAAAATTCGAGAAATCCGACCTTTTGGACCCGCGCCTCGTCCGATTTCTGGCTGCCTGCACTTCTCGACCCTGGCTCGACCCCAGCGAAGTTGAAAAAAAACGGTCTTCGTGCTTTAATAATGAGAAGATTTGTGCTAACTTGTAGGTTTTGCCTTGTAGGTTTGACCTCTGATTTTCTGTGAGAACCCCGCAGAATAAGAAAAGACCGTTGGTGTTGTTGTCGATCGAGCGCGAGGTGGTTAGATTGTTTGCTGTTGGAGATCGCGTTGTCTATCCCAATCATGGAGCCGGAATTATCGAGGCTGTGGATGAAAGAGTTATCGAGGGGGCAGCCCGGCGGTACTTCGTATTGAAGCTTTCGCAGGGCGATCTGAAAGTTCTCGTGCCCACCGACAACACTCACGAAGTCGGTCTGCGCGGCGTGATAAGCGCTTCCGAAGTGGACCAGGTCTTCGATGTCCTCAAGCAGGAGCAGTCAGCCATGCCTACCAACTGGAATCACCGCTACAAGAAGAACCGCGACAAGCTGAAGAGCGGCGACATCTATGAGGTAGCCGAGGTTGTCCGGAATCTGGCCATCCGTGACCGGGAGAAGGGGCTCTCCACGGGCGAGAAGCGCATGCTCAACCTGGCCAGGGATATCCTGGTTTCGGAGATAGTCTTTGCCAAGGACTGTGCGGGCGATGAGGTCCGCCAGATGATGGAAGAGATATTCTGCGTCGGCATCTAAACCGTACTTAGCCGGAAACGTCTGCAAGGAAAAAGCTGGGAAACGACCTGCGGTCGGTAAGCCCTTTCCCGGGCTTACCTTGCCGCTTTTTTTATTCTAAAATGCAAGCATACCCGGCACGGGAAACGGAGGGCGGCCCAAGGCGAGGCTGGGAGCCCGGAGTGAGCGAAAAGCGTCTGTCAGAAGGAGCCGCATGGTTGTCCTGGTAGTCCGCTTGGTTTTCATAGTCTTGGGATTGGTGGGTGGCAGGGAGCTCGGTAACCTGGTGCGTACGGATTTCCTCAACACCCATAGTTTCTTCTATCAACAGGCCGGCTATGTCGTGGCCATCGTGGTCTGCGGTCTCCTTGGGTTCGTCATAGGCGGCGTCGCGGGGAGGTACGTCGCGAAACTGCTGAACCGCTTCGAGCATGCGCTGCAGCACGTTTCGGCCAGCGATGTGATCTTCGGGATCATCGGTATCCTCGTAGGTTTCCTCGTGGCTTTCCTCCCGTCCATCGTCATGTTCAGATCCTATCCGGGCTGGATCGTAGCTCTGGTGCTCTTCGCCATATGCGGCATACTCGGCTATATCATCGCGGTTTCGAAGAAGGACGACTTCTTGGACTTGCTGCGCGCAGGGCGCTACTCCGCCGCGTTGAATCCCCACGAGGGTTTGCGCCAGAGGACCAAGGTCCTGGATACCAGCACCATCATAGACGGCCGCATCTCCGACGTTACCAGCAGCGGATTTCTGCAGGGAGAACTATTGGTGCCGCGTTTCGTGCTGAACGAGCTGCAAGCGATAGCCGATTCCGATGACCCGCTCAAGCGGGCGCGCGGCCGCCGGGGACTGGATGTGCTCAGCAACCTGCAGCGCCAGGAGCGGGTCGAAGTGCTCATCGAGGATCAGGATTTCCCCGAATTCGTGGAAGTTGATTCCAAGCTGGTCAAGCTGGCCAAGACCATCGACGGCACGATCGTCACCAACGACTTCAACCTGAACAAGGTAGCCGAACTTCAGGGTGTAGCCGTCCTGAACA
>JAHEXQ010000136.1 GCA_023252035.1 Actinomycetes bacterium
GAATCTCGATCCGAACATCGTGCGATCGTCTGTAGCTCGTCGTCTTGGATTGCCTACCGGTGGCCTGCCCGCGCCGCCCCGGCACGTTGATGGCTTGGTTGAGATGTTGTTTGATGCGACACGGAACCCAGGAGCAGCTCATAGCGGAGCGGCTCAAGGCTTGGCGTGCGGCTCTTTTTCCCAGCGGATATTCGGAGCTCCGCAAGATCGTCCCTGGAGAATGGCGAGAGAGCCCCGAGCCGATGCAAGTGGTCTCCAGCGTCCTCGGTAAGGAAAAGGTCCACTACGAGGCGCCCCCGGCTGAATATGTCGAGACCATGATCGAGGATTTCCTCGATTGGTTCAATTCTTCGCTGGGAGCCGTGGATGGACTGGTTCGGGCGGCGGTCGCGCATCTCTGGTTCGTTACCATCCATCCATTTGAAGACGGCAATGGTCGGATTGCGCGGACTCTGGTGGCCATGGTTCTGTCTCAGGATGAGGACACTGCCCGTCGCTTGTACAGCATATCCGCGCGGATCGAGGCTGAGAGGATCGATTACTACGAAATACTGGAACAGACGAGGGGAAGCCGGGATATAACGCTGTGGATCATATGGTTCCTAAACTGCATAGAGCGATCGATTCGCAGATCCGAGGAGATGGCCCGAAAGGCATTGCTCAAAGCGAGCATGTGGCAAGAACTGTCGCGCCTCGATCTCAATGAGAGACAAAGAAAGTTCATAGACCGGCTCTTCGAGGCTGGATCTGAAGGGTTTGAGGGTGGTCTCACCAATAGGAAGTATGTCGGCATGACAATGACAAGTAAGGAGACCGCGAAGCGAGACATCGCCGATCTGGTCCATAAGGGTATTCTCATAAGGAACCCGGGCGGGGGCAGAAGCGCGAATTATAGGCTAGCTTGGCCCAAGTGAAAGCCGCATGATGGGGGATTCGAAACGATAAGCGCGGTATTTGGGGGACGCTTGCGCTGCGATAATGAGTGGCACGCCCTTGTGGAGGACGTTAGAACCGCTTTGGCCCGAGAAGCAGAGCATTTTCTTCGCGCGACAATACACATGGGAGAGATGACCTAAATTGACCGAGCGCAGTAAACTGGAGTGGCGCCATTAACTCATGACGACCCTTACATTTGAGTCAAAATCTGGCGCTGCTAGGAATTAAGATAACCAGCCAGTCACTAGACGCGCCCGCGAGGGATTAAGGAGATCCTCTTGAGCAAAAGAAGCTATTTGAACATAGGCGAATACGGCATCGTCGGGGATACTCTTTCGGTCGCTCTCATTGGCATCGACGGTTCTGTCGACTGGCTATGCCTACCACGTTTCGATTCCGCTTCCGTCTTCGCGGCTATTCTGGATCGCCGCAAGGGCGGGCACTTCCGACTCTGGGCAGAGAGAGCTGAAGTGGGCCAGCAAAGCTACTCCGGCTACACAAATATTCTCTTGACGACATTTCGTACACCCCGCGGTATCGTGGAGGTCACGGATTTCATGCCGGTTCGAAATGCACCCGGCAAGGGCCAGGAATTGCATCGCATTGTCAAATGTTTGCAGGGCCGCATTACATTGAACATCCATTGTTCGCCTAAACCCGACTACGGCCGTCAAACCACCCGCGTAGAGGTTAAACCTGGCCACTATGTTTTCAGGTCCGACGCAGGAGATTTCGAATTGCTCACAGACGTCAGCCTGGATGTTACCGGCAACGAGATCAATGGAGCGATAGGGCTGGAGAAAGGCGATCAACAACATTTTGTGTTTCGGGAGTTCTCGACAGAGTTCGGAGGCGACCTCGCCGAGCATTGCACGGCGGAGCTTAAGTCTGCCCAAGAGTATTGGGGGAAATGGGCAGACCGCTGCGTCTACAGCGGTCCCTGGGAGGAAGTAATACGGAGAAGCGCGCTAGTCCTGAAGATGCTCGTTTACTCACCTACGGGCTCTATAGTCGCCGCACCCACTACCTCCCTTCCCGAAGAGATAGGGGGTGAGCGCAACTGGGACTACCGCTTCAGTTGGCTCCGAGATGCAGCAATGACTTTGCATACGTTTGCGTCTTTAGGCTACAAAGAGGAATACAAGGATTATATGGGCTGGATACGTAGGCTCTGCGCCGAATGCGGTCTGAACTTACAGGTGCTCTTCGGCATTGAGGGACTGCGGGATATGCGTGAGTCTACGCTATCTCATTTGGAAGGCTACAAACGCTCTCGCCCTGTAAGAATAGGCAACGCGGCTGCGATCCAGTTTCAGCTCGATGTATATGGAGAGGTTCTTGATGCCGCCTATCATCATGTCAGCCGGGGCGGTACTCTGGAGCAAGACACCATCCATCTACTCAAAGAACTTGTGGGGTTCATCGCGAACAATTGGGCTCGCCCCGACCAGGGCATCTGGGAAATGCGCGACGGAATGCAGCACTACCTGTACTCCAAGCTAATGTGCTGGGTTGCGCTGGACCGGGGACTCCACCTTAAAGATACGTTGAATCTACCCGCTAAAGAAATCTCGAAGTTGCGAAAGGCCAAGACGGTCCTGGAGACCGAGATCGAGAGCAAGGGGTGGAACAAGAAAAAGAACTCTTTCACCGTTCACTACGGATCCTGGCAGCTTGATGCGAGCCTCCTGAACTTTCCCCTCATGGGATATCTGCAGCCCGATGACCCGCGCGTTCTCTCCATGGTGCGAGCGATAGAGGAGGAGCTCCGGGTAGGAAACCTCGTAAAACGTTACTCGCTGCCCGATGGCTTAGAGGGTAACGAGGGAGCGTTCCTGCTCTGCACCTGCTGGTTGGCTGACTGCCTCGTTCTGCTGGATGACGCGGATGGCGCTGCCGAGATCATCGACTCTCTCTGGCGGACCGCCAGCCCCCTAGGCTTGCTAGCAGAGGAGGCCGATATTAAAACCGGACGGTTGCTCGGCAACTATCCACAAGCCCTGTCACATTTAGGCTTGATAAACACTATCTTGGGATTCCGTGCGAAATTTCCCGATTATTTTTGAGGGCCTCTTCGTATTCCGGGCAACGCCAAGCGCTAATCTCCACCTCTCTCCGGAAGATGCTGAAGACAGACCGAGGGCTTCCAATAAAACGCCGGCGGAAGGGTATATGAAGGACAATGTTCTGAGTGTGGTCGAAGAAACGCCCGGAGTCGGGAGGAAGGCAACTCGAATATGGAGCCTAAGATAGCAACCATCGGCCTGGATGTTGGCGGGACCAAGACATCGGGCGTACTTCTGTCCCCCGAGGATGTACTGCGAGAGCGAGAGCGGATACCTACGAAGCGCTCCTCCCGGGAATCTGTGGTAGGAGGTATCCTTGACGTTTGCGAGCGTCTATCGGAACGGGCCGAAGTCCTTGGACTTGAGGTTGCCGCGATAGGTGTTGGTTTTGCCGGATTTATCGACTTCTCGCAGGGCCTTGTCATCTACTCCCCCAACTTGCCCATTGAAGACCTGCGACTGAAAGATGTTTTGGAAGAGCGTCTATCTATGCCCGCGTTCGTGGACAACGATGCTAACGTTGCAGCACTTGCCGAATCCCGCTGGGGAGCCGGTCGATCTGTGGAGCATATGGTACATATTACCCTGGGAACAGGAATCGGCGGAGGTGTCATCATCGACCGCCAATTATACCGGGGATGCATCGGAACAGCCGCAGAGATCGGACACATCGTCATAAGTGCGGGAGGGCCCCTGTGCTTCTGCGGAGCCCGCGGCTGCTTTGAGGCCATGGCCTCCGGGACGGCGATAGAGCGTATGGCTTTGGAGGCTGCAACGGCTAATCCGGACTCACCGCTGGCGCGACTGCGGGACCGGAAAGGCCACCTGGATGTGCAGCTCTTGAGTGAAGCTGCTCGCGAGGGTGATCCTTTGGCTCTAGATATATTTCTCCAGGCCGGGTACTCTTTGGGCGTGGGCATCGCGAACCTTATCAACATATTTAACCCCGAACGGGTCGTGCTTTCGGGCGGCGTTACCAACGTTCTGGACCTACTGGAGGAGCGCATGCAAGTTGCAGTCAAAGAGATAGCTGTCAAGCCGAGCCGTGAGAGTACGCGCATTGTCACCTCCGAGCTTCAGGGGGAAGAAGTGGGGGCTCGGGGGGCCGCCCTGCTGGCCATGGAACTCTCCGGCCGCTTCCCTGTGCCCGAGTGAAGATCGCTGGCGCTGAGGTGAACCGCAGAGTATCGAAACGAGGAAGGGGGTGCTCCAAGTAATGCAGGAAGAGCCAACGGGCAAAGCCCAACCGGCAGCTATTTCCATCGCTCTGATCGCGCATGACGCCAAGAAGGCTGAGATCGTTAAATTCGCTATGAGTAATAAGGGCTTCCTTGCCGGTTGTGAACTTGTGGCCACTGGGGCCACTGGACAGCTCGTTTCCGACCAGACGGGTCTAGCAATCAAAAGGGTGCTGCCGGGTCCGGAGGGCGGAGACCTACAGATCGGGACCCTTGCAGCTACCGGAGAGGTCGACCTGGTCATCTTTCTCCGTGATCCGCGCACCGCTCAGCCCCATGATCCGGATATCTCCGCCCTGCTCCGCGTCTGCGATGTGCACAATGTTCCCTTGGCCACGAACCTGGCCAGTGCCGAACTACTGATCCGCGGAACGGAAAATCTGGCCGGGCAGGCAACGGGAATCGGCTGACATCCATCGTTGTGTCCCGGGTATAAAGAGGTACCTGCTCTTACGTGCAATAGCGTTGTCGTAGAAAAAACATTTAAGACGGGGTATCCGGAAGGCCGGGAAAAGCTTTATGCGTAAACTGTTAGTGATAATCAATCCCTGCGCGAACATGGGACGGGGAGAAAAACGCGGGAGATGGCTTCTCTCGTCACTTCAACGCGCTGGTCTTGAATTTGACGCCTTCTTCACAACCGCGCCGGGAGATGCGGAACGCGTGGCAGCTCAGCACGCCGGATTCCCGGATACTATTGTCGCAGTAGGTGGCGATGGAACGGTCTATGAGGTGATAAACGGCATCATGCAGCGCAAAGAGAGGCCGGTCCTTGCCATCTTACCCGCCGGGCGCGCTAACGATATCGCGGTGCATATAGGCCTGGGGCGAGGCAGAAATAAGGCGTGGCGCGCTTTGCGGGAGGGGGACGTTTCCAATGTAGACCTGATCCGTTTCAACGATAGATATGCAGGCAATGTGGTAAGCGTAGGATACGACGCGCTCATCCAACGGAAAGCCGAGGACTTCGGGCGCCTCTATCTGATGCGGTATGCCGTCGAGGCGTTGCTCTTGATCTTCAAGGGGATGGCCCGAATATGCCTGAGAATCGAATATGCAGGCGGAGTCTGGGAAGGTCCTTTCACCATGGCCCTCGTCGGCCATACCTCGAAGTACGCACGGTATGTACGGATCTGTCCCGGCTTGCGCATTGACGGCGGAAGGATGAAAATAGCCTGCTATCGACCCGTTGGCAAGCCTCTCGCCCTTACGGCTCTGTACGCATCTACGTTCGGGCTCGCCGGGCTTCTGCCTCATGCATTGATGGCCGAGACTCCTTGGGTTGAAATATTCTCAAAGAGCCGAACGCTTGCACAGAGCGACGGAGAACTCTTCGACCTGGAGCCTGGCGATTCCATCAGGCTGGAGCTTGCCAAAGGCGTACTCCGCGTAAAGACACTTGGACGGGGATCCCGTTGAATCCATGGAAGCCGATAGACAGGCTTTTCGCCTTCAGCCTGAAGCACGCCCCGCGAACCACATCGCGCCTCACCATGCCGCTTCTAAAGATACGGGAAAAGACAATTCCTTTCTCGCCGTTCGATAAAGATCTAACCCTGGCGCGAGCTGCTCTTGTAAGCACAACGGGTGTGCACCTACGGTCACAGACTCCCTTCGATCTGGCTAGCCGGAGAGGAGACCCTACCTACCGGGAAATCCCTTCATCCGCATCAGTGTCCGATATGGTCATCACACACGGCCACTATGACCAAGCTGATGCCGAGCGGGACTTGAATGTTGTCTTTCCTATCGAGCGCTTGCGCGAGCTAGTGGATGAAGGGGTGCTCGGATCACTCGCACCGACTTTTTTCAGCTTCATGGGTTTTGTCCTTGATACTAAATACCTGGAAGAGACCTACGCGCCGGAAGCGGCGGCCAAACTTAGCGCAGAGGACGTGGATCTTGTGATCCTGACTCCGGGCTGACTCACATGCAACCAGTCTGTAGGACTGATCGCCAGGACTATCGAGGCCCAAGGCATTCCTACGGTCGTAATATCACTCTCCCGGGAGGTAACGGAACGCGTCAAGCCGCCTAGAGCCGTTTATCTGCGTTTCCCTTTTGGCCATCCCCTGGGGGAGCCGTTTAACTTAAACCAGCAACGGACGGTGCTGCGCGATTGTTTGAAAGCTTTAAAGGATATCGAAAAGCCGGGAACTATTTTGGACCCCGGGTACCGCTGGCGCCGCGACGATTACAGCCCTGTGGATTTCGGTACACTGCGGGACCCATGATCGTGCTTGTGAAGTCAGGAAGAGGTCGATGGTTTACCGATATGATCTGGTTATCATAGGCGCTGGCTCAGCGGGGGTGGCTTCAGCCGATCTGGCCAGCCGGCTCGCTGTGCGTGCGGCGCTCGTGGAAAAGAGCCGAATCGGCGGCGATTGTACCTGGACTGGTTGCATACCAAGTAAGGCCTTGCTGGCATCAGCTGGGATTTCCCACACGCTGCAAAGTTGGGGTTGCAAGCCCTTGAAACTAGAGGCCGCCATGCAGCGGGTGCACGAGGCGCAGGAGCGTGTCTATGGCCTGGAAAGTCCCGATGCCTGGCGGG
>JAHEXQ010000137.1 GCA_023252035.1 Actinomycetes bacterium
GAGATACTGAAAGCCGCCGATCTTCCCGTCAGGCGCGGCGGCGAGCGGGATTACCATGCCTGGATAAACGATCCGCGCATAGAGCAGGTGCGCGTGCTACGCCCGCAGGAGATACCCAAATTCGTGGAGGAGGGTTTCTTCGACGCAGGGATAACCGGCTCCGATTGGATTGCGGAGACCGGGGCGAACGTGGTGAACCTGGCAGACCTGGCCTATACCAAGACGGATGTGGGCACTACGGTGCGCATCGTCCTGGCGGTCTCGCGGGAATCCGGCTGGAATAAGCCCGAGGATCTGCCCGAAGGGGTGCGCGTCTCTACGGAATACCCCAATATAGTCGGGGAATACTTTACCAAGCTGGGAAAGGATGCCCGGGTCTATCTGTCCTACGGCGCCACCGAGGCCAAGATCCCCGAGATGGCCGACGCCATCGTGGAACTGACCGAGACCGGCACCACCATCCGGCAGCACGGCTTGCAGATAATAGACACACTTCTGGAGTCGAACACCCGGCTCATCGCCAACCGGCAGAGCTATGAAGACCCGGAGATGCGGCACGACATGGAGGAGCTGAAGATGCTCATCCTCGGCGCCTTCAACGCGCAGGGCAAGGTTCTGCTGAAATTCAACGTTGAGAGCAGCAAGCTAGCCGGCGTCATCGATATCCTTCCGGCGCTGAAGGCGCCCACGGTTTCGAAGCTGCACAACCAGGATTTCGTGGCGGTGGAGAGCGTGGTGGAAAAGTCCGGCATCAACCTCCTGATACCCGAGCTGGCCAAGCGGGGGGCCGAGGATATCCTGGAGCTGCCCATCAACAAGATCGTGTAGCGGCGCGTGTTTAGTTCTGGCAGCGGGAAGACCCTATGTCCATAAGACTCATCGCAGACGTGCATTCGGCCCTGAACGGTCTCGCCACCCTGGCGCAAGCGGGGGATACACTCATCATCCTGGGGGATGTGCTGGGGCTCATCGATTGGGTGGACTTCTCCGGCATACTCACGGAAGCCCTGGGCAAGGAGTACCTGAGGGAGGCTATCCAGGAGGCCGCGCGCAGGCCCGGAGGCTTGAAGGATCTGAAGGACAGCCTGCTCGGTCCGGGAGGCGAGCTTTACCCCGAGCTGAAGCGGGCGGTGCAGCGGGATTACGCGGATTTCCGCCAAGCGGTGGAGGAGACGGGCTACCGGGCTTACGTCCTCTACGGCAACTCCGATATCCCCTGGGCCTTGCGTGAAACGCTGGATGGGAGTCCCAGTGCCGTTCTGGCTGAGGGGGTCTACGAGTTGGAGGGAGAGCGCTTCGGCATGGTGCCCGGAGCCATTACCTCTCCCTGGGACATGCCGGGAGAGGTGCCGGATGAGGAGTTCGGCCGGCGGCTGAGAGCTTTGGGCGAGGTGGACGTGCTCTGCTCGCACGTTCCGCCGCTGGTGCCCGAGGCCACTTTCGACGTAGTGGCGAACCGGCCCCAGACGGGGAGCCGTGCCCTGCTGGAGTATATAGAGGAGGCGCAGCCGCGGTTCGCCTATCACGGGCACGTACACCAGCCGGCGCAGCGGGAAATCCGCATCGGACGGACTCGCGTGATCAACGTCGCTTACTATAAGCGGGACTGCTACGTGCATACGCACGAAGCCTAGCATGCAGCAAAAGGGTCACCCCTTTTTGCCGGAGTACGAGACTTGCGGAGGCGGAAGATGACGTTCGATGCGGAGAGGATAGCGCGGCCCGAGCTGGCCGGCCTTCCCGTCTATGATCCGGGGAAGAGCTCGGGGGACATCGAGCGCGAGTACGGCCTCAGCGACTGCATCAAGATGGCCTCCAACGAGAACCCCCTGGGGCCATCGCCCCTGGCCATGGACGCGGTAAGCAAGGCCCTGCCCAACATCTACCGCTACCCCGACGGCGGCGCCCGTCGCCTCAAGGAGGCCCTGTCGGGCAAGCTGGGCGTGCCCGGCGAGAGCCTGCTGGTCGCCAGCGGCGTGGACGAGGCGCTGGACCTGGTGGCCTACGCTTTCCTGGCGCCGGGTGACGAGATCGTAGTGGGCGAGCCTAGCTTCTCCTCCTACGAGCTGGCGGCGCTCACTATGGGAGCTCGCATTAGGCGGGTGCCGCTGCGCCGCTTCGATCAGGACATGAGCGGCATGCTGGCGGCGGTGACGGAAAGGACCAAGGTCGTCTTCGTCTGCAGCCCCCTGAATCCGACGGGCAGCATCATAACCGCGGCCTCGCTGGAACTGCTCCTGAGCGAACTACCCGAGAGCGTCCTCCTGCTGCTGGACGAGGCCTACGTGGAATACGTAACCGACGAGGACTACTTCGATGGGCTCAGCTACGTGGAGCAGAATCCCAACCTGGTGGTCACCCGCACCTTCTCCAAGATATACGGGCTGGCGGGTTTGCGAGTGGGTTACGCGGCCTGCGATCCGCAGGTAGCGGCCACCCTGAACAAAGTGAAACTGCCCTTCAATGTGAACCTGCTGGCGCAGGAGGCCGCCCTGGCGGCGCTGGACGACGCCGAACATGTGCGGCGCTCGCGGGAGCTGAATACCCGCGGCCGGGACTTCATCTATAACGTTCTCGATGAGCTGGGGCTGGAATACGCCGCCACCCAGGCGAACTTCATTCTCTTCCGGATGGACAGCTTCGGAGAGGATTACTTCGAAAGACTTCTGAAGCAGGGGATCATCGCGCGAGACGGCCGTGTCCTGGGATTCCCTGGATGGGTGCGGATAACCATCGGCGACGAGAGTCAGAACCTGAAGCTGCAACAGGCTTTGCGCGCACTCGCCGGTTGAACGCGCCAACACCCGCAGTCGCGACCCCTAGGTCTCTTCTTCCATAAAAATGATGGCCTCCGAAGGGCACTCCGCTGCGACTTCTCGGATACCGTGCTCTTCGCACTCTTCCTCGGAGATGATGTGGGAGATCTCGTCCTCGCCCACCTGAAAGACCTCGGGGCACATCTCTTCGCAGATGCCGCAGCCTGTGCAGAGATCTTCGTCTATGTAGAACTTCAAGCGCTGACCTCCTTCGCGATACCCTTGATCATCTTGCCGGAAAATCTCTCGAATGGGAATGCATCTTCCCACCCTCGCTGCCGTCAAACACCATCCGGCGAGCTTTTCCGCAAGTCCGCAACCCCGGGCTCGAATCCCACGCCAGCCGGCTACCCCAACGACCTGCGGGCCCGTTCTCCCAACCACGTGCGGGCTCCCTCTTTTTCCCCATGATGAAGACGGATATCCCCAACCAGGCTAGGGCCCGTTCTCTCAACCACCTACAGGCCCCTCCTTTTCTCCCTGAATTAGCGGAAAAAACCCCTCAGAATACTTGCCAAAGTGGTGCAAAGTGGTAGAATGTGGGGAGAAGTGGTTAGGACCGGCATCCGAGGGTGCATCTAGGCCTGAAAGTGGTAGGGCGTTGAGTTTTTACGGCGAGTACGAGCATTCCATAGATGAGAAAGGAAGGGTGACGCTTCCTTCGCGCTTCCGCGAAGAGTTACAGAGCGGGCTGGTCATGGCTTACTGGCTCGATAACTGCATAGGGGTATTCGGGAAAGAGGAGTTCGATAAGCTGGGCGGGGAGTTGAGTTCCATGCCGACGAGCAGTAAGGAAGTGAGGAGCATGTCGAGGGTCCTTTTTTCCAGGGCATCCGAGGGCGTGCCTGACCGCCAGGGGCGTATCAACATCCCGGCGAATCTGCGCCGCATGGCCGGCCTGGATCGGGAAGTAGTCATCGTGGGCGTCCGGAACCACCTGGAGATCTGGCAGAAGGCCAGGTGGCAGCGGTACGTGGATGAGGGCGCCGAGACTTATGCGCAGAACGCCGAGAGCCTAACGGATCGTGGGTTTTAACGGCAGCGGCCCGGTCGGCAGGGCGGAAAAACCGGGGCAGGGAGCGGCCGCACCGGCGCCGGAGCGGCATCGTCCGGTGATGCCTAAGGAAGTGCTGGACTATCTGAAGCCGAGGCCGGGAGCGGTAATCGTGGACGGGACGCTGGGCTACGGAGGTCATGCAAAGGAGATTGTGAGCAGGACAGCGCCGGGGGGCAGATTAGTGGGCATCGACAAGGATAGGGAAGCGCTCGAACATGCTGTTTCCGTCCTGCAGGAATACCGGGACGAGGTAAGCCTGGAGCAGGGCGACTATGCGGAGATGCCCGAGATACTGGAGCGGTTGGAAATAGCCGGCGTGGATGGGATCCTGCTGGATCTGGGAGTATCGGGACCGCAACTGGACGAGGCGGATAGAGGATTTAGCTATATGAGGGCAGGCCCTCTGGATATGCGTATGGACGCCGGTCAGGAAAAATCGGCGGCGGAAGTAATCAACCACTACAGTCAGGCGGAACTGGCGGATATCATCCGCCGGTATGGTGAAGAGAGATGGGCTTCCCGTATCGCGGCGTTCATAGTCCGGAGGAGGCAGCGGGAGCCCATCACCACCACTGAGCAGTTGGTGGAGACGGTGAAGGCGGCCATACCCGCCTCGGCGCGGCGGCGGGGAGGGCACCCGGCGAAGCGCACCTTCCAGGCCTTGCGCATCGAAGTGAACCGCGAGCTGGCCACCCTCGAGGAGGCGCTGCCGCGCGCCGCGGCCACCCTCAAAGAGGGAGGCCGCGTGGTGGTTATCTCCTACCATTCGCTGGAGGACCGCATCGTGAAGCGCGCTTTCGCCGCGATGTCGAACGAAACCCCAACGGGGTTGACAAAAGGGTCAGACCCTTTTGTCAACTTGCCAACGGGCGTGAGGCTTAGGCTGCTGACCCGCAAGCCGGTTGTGCCGTCGAAGCGAGAGATATCTGAAAACCCGCGAGCACGCAGCGCCAAGCTGCGGGCCGCTGAGAGGATCTGAGGAGCAGACGATGCAAGCAGCGCTAAGGAGCCAGCCGGCATGGACGGTGCCGGGACCCGTCGCCAGAAGGGAGCGCCAGGAAGAGGCGCTTCGCCGGCAGCGGCGAGCCAGCAAGCAGGCGCACAGCCTTTACGTGGTCGCCTTCCTGACCTTCGTGGCCTGCCTGGCTTTCCTCGGTCTGCTCCTGTTCGCCACCTTGTGCTCACGTGTTACAATCGCGCAGAACGGCGCCAAAATGCAGACCCTGGATAAGCAAATGGCGGATGAAAAAGTAAAGCAGAGCAAGTTACAGGTCGAGGTTGCTGAGCTTTTCTCCCCCGGTAGGGTGGAGAAAATAGCCTCCCGCAATCTGGGCATGGTCATTCCCCAGGCGGTGCGAAGCATCGCCACGGAGGAGTATCGGCTGGCCCGCATACCCTCACCTCAAGAGAATACGCGCGGCCAAATCGGGCAGGTACCGGAAGCGCAACCCAATTGATGCGCCGGCAAAGTCCAGTTCTTCCAGGCCTGCCAGGAAGACGCTGAGGAGACTTTAATGGCGGATAGAGCGAGCCGCAGGGGCAGATATATAGCTCTGGCCTTCTTCCTTCTCTCCTGTTTCGCGCTGGTGATATTCCGGCTCGTGCAGATACAGCTGTTGCGGGCGGACCGCTATGAGGAGATCGCCCAGACGCAGAGGCTGGAAGAGGTGAAGCTGGAGCCCCAGCGAGGATACATCACCGATCGCGAAGGCCGCCAACTGGCCTTCAGCAAAGATGTGAAGACGGTCTATGCAACCCCCAGCCAGGTCACCGATCCGGAGATGGCCGCGGCGGAACTTGCGCTCATCCTCAAGCTTCCGAAGGAGATACTGCAGGAGAAATTGACCCGCAAGAGCGGGTTCGAATATATCGCGCGCAAGATCGACCCGGACATCGCGGAGCGGGTGAAGGCGGCCGGGATACCGGGCGTCGGGCTCATAGACGAGAGCACGCGCTGCTATCCGGCGCAGAGCCTCGCGGCCCAACTCATCGGCTACGTGGGAATGGACAACGCCGGGCTCTCCGGCCTCGAGTACAGTTTCAACGAACTGCTCGCCGGGACCAGGGGGGAGCAGGACGTGGAGAAGGACGCCGCCGGAAACCCCATCCCTGGCGTGGGAACTATGAAGGAGGCTCCCGTGGACGGCTCCAGCCTGGAGCTCACCATCGACGAGGATATCCAGTTCAAAGCGGAGAGCGTCCTTGACGCGGCGGTGCAGGAGTACAGCGCCAAGAACGGCACGCTCGTCCTCATGGATTGCCGGACGGGGGAGATCCTGGCCATGGCCAATTCACCCCTCTTCGACCTGAACGAATTCCCCAACACGGATCCGGAAGTATATCGCAACCATGCGGCCTGTGACGCCTTCGAGCCAGGCTCGGTGCTGAAGGTGGTCACCGCCGCCGCCGCGCTGCAGGAGCGGGTTATGACTCCCGGCACCGTGCTGGGCATACCGCGCGAACTGGAGGTAGCGGACCGGAAGTTCTCCGACTTCCACGAGATGCCCGGTTCCATGACCGTCACCCAGATTATCGCCCAATCATCCAACGTGGGCACGATCCAGATAGCGCAGGCTCTGGGTAAGGAGCAGCTCTACAACTATGAGCAGCTCTTCGGCCTCGGCAAGACCACCGGCCTGGAATTCCCCGGCGAGGGCAGCGGCAAGCTCCCGGCACTCAGCACCTGGACGGCGCCGTCGCTGGCCACCATCGGTATCGGGCAGGGCATCTCCGTGACCACCACCCAGTTGGCGCGGATGATCGCCGCTATCGGCAGCGGCGGTCTTCTCGTGCAGCCGCGGCTGGTCGAGGCGGTCATCGATCCCCAGGGAAAACGGACGGAGTCATCCTCTCCGGAACCCCAGCGCGTCACAACGGAAGACG
>JAHEXQ010000138.1 GCA_023252035.1 Actinomycetes bacterium
GAGGGATCGTAATCGGATATCAGATGGCCCGGCAGCTCCGCCCGGTAGGTCAGATGCGGCCTACCGCTCATATCCAGGGCGGTCAGGCATAGGGATTCGTCCATAGGCAGGAGGCACCAACCGTACCGGTTGATGCCGGCCTTGTCACCCAATGCTTCTTTAATGGCCCTTCCCAGGGTCAGGCCGATATCCTCCACCGTGTGATGCTGGTCCACCTCTAGATCGCCCGATGCCTCAAGACGCATATCCAGCATGCCGTGCCTGGCCATGAGGGAAAGCATGTGGTCGAGAAAGGGTATCCCCGTGGAAATCTCCGAGACCCCCTGGCCGTCCAGAACGAGCTCCAGGTAGATGGAGGTCTCGCTGGTCCTCCTCTCCACGCGTGCTCTGCGCGATTCAGCCATGTTCACTCCCGTCATCGCCACCCGGGATCAGCCCATACGTTTCTCGAGGCTTTCGTTATGAGCCGGGAGCCCTTCAGCCTCGGACAGTTCCTGCACTACGGGGGCGATCTTCCTGTTCGCCTTATGATTCGAGAAGACCACGTTGGAGCTCTTCTGGAAATCCCGCACCCCCAGGGGTGAGGAGAAGCGAGATGTGGTTCCGGTCGGCAGCACGTGGTTGGTCCCTGCCGCGTAATCTCCCAGGACTACGCTGGTCTCCATACCCAGAAATATCGCTCCCGCGTTTCTCACCTTGGAGAGCAACGCCGAGAAGTCCTCCATGAGCATCTCGAGGTGTTCGGGGGCCAGCAGGTTGACCAATGCGACAGCCTCGACGTGATTCTGCACCACAACTATCTCAACCTTCTGCTCCTGCGCACCGGCACCCCGTGCCTCTCTTACCTTAGCCTCAACCACCGACGCTACGGCATCCGCAAGCGGTTGAGAAACGGTTACCAGCAGGCTCCGAGTTCCCTGTCCATGTTCCAACTGAGACAGCAGGTCCGCCACCACAACATCGGCCTCCGCCGGGTCATCCGCCATCACCACCAGTTCGCTGGGGCCGGCCAGCAGATCGATGCCGACGGCACCGTAGAGCTCCTTCTTGGCCGCCACTACGTAGGGATTGCCGGGTCCCACGATCTTGTCCACGCGCGGAATGCTCTGGGTTCCGTAGGCCATGGCCGCTATGGCCTGTGCCCCTCCCACCTTGTATATCTCTTTCACCTTCATCTCATGCAACGCGAGTATAGTGTTGGGGTTCAGCTTTCCCGTCGGGTCCGGAGGAACGCAGGCCGCTATCTCCTCCACCCCGGCGACCTTCGCCGGCACTACAGCCATCAAGACTGTGGAGGGATAAGCGGCCTTACCACCCGGAACGTAGACTCCCACCCGGGCGACGGGCTTGACGATCTGGCCGACGCGAACGCCCTCCTCCGTCTCGATGAACCATGACTCCACGACCTGCTTCTTATGGAAGGCGGTCAGGTTCTTATGCAGGGCGCGCAGCGCTTCAGCCAGCCCGGGCCGGGCCGCCTTCAGCCCCTCTCCCATCTCCGCGTCGCTCAAAGCAAGGCCGGACGCTCGCAGGTCGCACCCGTCGAACTGCTGCGTAAAGCGGTAGAGGGCCTCATCTCCTTCGCTCCGTACGGCCTCGAGGATGGGAATTACCGCAGATGTGTCGAGGGCCGCTGGCTGACAGCTCCAATCCAGCGCATGGAAAAGACTTTGGATATCCGGATAGTCGGCGCTCCGGAGCAGCTTCAACCGGCCCACCTCGTTTCTCCGCGACGGCATTTACAGCAGTTCATCCTTAAATAACATGTTTGCTGGAGCGGCGCAACCGAGCGTCCCGGCCCACAGACCTTCATCCGCGGCATACGCCGTTCTCCCCCAGGAAAGCCCTTAGTTCTCCGTGGAGGTGTGAGGAGGGGTTTACCCGGAAGCCGTCACCCAGTTTGAGAACCGTAGTCTGCCCACCGTTCCTTAAGTGCAGCTCCACCGGGTTGGGCCCGGGGTGCTCCTTTAGGATCTCTTTCAGCCGCGTGAGGTCGTCGTCGGTGCATCTCTCCGCGCTTATCTTCACGATCAGCAGCCTGTCCCTGTCATCCTGGAGGTCGGGGCGCACGATCTCCAGAGCCACCATCTTGACCTCTTCCTCCTTCACGTCCAGCCGGCCCCTCACACATATAATCTCGTCCTCCACCAGTATCTCGACGAATTGCGCATAGAGGCCTGGAAAGACCACGATCTCCACCGAGCCGACCAGGTCCTCCAGGAGGAGCACGGCCATGGGATCGCCTTTCTTGGTCAACTTCTTGGTGACTTTGGATAGGATGCCGCCCACCCATCTGATGCTGCCGTCCTTCAACTCTCGCAGGTGCACGGTATCGCATTCCACGTGCTTGCGGAGTTGCTCTTTCACCTGTATAAGCGGGTGATCGGTGACGTAGAGTCCGAGCATCTCCTTCTCGTAGGCGAGCAGCCTGTCCTTGGGCAGTTCGGGGAAGGTCTCGCCCTCGAGGAGATCCGCATCGATGTCCGGCAGTTGGCCCTCGTCGAAGAGAGAGAACTGGCCCTCCTGAGCGCGCCTCCGTTTGGCGGTACAGATATCCACCACAGCATCGTAAGTCTTCAACAGATGGTTGCGCGTATATCCCATCGCGTCGAAAGCCCCGCTCTTGATAAGGCTCTCCAGAGCGCGCTTGTTTAGCACGCCCACCTCGATGCGCTCGCAAAATTCCTTAAAGGACTTAAAGGGCCCGCTCTCCTCCCGCACCCTTATGATGGATTCCACGGCCGCGTCGCCGACGTTACGCACAGCGGAGAGTCCAAAGCGGACGCCTTCATCCGTCGCGGTAAAACCGCGGTAGCTCTTGTTTATGTCGGGCGGCAGGACCTCGATCCCCATCTCGCGGCATTCGTTCACGTACTGCGGCACCTTGTCCTTGGTATTGATGACGCTGGTCAAGAGCGCCGCCATAAACTCGCGCGGATAGTGCGCCTTGAGATAAGCGGTCTGGTAGGAGACGAAGGCATAGCCGGTGGAATGGGACTTGTTGAACCCGTACTTGCCGAAGTTCTTGACTAGATCGAAGGTATCCTCGGCGAAACGCTTCTCGAAGCCCGTCCTTACCGCCCCCTCCACGAATTTCTGCCTCTGCTCCGCCACGACTTCCAGCTTGCTCTTGGCGATGGCCGCCCGCAGCATATCGGCCTCGGCCATGCTGTATCCCGCCATCTGCACCGCCAACTGCATGACCTGTTCCTGATATACCAGTACCCCGTAGGTCTCCCGCAGTATGGGCTCCAGCTTCTCATGCGGGTAGGTAATGGGGTTGCGACCGTGTTTGCGCTCCACGAAGTCCCTCACCATGCCGCTTCCCAGCGGTCCCGGCCGATATAGTGCAAGGAGGGCCACTACGTCCTCGAAAGTAGTCGGCTCCAGGTCTCTGAGCAGGTTGCGCATGCCCGAACTCTCCAATTGGAAGACTCCGATACTCTCCGCCCGCTGCAACAGCGCGAAGGTTTCGGCATCATCCAGAGGTATCTTCTCGATATCCAGCACCTCGCCCGAGCGGCGCTTGACGTTCTCCACGGTATCGCCGATCACCGTGAGCGTGCGGAGCCCCAGGAAGTCCATCTTCAGAAGCCCGATACGCTGCACTGCCTTCATATCGAACTGGGTGACCGTTTCGGCCTGCGCCCCCTTGCGTTGAAGCGGCGCGTAGTTGCAGAGTTCGTCGTCGGCAATGACTACGCCCGCCGCGTGAATGGAGTCCTGGCGGATGAGGCCCTCCAGCTTCCTGGCCGTATCGATAATCTCGCGCGCCTGTTCGTCGGCTCCGTAAACATCCCTCAGTTCGGCCGAGCTCTCAAGGGCTTTGTCTATGGTCATGTTCAGCTCGTCCGGGATCATCTTGGCGAGCTTGTCCACGCGTCCGTACTCCACATTGAAAACCCGGCCGGCATCGCGTATAGCCGCCCGCGCCGCCAGCGTGGAGAAGGTGACGATCTGCGCCACCCGGTCGGCTCCGTATTTCCGGGTGACGTATTCTATGACTTCCGGCCGGCGCTCGTAGCAGAAGTCTATATCGATGTCGGGCATAGTGCGCCGCGAAGGATTGAGAAAGCGTTCAAAGAGGAGACCGTGCCTGATAGGGTCCACCGTGGTTATCCCCAGGCAGTGCGCCACAATGGAGCCCGCCGCGGAACCGCGTCCCGGCCCCACCATGATACCCTGGCTCTTGGCGTACCGCACGAAGTCCCAGACCACCAGGAAGTACCCGGAGAAACCCATGTCGCGGATGACCGATAGTTCGTAGTCGAGGCGCTCGTTAGCTTCATCGGCCTCGGTCCCATCCCCGTAGAGGCGCTGCAGGCCTTCCCGCGTGAGTTCCTCCAGGTAGGAATCGAGCGTGTGCCTCTCGGGCACCTGGTACTTGGGCAGGAGGTACCGGCCGAATTCCAGGTTAACCTGGCAGCGATCCGCGATCTCGCCGCTATTGCTCAGGGCCTCCGGGTAAGCCGCAAATACGCTCGCCATCTCCTCGGGGGCTTTCAGATAGAACTGATCCGAGGAGAATTTCAACCGGTCCTCCTGGTCTATGGTGGAACCGGTCTGGATACAGAGGAGCACGTCGTGCGCGAGGTGGTCATCCCGGTGGGTGTAATGCACATCGTTGGTGGCCACGATGCCGGCACCCGCCTCCTCCGCCAGGGAGACCAGCGCCGGGTTCAGTTCCCGCTGCTCCGTCAGACCCTGGTCCTGCAGTTCCACGTAAACGTTGCCCTCGCCGAATATCTCGAGGTATTCCTGAAGGGTCCGTCTCGCTCCCTTCTCGTCACCCCGTAACAGCAGC
Organism: Actinomycetes bacterium; assembly: GCA_023252035.1. Classification (GTDB taxonomy): domain Bacteria; phylum Actinomycetota; class Geothermincolia; order Geothermincolales; family JAHEXQ01; genus JAHEXQ01. The sequence goes on from JAHEXQ010000138.1 coordinate 4,805, forward strand.
CTGGCCACCTGTCCCTTGATGCATGCGGTGAGGGCGATCAATCCCCCGCTGTTCTCCTTCAGCACCTCCAGATCTACGCGCGGCTTGTAATAGAACCCATCGAAATAGCTGATGGTCACCATGCGCATGAGGTTGCGGTAGCCCGTTTCGTTCTCCGCCAGCAGGACCAGGTGCGAAGGCGATTCCTCTCGGCCCGGCAGTCGATCAAAGCGGCTTCCCTGCGCCACGTACAGCTCAGCTCCCAGCAACGGCTTCACACCGGCCTTGGTCGCCTCCTCGTAGAAGGGAACTACTCCGTGCATGGCCCCGTGATCCGTGATAGCCAGGGCCTCCATGCCCATCTCCTTGGCCGCCTGCACCATCTCGGAAATGCGGCAAGCTCCGTCGAGAATCGAATATTCGGTGTGATTATGCAGGTGTATAAAGCCCATCCGCCCAACTTTCGAGGTTGTATCCAATATGTGGTATTTAAAGGCAAACCGCGATACTATATATTAGGATTCTACCACAGGCAAGCCGGTTGTAAATCACGGCCTGCGGCGCGTCTCAGCTTGGTGTTATTATAGCCCTCAGGAACGACAAGGAGGTTCCAGTGGCCCTGAGGTTGAGCTATTCCTCGATCAGCACTTATGAGAAATGCCCTTTTCAATATTTCCTGCAATACGTGGAGAAACTGGAGGCTCCGCGGTCCCCCGCCCTCAGTTTCGGCAGCAGCCTGCATGGTGCTCTGGAGCGCTTTCACTCGGGAACGGATAAGCTCTCGCCGGGGCTGGATGATCTTCTGCGTTTTATGGACGAGGCCTGGGAGGGCGAAGGCTATGCCGATGCCGAGGAGGAGGCCGCCTACCGGCAGCGAGGCCGAGAGATACTTACTCGCTACTATGAATCCAACTGCGCAAAGCCCGCCATACCGGTGGCGCTCGAGCAGCGCTTCCTGCTTCCCATGGAAGGATGGGAATTGAGCGGAGTGATGGACCGAGTGGACCGCTATCCCGATGGCTCCTACGAGATAATCGATTACAAGACCAACAAGAAACTGCCCCCGCTAAGCCGCCTGCAGGAGGATATGCAGCTCCCTATCTACCAGATGGCCGCCGTGCAGGTCCTGGGGATAAAACCGGTTAAGCTCACCTTCCATTACCTGGTTCCCGATCAGCGCTACACTACCCGAGCCCATCCGCAGGAGGAACTCGAGCGCCTGAAAGCCCGCCTGCAGGAAGTGGCCGAACACATCAAGCGGGGCGAGTTCGAGCCGCGGCCCAACAACCTCTGCCGCTGGTGCGACGTGAGGTTGCACTGTCCGCTCGAACAGCAGGGTGCACTGCGCATTCCGGCGCTGGTGGACAGCTATGCCGATCTCCTGCACCGGCGCGTGCTGCTTGAGGAGCGCATTGGCTGCGCGCGGAGCGAGTTGCTGGACTTGGCTGGGTCCGCGGGAGAAGGCTCCCTGCATTCCACCAAGCACCGTCTGCGCATTACGGAATGCGATGGCAATATCGAACTCGAACTGGCGGACGCGGTCGGTGCCCGTCTTGACCCGGCAGACGAAGGTTAAAGCCGGCGCGCCGCCTACCTGAGGCAATCCAGCGCGGCCTGCAAGTCCTGCGGCAAAGGATCCGTGAATTCCAGGGGCATTCCGGATACGGGGTGCGGAAGGCTGAGCCGGTGCGAGTGCAGGAACTGCCTCTCCAGTCCCGTTATCTCCTCCAAATCACTTCTTCGCCCGTATATGCGGTCTCCCACCACGGGATGGCCGATAAAAGCCAGGTGTACCCTGATCTGGTGAGTGCGGCCGGTGTCCAGCGTGACCTCGAGCAGCGAGGCCGCGGGGAGACTCTCCACCACCCGGAAATGGGTCACCGCCGCACGGGCACCGCTCTCTGTGACCGCCATTTTCTTGCGGTTGTGCGGGTCGCGGCCGATAGGGGCATTGATGGTGCCCTCACGC
>JAHEXQ010000139.1 GCA_023252035.1 Actinomycetes bacterium
CGCCTTGCCCCGTTAATTCCGTCGCACCCCATCAGGGTTTGACCGCCTTGATCTTCTCGGCCACCTCCAGCCCCACATCCTTGCCGGAAAAGAACGAGACGGACTTCTCTATCCGGTCCGCCAGTTCCGGAAGTTGCGCAAAGGTGAGGTCTTCGGGGCTGGTACCGATCAACTCGCAGTTCTTCTTAACCGTCGCCTTTGCGATGAATTCGCCCACAGCCGCAGATAGTATGCGTTCGATCTCCTGCGCGAGCTTATTCGCCACCTTACCTCCCTGCGCTAACAGGCTTGACGATTTCCTTACCCCAGGGTCCGGACCTTCCCGGCGACCATAAGAGCCGCTCCCAGAGCAAAAAGCGCCCGGATGGATGAACGCCTGCAACTGCCACAGCCTTCACCTGCATAGATCTTCCCAAACCCGTCCTTAGCTAGCATCGGACCAGCTCAGAACATACTTTAGCCCATAGCTCGCGGGGCTGATCGCTATCCCCGCCGTCGCCTCGAGCGGCTCGTCCGAAACCGTTGTTTCGTTCCTAGCTTTCAGTTGTTCGCCCTGCGCCTGCGCATCTCCTCCAATTCCTCGGGTGTCATCAGTACGGCACGTGGTTTGCTCCCCTCGTAGCCGCCCACTATTCCCCGGTCCTCTAGGAGGTCGATGATCCGGGCGGCGCGCGCATAACCTACCCGCAGCTTCCTCTGCAGCATCGAGGCAGAAGCCACGCCTCCGAGCACCACCAGCTCCATAGCCTGGTCCAGCAGCTCATCGCCCTTGAGTGCGTCCACTCCCACCGATCTCGCCTCCTCGATTATCTCGTTGTTGTAGTCGGGCTCGGCTTGCCGCTTAATGAAAGCGACGGTGGGCTCCATCTCCTTCTCCGAGATGTACGCCCCCTGTACCCGTAGCGGCTTGGCGCTGCCGGCCGGCAGATACAACATGTCCCCGTGCCCCACCAATTTGTCCGCCCCTCCCGTGTCGAGGATGACACGCGAGTCGGCCTGGGAAGCCACCGCAAAAGCTATGCGGGACGGTATATTCGCTTTGATGAGGCCCGTGACCACGTCCACGGAAGGCCGTTGCGTGGCCACCAGAAGGTGCATGCCCACAGCGCGGGCCATCTGCGCGATGCGGGCTATGGAATCCTCTACCTCCGCAGGAGACACCATCATCAGGTCCGCCAGCTCGTCTATGACCACCAAGATGTAGGGTAGGGGCTCGAATAGGCGGCGGCCTTTTTCGTCCACCTCAGCGGAGAGCCCATTCCCCACTTCCTGGTTATATGCGTCGACGTTCTTCTGGCCGGCCAGGGATAGTATCTTATACCGCTGCTCCATCGCGCGCACCGCCCACTGCAGTGCTCCCGCGGCCTTCTTGGGGTCGTTGATGACGGGGGTAAGTAGATGGGGAATTCCATTAAAGTGGGAGAGCTCTACATACTTGGGGTCTATCATGATCAGCTTCACCTGGTCGGGACGAGCCGAGAAGAGGACCGAAGCCACCATACTGTTGATGCTGCAGCTCTTGCCGGAGCCGGTGGCCCCCGCCAGCAGCAGGTGCGGCATCTCCGCCAGGTTGAGCACCACCGGTTTGCCGGTTACGTCCTTTCCCAGCCCCACCCTGAGCGGGGTATGGCGCTGCCGGGCTTCGACCGAGTCCAGCACGTCTCCCAGGCTGACCAAGTCTCTCTCGCGGTTGGGTACCTCAATTCCCACAGCCGATTTTCCGGGAATGGGCGCGATGATACGCACATCCGGGGATGCCAGGGCATAGGCTATGTCATCCGCCAGGTTGAGGATACGCCCCACTTTGACCCCGGAGCCCAATTCCACCTCGAAACGCGTGACGGTCGGGCCCCGCGTAACGCGGGTTACCGCCGCATCCACGTCGAAATCCTCCAGCGTCTTCTCCACCACTCGTATGAGCTCGTTTATACTCTTCTTGCTGAAATGGCTCGCCGGCTCCGTCTTTCTCAGAAGCGATAGCGGCGGCAGTAAGTATTTCTTCGTGCTCGCAGCCTCCCCCATCTTCATTTCCAGTTGCCCCGCAGGCTCGATGGGCTCCACCGGCAGCACAGTTTGTCCCGGTTGCCGGGTGACGGACGCCCCTGGTGCCGCCTGATCGACCCCGTGTATCTCGATGGCTGGTTCCCCCTTCTCCTCTCTGCGCTGCGGCGCGCCTTCAGCCGGCGCCTTCAACGCCGGCTGCCGGTCAGCCCCAGCACCGGGCCTCCGCCGCATGAGGGTGACCATCTGCACGGCCGTCACGCCGGTCAACATGAGGAATCCCACAGCCACCATGGTTATGACTACCGTGTAACCGCCTGCCCGGTGCAGCAGCCTCGTGAGCGGCCAGGCGATGGAGGCCCCCAGAATACCCCCTCCGCTGCGTAAGACCTCGCTTGCGAACATGTCCCCCAGCGGCTTGGGCATGTGCATGAGGGCGGCCAGACCCATCACGCATATCAGCAAGCCCCATAGCTCCACCGGCCCTTCTCGCAACCTGCTGTTACCGCCCTTCGCGGCCGGTTTCTTAGCCCGGAAGAAGAGGACGAGGAGCACCGCCAGTATCAGTATCAAGGGGGGTATAAGGAAACGCACTTCTCCGACGGCAAATCCCAGGGCGTCCCGGAGTCCGCGTCCCACAGGCCCGGCCAGATCGCCATAGACGGATAGCGACACGAGGACGGCCAGCATGGCCAGTATCAGCAGATATATTTCGAGCAGGTTGCGCGGCGGCTGTGCTTTCCTTACCGTACCGCGCCCTTTGCCGGGGAGCTTGCGGCTCGAGCCCTTTCTGGCCGACTTCCGTTTTCGCGGGTTGCTCATGGTCGCCCTCCTATAGGGACAGCCATTTCTCGAGGCCGACGGTCATCCCGGCATGGGCGCCTACGTTGCGCACCGCATAGATCACACCTGGCATGAAGGAACTCCGGTCATAGGAGTCATGCCGGATGGTCAACGCTTGGCCCGCGCTCCCGAAGACGACCTCTTGGTGCGCGATGAGCCCGGGCAACCTGACAGAATGCACCCGGATTCCCTGAACGTCCAGACCCCGTGAGGACGACTGCTCACCCGCGCCGGAACTTCCGCCTTTTCTCGACTCCGCTATCATCTCGGCCGTGCGCAAGGAGGTCCCGGAGGGCGCGTCCAGCTTGCGGTCGTGATGCAGCTCTATAATCTCGCAATCGGGGAAATATCGCGCGGCCTGCCGCGCGAAGACCATCATCAACACCGCGCCCATGGCGAAGTTGGGAGCAATCAACAGGTTAGAGCTAGCATCCGCTGCTCGCCGTTCCAGTTCCTCCAGTTCGCCGGGGCTGATTCCCGTGGTCCCCACTACCGCATGGATGCTGTGCTCCAGGGCGAAGAGGGCATCTACATACGCGCTGGCAGGCTGGGTGAAATCCACCATCACCTGGGCACCAGCGGCAGCCATCGCTCCCAGGTCGGATTGGACCATGAGTCTAGCGCGGGGGTCACCCGCGAGCTCTCCCAGGCTGCGTCCGCTAAATCCCGGGTCTATAGCCGCCACCAGTTCGAGGTCATGCTCTGCCAGTACCGCGCGGCAGACCTCGCGTCCCATGCGTCCGCCGGCTCCCACTACGCTGACTTTAATCATCTGCCTCCGCTCGCTCCCGCTCCTGTCAGAACATAGGTATCTGGAAAGATTCCTTATCGAAGGGCCCGATGACCGTGAGCACCAGCGGGTTCTTGCCGAATATCTCCGCGGCCAGCTCCTTTACCTTCGCCCGGCTCACAGCATCGATCCTCTCGATTAGTTCGTCAAGGCTCAATATTTCACCTTGAACGAGCTCGGATTTGCCGATGCGGGTCATGCGGCCGCTGCTGTCTTCCAGGCCCAGCACCAGGTTGCCCTTGATATGGCCTTTGGAGCGGGCTAGTTCCTCGGCGGTTATCCCCGAGGTCAGTAGATGCTTTATCTCCTCGCCTACGAGGGAGATTACGTCGTCCACGTTCTCCGGGCTGGTACCGGCATAGACCGCCATGAGGCCCGTCTCGATGAACATGGAATGATAGGAGAAGACCGAGTAAGCCAGGGCTTTCTCCTCACGTATCTTCTGGAAAAGCCGGGAGCTCATGCCACCCCCCAGGATGTTGTCGAGGACGGCCAGAACAAAGCGGTCGGGATGCCGGCGCGGCAATCCCAGCGTGCCGATGACCAGGTGCGCTTGTTCGGTGGCCCTCTTATATACCGCTGCCTGCGGGTGCAACTCGGGAAGTACCTGGTGCCTGTCCTGCTTGCCTCCCCACTCCTCCTCGCCGAAATGCTTCCGGACCAGCTCGACCAGCTTTTCGTGGTCCACGTTTCCGGCCACCGCCAGCACCATGTTTGCAGGCGAGTAGTGGCTGCTGAAATAGCCCGTGAGGTCTTCCTGGCTCATGGCCTTGATGATGTTGGCGTGGCCCAACACACCCTGCCCCAGGGGATGCGCTTCCCAGAGAGTTGAGGCGAAGAGATCATGTATAAGGTCATCCGGCGAATCCTCGAGCATGGATATCTCCTCCAGGATGACCTTGCGCTCCGCGTCGATGTCCGCCGGCCGGAAGAGAGAATTGCGGATCATATCCGACATTATCTCTATGGCCGGCTCCAGGTAATCGTCCAGAACCTTGGCGTAGTAGCAGGTGTATTCCTTTGCAGAGAAGGCGTTGAGCTCCCCTCCCAGGGAGTCAAAGGCCTCCGCGATCTCGCGCGCGCTGCGCCGCGCCGTGCCCTTGAAGAGCAGGTGCTCGAGAAAATGGCTGATGCCCGAGACCTCCTGGGATTCGTCTCGAGAGCCCACACCCACCCAAAAGCCCAGGCTGGCGCTCCGGATCCGCGGCATGTGCTCCGTCAGTATGCGCAGTCCGCTGGGCAGGACCGTCCTCCTCATAAACGCATCCGTCGCCGTTGCAGCCGCAGCTTTTTCCTTGGCCATCCTTTTCCGCTCCGGTTTACCGGCGGTCGTCGCGCGGCCGGCGCGGCCGGTCGTCGCGGGGTCCGCGCGGCCCATCACGCCTGTCCCTGTCCCGCGGCTCTGTCGGACCTGTGTAGAAATCGCTGGCTATGAGGTTCACGCGCCCCATCCTGTCGACCTCCACAACCTTAACCTTCAGCTTGTCTCCTATGTTGACTACATCCTCCACCTTCTCGATACGATGGTCGGAGAGCTTGGAGATATGGACCAGGCCTTCCTTTCCGGGCAGGAACTCCACGAAAGCGCCGAAGGTGGTCGTGCGGGTAACCGTACCTATGAACTCCTCGCCCGGCTTGGCCTCCCGGATTATCTGCTCGATAGTCTGCTTGGCCGCCATGCCGCTGTCCTTGTCTTTAGCCGTGATGAAAACGCGGCCGTCGTCCTCTATATCGATGTTTACGTCGAAGTCGGCCACCAGCTTGTGGATGACCTTGCCGCCACTCCCGATGACCTCGCGGATCTTGTCCACCGGCACGGTCATGGAGATGACGCGCGGCGCGAACTCGCTCACGTCGGAGCGTGGTTGCGGGATGGTCTCTATCATCTTTCCGAGGATATAAAGCCTGCCCTCGCGCGCTTGCGCGAGTGCCTGCCGCATCACGGATACGTCTATACCGCGCACTTTCATGTCCATCTGAAGAGCGGTTATGCCGTCTCTGGTTCCCGCGACCTTGAAGTCCATGTCGCCGTACTTGTCCTCGATTCCCTGGATGTCGCTGAGGACTACGCACTTGTCTCCCTCTTTGATAAGGCCCATAGCGATGCCACCTACCCCTTTCCCGTCCTTCAGGGGTACGCCCGCGTCCATCAGGGCCAGGGTCGAGCCGCAGACTGAGCCCATAGAGGTTGATCCGTTCGAGGAGAGCACTTCGGAGACGAGCCGGATGGCATAGGGAAAGGTGAGTTCGTCGGGGATGACGGGCTCCAGCGCCCGCTCGGCCAGAGCGCCGTGTCCGATCTCCCGGCGACGCGGCCCCCGGATAACCCCGGTCTCGCCCACCGAGAAGGGCGGGAAATTGTAGTGGTGGATGTAGCGCTTGGTTTCCTCGAGCGTCAGGTCGTCAATGGTCTGGGATTCCGATATGGCGCCCAGAGTCAGCAGGGTTAGGACCTGTGTCTGTCCGCGCGTGAACAGGCCGGAACCGTGCGTCCTGGGTATCAATCCGACCTCGGCCGTGATCTTCCGTATCTCGTCCGGCGCCCTGCCGTCCACGCGGCGCCCCTCGCTCACGATCATGTTCCGCATGCTCTCCTCGACCAACTGGTCGAACCAGGCGTTGAAGGCCCGAATCAGCTCGGCGGCGTCCTCGCCGTCGTTCTCCACGTCCAGTATCTCGTCGCGCAGCGCTTTTATCCTGTCATCGCGGTCGGCCTTGAGCAGGCGTTCCTCCGCGATCTTGTGGATGGTCTGGTCAACGCTATCGGGCAGCATGGGATATCGTGCCCGGACGAGATCCAGGTCCGGTTTCCTCAGGTTGATTTCGCGCTTGGGGTGCCCTATCTCGGCCGCCATCTCCAGCTGGACCTCGATGGTCTGGCGGATGCCCTGCCGGGCGAACTCCAGGGCTTCCACGAGTTCCTCCTCGGGAACCTGCTTGGCTTCCGCCTCCACCATGATCACGTGCACCTCGTTCGTCTCCCGGTCCATGACCCCCGCCACCACGAGGTCCAGGTCACTTTCGTCCAGTTCCTGGAAA
>JAHEXQ010000140.1 GCA_023252035.1 Actinomycetes bacterium
CACGCTTCCTTCAGACTGGACCTCGCGATACAGCCCTTGCGCTTCGCTAGTCCTTCACCTCCACCAGGTTGGACAGGGGACTTTCACCCCCAAGCTGTCTGACATGCCCGGCGCACCAAAGGAGAGAGGCCCCGCGCGCGGGGCCTCTCTCTTGAACGCGAACTATCTTACTGGGCCGGGGAATTGCCCGTACGCACCCGGCTCTGCGATTCCACTTGCGACTGAACGGTGTTGCCGGCGCAAGAGCCGTTGCAGCTCCGGGTCTGGGTCTGCACGGTGGCTTGCGTCTGGTTACCTGCTGCCGGGCAGGTTCCCAGGTTAGGGCAGTTGGCACCGGTACCGTCCTGGAGCTGGAGCCGCTGTTGGTCCTGATCGCCCACACCCGGACAGGAATCCACGTTGGGGCAATTGACGCCGGTGCCATCTTGGAGCTGGAGCTGTGCCGCATCTCCCCCGCAAGTTCCGCCTCCCGTTCCGCTTCCGCGTCCGGCTCCCGCCAGGGCCACGCTGCTCGCCAGAACCACCAGCGCAACCACGATCAGCGCTACGATAACTAAACTATGCTTCTTCACTTACTCACCTCCTCGCTTTTGCGTCTTCTCTTACTGGGGTATACGCCATGGACGTAAGGAATGAACGGGTGTAAATCTTAATCGTTCAACTTGCGGCCCTCCGGCGTATTTACATATAGAGGAGAACGTCTTGGAGGAACTGGACAGGCTACTCGGTCAAGCGGCAAAGGGAGACACGGAGGCATACGGGTTGGTTTACGACCTGCTCTTCGACGACCTTTTCAAGTACATAAACTGGAATGTCGCGAGCACCCAGGATGCCCAGGATCTGACCGCGGAGGTCTTTCTCAGGGCGCTGAAAGCCTTGGACCGCTTCGAGGCTGCGAGGTCCACGGCCAGATCATGGCTCTTCACCATAGCGAGGAACCTGGTTATCGATCACCACCGCCGGAGAGCGAGGCGGCCGGAGTCGCCATTGGAGATCGAGAGCGAGCCGGTATCAAACGAACACCTGGAGAGAGCGGTGGAAACCGAAGCGGCTTCCGAAGCAGTCCGGGCGGCGCTGGGGGAGCTCAACGAGGAACAGCGGCAGGTTCTGACCATGAAGTTTTTCTCGAATATGAGCAACGCCGAGGTAGCGGCGGTTATGGGCAAGCGAGAAGGCGCGATTAACGCCATGCAGTACCGGGCGTTGCATAGAATGGGCAAAATCCTCGAGAAGCGGGGATGGAACCCCGAGGCGGGCGATTGAGAATGTGGAGAAGGCGGCTTAGCAAGGGAATGGAAAGGATCGTGCGGGGGCACGGCCAACCCGGGGATAAAACAGCGGCCCATGCTTTCGAGGTGCTGTCCGGGATACAGAGTCCGGGGCCGGATGAGACTTTCAAGCGGGAGAAGCGCGAAGCGGTGCTGGAGAGCATGACGGAGCGCCTGCTAGAGACACCGCGGCACGCTCACCGGGATGCGATCGTCTTGAAGCCCAGGCTTTCCCGGTCTGCCGTTATCAAGCGCGTAGTCCTCGTGCCGGCAATAGTCATAGCCCTCTTCGTCGTATTCACGGCAGGAGCCTATCCCATGTCTCTCGACAAGAACCCGGACTCCAGCCTCTACGGCACGAAGCTCTTCTTCGAGGGAGTAAGGGAATCGCTGACGGGATCCATGGAAGCGAAAGCGCAATTGGAGCTGGATTACACGCAGAAGCGCGTCGAGGAGATGCAGTATCTCACGTCGCACGACATCGATAAGGGAGCGGAACGGTGTGCCTCCCGATATACAGACAACCTCGCGGCAGCGCAGTCACGTATCGATCAATTGACCGGAGATGCCTTCGCCCAAGCCAGTGCGGAATTCCTCGACATAACCGGGAATCAACTTGCTACGCTTGATGGATTCGAGGCACATGCCTCGGGCGGCCTCGCCCCCGCCATCGACCGAGCCCGGCAGGCCTGTAACGGGGCGATGCAGGGCATGATGGACAGTCAGCAGATGCGGATGGGGCCCGGCGGCGGGCAGAACCAGCCGGGTGGTTCGGGCGGTTCCGGAGGCATGGGCGGCCAGGGTGACTCGGGCGGCACGGGAGGCCAGAGTGGCGACGGTATGATGCCCGGAGGCGGCACGCAAGGCGGAGACGGCTCGGGTGGCGGCATGATGTCGCCGGGGACGTCCCGAAGCGGCATGTCGGATTCCGGAGGAACGATGTCCGGTTCCGGCGGCATGTCAGGCAGCGGAACGCCCTAGCCCCACTGCATGGACAGGCCTAAAGGCCCATGCTACGGAGGGCGTCCAGCTTCTCGGCGCAGTCGGGGTCACACATGGCGGGACAGTCCTCCAGCGATTTCTTCCCATCGGCCAGCTTGGCGGCATAGGCCATGCAGGTAGGAACACCGCACTGCCCGCAATTCGTGCGCGGCAGGAGCTTAAACACCTCGAGGACTTTCGGTTTCTCCCACGTCGCGTAGCTTGGCTCCAGGTTGTCGCGGTCAGCCCAGATGGTATTCAGCTTCGCCACGAGCGTCGCGACCACGTCACCGGCCTCATCCCGGTCAGCTATGTTGCTGACAGCAATCTCATGCGAGCGAAGCGCATATTTGCGCGAGTCCTCCTTCCAAACCAGTACCGGAACGTCCGGTAAGAACTCGCCCTTCTCTACAGCGGCGTTAACATAAGGAAGTACCCCGGAGATATCAACACTCAGCGCCACCTTCGCCATAAAGACGGGCGATTCCAGATCACAGGCGGGCGTTGAAACCTCAATGTCGTAATTATCAATAAGCATTTCCATCACCTTCCTCGCATGGTGGTACAAATCTTACCCCGGGCCCATGCTGCGCAACAACGATGATTCCGGGGAGCAGAGCGGGCACATTAGCTATTTAATTCTCTCCACAGTTTCTCCACGCGCGCTCTTATCTCATCCCGCACGTTCCGGAAGACAGCGAGGCTGTGTCCGGAGGGGTCCGCGACGAGCCACTCCTCCAGGCGCTCAGGAGCTGGAAACGTCGCCTTGGCGATACATCCAAAGGAGATGATGCGATCGAAGCGGGCAACATCCTCCAGACGGAAGAGCTTGGGGACGGCGCCGGATATATCGATGCCTACCTCTCCCATCACCGCTACGGCCCTCGGGTTTACTCGCTGGGCGGGGAATGTGCCGGAGCTTTCGGCCACCTGCTCCCCCGCCAGCTCGTTCATGAGAGCCTCGGCCATCTGGCTCCGGCAGGCATTTTCACCACAAACAAATAGGGCTTTTTTCAATGGTCTTGCCTCTCTGCTAGAATCCCGTTCTTCTTCCACCACATATCGACCAGCGGCTTCCGCATCAGGCGCTGCTCCAATTCCTGCCGCCTCGGCATCCGGCCAGCCACGAGCACCTCTCCATCGATCACAACTGCAGGCGTCGCCGGCAGACCGGCTTCGGTGATGGCTACTTCGTCCTGGATGTAATCAAGGTCCGCGGCAATGCCGTTCTCCGAGAGAAAACTCATCACCGTCTCGTAAGCCTCGTGACACGCACTGCAGCCTGCGCCATAAACCTTTATCTCCATTATCCCTCTTCCTTCTTATAGCTCGCCCAGGACCATTGCCATTTGCTCCCGGAGGAGCTCGCTCATCCGAGCGACGGTTATACCCGGTACGAAATCACTTAGGTTGGCTACTGGAGCGTAGTGGCTCCTGCCGCCCGGGCGCAATACCCGATGCATCCTGTCCATATCAGCTACGACGAGGACACTGCCATGATGTAAAACCCGCCCGCCTCGCCGGGCTTGGGCTGAGCCGGACACCTTCAAGTCCCGAACATAGATATTGTTCTCGCCCTTCCAACTCCAGTCCAAACCGAGAGCTTCTAGAGTGCGGAGCAGTGGTGACGAAAGAAAGCGCAGGCTTTCGGCGAAGTTCCAACCGGCTGATCCCGCTTCGCACGCGATGCTGTAGTTGAGCACTCCCAGGTCGTGGAATACAGCGCCACCGCCGGTGATACGCCGCAGGATCGGAATGCCAATCTCATACGCGTATCCCAGGTAGACCTCCTCCTCCGGCACCAAGTGGCGCCCTAGTACCACGCAATCGCTGTTCACCCACAGGCGATAGGCGGGAAGTTCTGCGCTTCGCATGTGAAGATATTCGTCCCGCGCCAGGTTGACCCAGGGATCGCAGGTCGGTATCTCTTGCAGCAGCTCATACGGGGTTTCCAGGGCCTTCAAGCTTATCGCTCCACTATCTTTCCATCTTCGATGATGGCGTCGATGCGCTTGACGATCTCGGCAGCCAATCGCTCCGCCAGCTTATCCTCGAGTTCCCCCGGATGTGAACGTGATAATTTCTCCGTCACGCCCCATTCCTCCAGCAAGGCCCGCAAGTCTATGGCGTCCTGAACTGTACCGCTGTATTTCTCGGTGGCGCGCCTGGCGCATAGCTTCCCGCACCCGTCAACCGAGATCACCGGGAACTTCTTGGCAAACTCCCGCTCTCCTGTATCTCCTGCCAGGTATAGCGGCAAACAGAGTGTCGTCACGACATCCGGACGGTACTTCTCCATCACCAGGCGCACGGCGTTGCGGCATATGGTTCCCTCCGCCTCCGCTTCACCGGAACAGGAGAGTACTCCTACCTTCTTCGGCTGCATATCCATAGTCACCCTACTCACCGCCTCCCGTAGCGGCATCGACTTCGGCGGCCAGCTCATCAGCCAGCAGCCCGGCCAGCTTCCGGCCGTTCTCGCCGATATCCCGTACGCCCTCCGGCTGAAGATCCCGGTGCTTCTTCAGGACATCGTGGACTCGCCGGCTGGAAGCCAGTCTCCCTCCGGACAGCTCGATATTCTTGCGGGCGCAGTCCTTGCCGCATCCGTCAACGGAGATACAGTAGTTCTTCCGGATTTTTTCCAGGGCTTCCTCATCCCCCATCACCAGGAGAGAAAGGCAGAGGGTATCCGCGACTTCCGGCCGCAACTCCTCCACCACCCGGTACATCGCCTCTCTTCCCACCGATGCGGCCGCTTTCCCGATGCCACTGCAGGGAATCACGTATACTTTCTTCGCCATCTTTTCACTCACGTTCTTTCTTATGAAATTCCCGCTCCACTTTCTTCTTCAGATAGCCCAAGTAAGAGGGACAATCCATCAGGAGCTCCCGTTCTCCTTCGAAATCCGCCAGCTCCAACTCGACCGCCCAGCCCTTCTCATAAGGATCGCCGTTTATGGTCTCAGGTGCCTCCGCCAGTTCGGCATTCACGGCAACCACCGTACCCGAGAACGGAGAGATAATGTCCAGTGCCGTCTTGGTCGACTCGAGAGAACCCGCCTCCCCGAATTGTTCGATTGCGGCGCCCACCTGCGGAGGCTCAAAGAAGAGGAAATCGGAGGCCGAGTTCTGCACGAAATCCGATATCCCGATGCGCGCACGCGTGCCATCCACGCGGGCCCAGCAATCGTTCTCGTTGAATAGAAATCCCTGCCTGGGAACGCGGAAGATGTATTTGTCTTGCGTGAAGGTCTCGTACTCCAGGGGAGCCGTGAAATCCGCCGCTATTGCGGCCTTCCCTTCCTCCGAATCCGTCTCGAGGAGTTCCTCTAAGATCCGGTGGGTTTCATCCAGCAGCTCGGTGGAGAGCTCCAGGCTCTTGCCTGGCTTAATCCCACGCCCTTTCAAATAATCGGTTATATTCAGACGGCGCGTTATTCTAGCTCCGCTCTCCTTGGCCAGGTTCGAAGCACAGGCGGTGCGGCAGCCGTCGATGACGAGAAGGGGTGAACTCTCGAGCAACTTCCCGTACTTCTTGGCTGACCGGTGGTATAACACCGGGCAGACGATCTCCCCCGCTTGACGCGCGGAGAGGCGCAAGGCCGTCTCCCTGGCCAGCGCTCCCGCCTCCTTGTCCATGCCGTTGCACGGAAGGATCGCGTATTTCTCGTTACCCATCTTGAACCAGCTCCTCACGCAGCTTCTTGATGAGCGCAGTTGTCTCTTTCTTGTCCGGAAACGAGAGCGCGTCGGGGCCGCAGGTCTTGCCGCAAGCACGGCAGAAGACCACGCAGTTGGTAGGGTTGGCTACAACCAGTTTGCGCTCCTCCCCGTCCCTCCGCTCGAAAACACGGTGCGGACAGAACTCGTCACATTCCATGCAATAGTCGCACTTGTCGTAGTCGATCTCGGGACACCAATCGATCTTGTCCCGGGGGACTCCCATGAAAGTATCCTCACTCATCACCCTCTACCCCCATCTCCTCCAGGGTTTTCTCCACCAATTGCACCGCCGCGTCCGTGGTCATATCCCGGATATCCAGGGGAACCAGGTCCTCGGCGATGTCCATCCCGGCCTCGGCGAAGGCATCCCGGAACATCTTGCGCTGCATATTGGGGGCGCAACCCGCTACGATCAACTTGCGTTTTCCCTTGAGGAAATCAGCCAGGAAGCGGTCGCCGTCCTCCTCGCAGAGCTGCGGGTGGATAAAGGCATACTCCACGGGCAGTTCCACCCTCACCCGGTTAATGAAATCCCAGATGTCCATCTGGGAGAAGCCCGGGCACTTGCCCGTGCAGACGCACATTATCAATCCAGGCTTTTCTTCTTGATTCACCTAAACCATCTCCTGTTCAATTGATTCTTCGTCAGTCATTCCGAGCGCCTCCATG
>JAHEXQ010000141.1 GCA_023252035.1 Actinomycetes bacterium
CCCACCGCCCATTGCCGTCCATGATGATGGCCACGTGCAAGTCGCGCGCTCGCTCGAGGAAATCCTGGGCCATAGGCGCATTATAGCAGTTTCCCCTGGACCATCAGCAGAGCGTCGGCCACTCCCTTGTTGACTTGGCAAACGTGGTTTCATATCCTTGCAGTTGCAGGCGTGCCATGCTTGGACCGGCCCATCCTGGGCTGCGGGCGTAACCAACAGACTCACCCTAGTGTTTTCTTCTAGAAAGCGGATGAGGGGAGTCATGGTTCATGCGGGAGAAGCTTTTGACGATGTCGGGCAACGAGCGGGAACAGAGCCTCGAGGACAAGGTCCTGGTGGAGAGGGCGAAGAAAGACCGGGCTGCTTTCGAGGCCCTTTACAGTAAGTACATCTCCAAGGTCTATACCTACGCCTACTACCGGACGGGAACCGTCGAGGATGCCGAGGATATCACCGAGAGCGTCTTCCTGCACGCTTTCCTGAACCTGGACCGCTACCGGTATATGGGGCTTCCCTTCTCGGCGTGGCTCATGCGCATCGCCCATAACCTCATCGCGAACTGGTACCGGGACAAGTCCAAGAAGACCACGGTGAGCCTGGAGCATGCGGAGCACGTCACGGATACGGGCAGGAGTCCGGAGGAACACGCCGAGGTCAGGGAGGACCAGGAGATGATCTGGAAGATGCTGGAGACGCTCTCGGAGGAGCGCAGGCAGGCTCTCATCCTGCGCTACGCTGAAGGTCTTAAGCACAGGGAGATCGGGGAGATAATGGGCAAGAGCCCCGTGGCGGTGAAGGTACTGATACACCGCTCACTCGCGGCTCTTCAACGCAACCTCGCGAGCAAAGGGTTTGAAGGAGGGGCAATTGCGGCAGAATAAGCATTATCGCCGCGGCACGGCGATCCGGGAGGCTTCACCGATATATCGGGGCATGAGTGCCCGGCGCTTCCTCGAACGTCACATGGTACAGCAAGAGCCCGACTACTTCTTTACAGAAGGGCTTCTGGACCTCTGCTATTCTCTGGTCAGCGGGCAGGCGGGTGCGCTGGCCGTCGCCGAGGAACCGGAGATGCCGGCCAAGCGGGTCCGCAAGCTGCTCATCGGAGGAGCTATCTGTTCACCCCTGCCGGTGGGCGTAGTCGCCTACACGGTCAAGCGGTACCTCGGAAAACGGCGGTCGATGGCCCTGGGGGGACAGGGTCTCTGATAGCAAGAGGATGGAGCATGAACAGAGAAGACGTCTTTAAGAAGATCGCAGCTACGATGGCGGAACAACTGGATTTTCCCGAGGCCGATATCACCGAGGAATCGCTGTTCAAAGAGGATCTCGATGCGGACTCACTCGATCTTGTGGAGCTTCTGCTCATGATGGAGGAGGAGTACGGATTCTCCGTCTCCGATGACGAGGCTGCTGAGATACTGACAATAGGGCAGGCAGTGGACCTGGTGATGGAACGGGCGGTCACGAAGTAGAAGATCCTGGTGGTTTGCTATGATCGTGGGAATACCGAGCGGACTTCTGTTTTACCGGTATTTCCCCCTCTGGAAGTCCTTCCTCGAGGAACTCGGAGCCGACGTACTCGAGTCCGGCGAGACCACCAGAAGCATCCTGTCCAGGGGAGTCACCCGCTGTGAGAACGACAGTTGCCTTCCGGTAAAGGTCTTCTACGGCCATGCCCTGGCTCTGAAAGACAAGGTCGATGCGCTCTTCATACCGCGCATAGTCAGCGTGGAGAAGCGCACGCACACCTGCCCCAAGATGCTGGGATTGCCGGACATGATACGCTTGGCAGAGGACGGGATGCCCCCGATAATCGCTCCCACCATAGATTTTCATGAAGGCTTCTGGCGCAACTACAAGGCCGTGTACCAACTGGGAAGCTCGTTCACGCGGGATCCCCGCAGGATCCTGCGGGCCGGCATCAGTAGTTGGGAGCGGCACCGGGCCTATCGCAATCACCTGGCGCAGGGGTTGAAGCCCCGGGACGCCATGAATGGAGACGGACAGAAGTTGAGCGACGGGCGGGTGCTGAAGATAGCCGTCATCGGCCATCACTATAATGTATTCGATTCCTTCACGACCATGTCCCTCCTGGACCGCTTGCAGGGCATGGACGTCGATGTGGTCACCTCGGATATGATCCCCGAGGAGGTGCAGCGCGCGGAACTGAGAAGCCTGCCTAAGGACATCTACTGGAGCTATGAACGCGAAGTGGTAGGTTCCGTCCTGGCCTGTGTGCGCCGCAAGATGGTGGACGGGGTCATCTTCATGATCTCCTTTGCCTGCGGCCCGGACTCCATTCTGCAGGTCGTCTGCGAACAGGAGAGGAAGGCAGCGGGCAACCTGCCCATGATGTGCATGGTCATCGACGAACATACGGGCGAGGGTGGCTTCATCACGCGCATTGAGGCTTTCGTGGA
Source organism: Actinomycetes bacterium (assembly GCA_023252035.1). GTDB lineage: Bacteria > Actinomycetota > Geothermincolia > Geothermincolales > JAHEXQ01 > JAHEXQ01. The sequence goes on from JAHEXQ010000141.1 coordinate 2,424, forward strand.
TATGCTGCGGCGCAAGAAGCTGCAGGAACTGCGGGAGACCAGAGTGGCATGAAGATAGCCTGGCCCCATATGGGCAGCATCGAAGTGGCCATGACCACCATACTCGACGAGCTGGGCCTCGACTACGTGCTCCCGCCGCCTTCCTCCAATCGCACCATGCAATTAGGCGTGAAAGCCGGTCCCGAGTTCGCATGCTTTCCCCTGAAGACGACCCTCGGCAACTACATCGAAGCGCTCGAGGCGGGAGCGGACACCCTTGTAATGATAGCCGGGCGGGGCCCCTGCCGCTTCGGATTCTACGCCGAGATGCACCGGCGAATACTCTCTGAGTTGGGCTACGAGTTCCGCATGGTGACCCTCGAGTTTCACTTGAATGATCTGCCGCTCATGGCCAGGAACATACGCTACCTGAAGCAGGGGAAGCCCCTACGCGCCGTATATCAGGCTCTGAAGTTCGGGCTGGCCAAAGCGGTTGCCGTTGATCATATCGAGAGGCAAGCTCTGCACCAGCGGTACCTGGACCTGGAAAGGGGCACCACCAGCGCTGCTCTCAGGAAAGCTTACCGGAAAATGCGCGACGTCTCCGACTACGCCGGCCTGCCCGGCGCCCAACGGGAATGCCTGGAGATGCTCGCGGCCGTGCCCAAGAGAGAGGTGCACGATCCGGTGAAGATCGGGATCGTGGGGGAGTTCTACATGGTGCTCGAACCTTTCTTCAACCTCGACATCGAGGAGCAATTGGGGAACATGGGGGCCTATGTGGAGCGGAACATCTGGCTTACGGACTGGATTCGTCCGACGGGAAACAACCCCATTGGAGGGCATCACGACCGCGAGTCCGAGGCGGCGGCTTCACCCTACCTCACCCACAGCGTCGGCGGTGAGGGCATTCACACCATAGGGTACACGGTTATTTACGCCAGGGAGGGTTTCGACGGCGTGGTCCACGTGCTCCCCTTCACCTGCATGCCTGAGACCATCGCCAAGGCCATACTTCCGGTGGTGTCGCGGGATGTCGGCATACCGGTGATATCCCTGGTGATCGACGAACAGAGCGGTAAAGCTGGCGTGGAGACCCGCCTCGAGGCCTTCGTGGACCTGGCGCGCTCCCGGCGCCGCCATGCAAGCCGGCAAACCTAGCCATCCTTACGGCCTCTGCAAACGCAATCCCTGAGCGGTTTCCACCCAAGCTGGAAAATCGTAACAGAATCTCAACGTGAAAATCCGTTATGCGTCCCTGAGCTGCGGAAATAGAAAGGCCGGGGAGGGGACGCTCTTCCCAGCCTAAGCCAGAACCTGGCGTGGAGGGTTGGCTTGAGCACGCGGTAGGGCTCTCCAACTTCGTACCCACGGGCTGCTAAGCCCTTCTTTCACACTCGAGCTTCGATTCGGCTTGGATTTCAAGAAACAACAAATCGCCTTTGAGCGAAGCAGATAGGAGTTCGATACAGAGGCAGGGAGAGGACGAAAGGAAAGCAGACGATCAGATTGGGGAGAAGGCTACATCGGCCGCTGGCCCGGGCATGGGGCTGCTCAAGAGGTCTAAAGCTGAACACAGGTCTAGTTTTCGCATAAGACGCGCTGGACAGCCGAGAAGGAGCCTTGAAGGGCGCCTCCCTTCGTCTGCCAGATTATCCCTCAAAAGCAGGGAAATTGGCTGGTTGATTTAGCCCTTCCGTTACTGTATTTTTGGTGATTGACAGCCCCTATGTGGATAGGTTGGTCTTCTCTAGTCAAGGTTGTGAAGCATGCATGTTATCGTAGCGGGTTGCGGAAGAGTAGGCTCCCAACTGGCCCAGTCGCTGGCGGTTGAAGGGCACGATGTCGTCGTCATCGACCGCAGCGAATCCGCCTTTGACCGCCTGGGAACCACTTTCAACGGGATAACCCTGCAGGGCTTCGCCTTCGACGAGGAGATCCTGCTCGAAGCCGGCATTGGGGAGGCGGATATCTTCGCAGCGGTTACCAACTACGACAACACCAACCTCATGGCCGCCCAGATAGCCGCGAGCATATATAAGGTCCCGCACACCATTGCTCGCCTCTACAACCCGGATAAGGAACCCACTTTCCGCAGGCTCAAAATAAATTACATCTGTGGAACCACCATGATCGCGGAAAGAGTGATGAAGCGGATACTGGAGACCGGCGAGCAGGTTCACCTGGACCGGCCGGACCTGGGAGTAAAGGTTGTGGAGTTCAGACTGTCGGCTAAAGGTGCGGGGATGTCCGTGGCGGAACTGGAGAGCCCGGGCCAGGTGCGGGTCGTTGCTCTCCTGCGAGACGGTATCTGGGCGGAGCTGTACAGCGAGCTGGCCCTGGAGGGGGGAGACAGGTTGGTGGTCTCGGCAACCGCGGGTGGGCTGGCGTTCCTGAAGGATCTCATCGAACCGGAAGCGGCACGAGGTGCCTGCTGTGCTTGACCAGTGAGGAGTGTATGAAAGCGATCGTCGCCGGCTGCGGCCGGGTGGGTGTCCAGATAGCGGAGATGCTGTCCATGGACGGACACGACGTGGTAGTCGTCGATAACGACCGCCAATCGTTCCGGCGCCTCTCCAAGTTCTATGCTGGCGCACTGGTGGAGGGCATGGCTTTCGATGAAGAGACCCTGGTTCGCGCGGGCATTGAAGAAGCGGATGCCTTTGCCGCCGTAACCAACTTCGACAATACCAATCTCATGGCGGCCGAGGTGGCCACCCAGATCTTCCGGGTTCCGCGCGTGGTGTCGCGGCTCTACAATCCGGACAAGGAGCAGACCTACGCCGCACTGGACATAGATTATGTCTGCGGGACCACCTGCATGGCGGAGGAGATCATGGAACGGCTGGTATCGCCCAGGCTAATTGTGCGCTCCAAGTTCGCGTCCAATAAATTTTTGCTGGTTGAATTTGCGGCCCCGCCTAAGTGGACCGGCCAGCAATTGGTGCAAGTGGAGAGACGGGAAGGGCTGAGGATCGCTTGGCTGGCCCGGAGCGGCGAGCCGATCATACCGGACCAGGATACCGTCATGGCCGCAGGCGATAGGGTTGTGGCGGCAATCAGGCAGGATCGGGCGCGGCGGTTGGAGCGCATGCTGCGCAAATAGCGCGGAAGGAGGGGGGGCTACCATTCGCATAGTCATAAGTGGGGGCGGCAAGGTCGGTTCTTACCTCGCCAGGACCTTCAGCGAGAGGGGGCACCATGTCGTCGTGATCGAGAAGAACGCCGATATCTGCGAGCGTCTGGCCAAGTCGGCGCCGTCCGTTCTGGTGATCCAGGGCGATGCCTGCGATGTGCGTTACCAGGAGGATGCCCAAGTGGACCGGGCGGAGGTATTCGCCGCGGTCACCGGCGACGACGACGATAACCTGGTAGCCTGCCAGTTGGCCAAGGTCACTTTCCATGTACCCCGGGCCGTCGCCCGGGTCAACAACCCCAAGAACGAGCGCATCTTCAACCTGCTGGGTGTGGACGGCATCTCCTCCACCACCATCGTAGGACAGCTGATCGAGGAGGAGAGCACGGTAGGCGACATCATCACGCTCTATACCATGCGTAAAGGCAAATTCGCCATCGTGGAGGTGGATATACCGAGTCCTCAGTGCGCGTCTTGCTCCAAGGAGATAAAAGACCTGGGGCTTCCCAGGGGCTGCGTGCTGGTTTCAATTATCCGTGGTGACGACGTAATAATCCCGCACGGCGACGACCTGCTTCAGGCGGGCGACTCGGTCATCGCTGTCACGTCACTCGAGAGCGAGGAGACGCTGAAGCGCATCCTCACCACGTCGTGAGTTAAAGAGCCGGAATCAAATCGGAGGTGGCATGGCGCGCTTTAATGACGAGTTGCAGCCAGGGAAACGCATCCCGCAGCGCCCGGGTGACGGGTCGCGGCCGAAGAAAGGCCTCGGGAAGCGCGTCTGGAGTTATGCCCTCGGCATCATCATAGAGAGCCTGGCGGTCGTGGGCATCTGCCTGCTGGCCTGGGGGCTGATGGCGATTATCAAAGCGATCGCCAAATGATCCTGCGGCCGACACTCGAGGACGTAAAGGTCATCGGGCGGGGCATCGGGCGCGTCATCCTGGGCATCGGGCTCATCATGCTGATACCCTTCAGCCTGGCGCTGGTCAGCACGGAAGGACGCACCATGCTGGATTTCGGCATCGGCATTCTCTCCTGCGTCTGCTTCTGGTTGCTGACCGACATAACCTG
>JAHEXQ010000009.1 GCA_023252035.1 Actinomycetes bacterium
AAGGCCGCTGCGTAAGTGCTCATGCGGTCTTGACCGAAGTTGCGCGCGGAGGAATCGACCACCCGGAGCCAGGCATACCGCTCCACGAGCCGCGCCAATCTCTGCCGCACACATCTATAGAGTTCGGAAACCACTTCGGTGAGCGAGCGAAAACCGCTAATGCCCCTCCTCCTATCCGGCTTTGTTTTGCCACCCCCGCATGCCGTCCTGGAACCGCCGCTTGAATCTCTTCGAGGCCAGGCCGGTCCAGCCCTTTTATGCCAGTTTCAGGATAGGTAAGCTCTCCGGAGACTCCTGGCAGGTGAAATAGAGGATCTGGGTGCGCTCGGCGAGCGTGGCCAGCATCTCAAAGGCCCTCTCCTTGCGCCCCATGTCATCGAAGCTGCAGAAGGTGTCATCCATGAGCAGTGGCGGATGGGTTCCCCCTGCGATGAGTTCCAGGAATGCGATGCGGGCTGCCAGGAAAACCTGGTCCCGGGTTCCGCCCCACAGCGATCTGTCGTCCTTTATCTCCATGTAGGCATCCTTCTCGGGCGAGTACACGCTGACCTCCAGATTACCGTCGATGCGCACACGACTATACTTGCCGCCCGTGATGCGCCCGAGCACTTCGCCCATCCTGAGCTCCAGGCCCTCCGCGATGCGGCCTCGGAGTCCCTCCACGAACCTCGCTCCCACCGTACCCGCTGCGAAGAGCTCATCGACCTCTTCCAATTCCAGGGGGAAAGCGGTCCCGGAATCGTCCACCTCCAGGTGGAAAAAGTCGCCCGCGCACTCCTCTTCGAGCCCCGCGATATCGGGGCTCGAGTCCTGGGGCCAGGTACCCTTGAGCCTTGCGCGCAGAATGGTATCCGGCCCCGCCAGTGCGGCGAGCTCGCTCTCCAGAGGCCGGCCAGGCGGACGCAAGCCGACATCGATATCCCTTACCAGCCAGCGTAAGGCGCCCACCTCTCGGCTATGCACGGTAGCCCGGCCCTCTTTCAACTCGACTACCAGCACCCGTCCGGCCTTCTCCTCGAACTTGGTCTGCTCCGGCGCCCCGCAATACCAGGCGGGCACCTGTGTCGTAAGTTCGTATTCGCTGTACCAGTGCCCCCGGGCTACGTAGTCCATGCCCGATGCCTCTATCTCCGCCGGGTCCACCAGATAATCCTCGGGGCTGTGTTTTCCCTCGATGGTCAGGGAAGCGTGGACGACGGCGATTTTGAAGCGCGCCGCCGCGTCTGGGTGCCAGCCCCTTAATCGGGTGCATGCCTCCCTGCTTGGTGGTATTGGCCTGGCCGTGCACGGGCGCCTCCCCCACCCGGCAGGCATCGCCCCGCAGGCCAAAGACGAAGACGTTGGAATCCTCCCGGCCGAATAGCTCGTTTCGATAGATGCTGCCATGGTCCAGTACATCGTGGGTGCCGGGGAGGATGAGCACCTTCACGGGAGACAGTTCTCGCAACTCGCGGGCCACGCGGCCGGCCAGCCTGGCCGAGACCTCGTTGGAGTCGAAGAGGTCGCCCGCTATCAGCAGAAAGTCCATGCTCTCGGAACGGCAAAGCTCCAGGATGCGCCGGAAGGTCTCCATCTGGACCTCGCGCGCGCGCTCTCCCCTGCTGCCCAGCAGCCCGAAGGACCTGCCCAGATGCAAGTCCGCCGTGTGCAGAAACTTCATGCACGCCTTCGTCATGTCCCGGACATCCGCCGACGCTTTCTCATTTTACAACCCGGGTGGGACAAAAGGTCCGCACCGAAAAAACCGCGGGCGCCGACCGGCGCCCGCGGACTCTCTAATTAGGAAAGCTCGCGCTTCAGTGTCCCTTCCAGTGGGCCATTGCCCGGGTGAGGCCCATGACCTCGGAGACCACGTCGTAGACGGGGCGCGGTAAGGCGCCGCGGAAGAGCGGCACGAACTTGACCAGGGGTGGTTCCATTACTATGTTGCGCTGCCGGTGGTAGGCCTCGTAAATTTTCCTGCTCATCTTCTCCGTGCTGAGCCAGGGGACCAGCAGGGGCGCTTTCACGCCCTCAAACATGCCCGTGGTCACGAAGCTGGGGCAGACGGTGGTGAATCTCACGCCGCTCTTGCCCTGCTTCTTCATCTCCAGGCGCAGGGTGTCAGTGAAGTTGACCACCGCTGCTTTGCTGGCGCAGTAGGTGGAGAGCATGGGGACATAAGTTAGTCCGGCGGCAGAAGCCACATTGATGATATGGCCATCATTGGCCTTGATCATCTCCGGCATGAAAGCTTTCATGGTCCACATGTAGGCGTTGAAGTTCACGTCCATGGTCTTTAAGTGCCATTCGTCCTCCACGTCCATGAAATAGCCGCCTTTCACGACCCCAGCGTTGTTGTGCAGGATATCCACCTTGCCGAAGTCCTGCTTCACGCGCTGGGCCGCGGCATAGACCTGCTCCCGGTCGGTGACATCCACCACATCGGTCATCACCTCGGCCCCCAAGTCGCGCACCTCGGCCGCCGCCTTCTCCAGCTTATCGGCGTTGATGTCCCAAAGGACAACCCGGGCACCGTCGGCGGCGAATAGCTTGGCCACCTCTTTACCCATTCCAATCGCCCCGCCCGTCACCAGGTAGAGCTTTCCCCTTACGTCGCGTTTCTTCACAGCCCCGCCCATGTTTCACCTCCGTACCTAAGTCCTACTCGCTTTATGCGACAGAATACCATGGAAATCGGGAATAATCCCTATGGGGTTGCCGGCAGGAAAAAGAGGGGGATGTGGTGCGTATAGAGCAAGCGGATAAAGCGGATGCCCCAGCGAAGCGGAGTTGTATCCTTACAATGGGGACAGGACTTAAAGTAAGGATAATCCTTTCAGTGGGCTCGCTGCCCGAAGAACGGGTGGCGCAGTTCGCCGGCCGATGCAGCATAAATTTACCGCAGTTAAAACCGCATTGGATATGGGTCGTCGCGCCTTGAGTCTGATAGAATCGAGGGGCATCGGAGCAACTGGCTGAATAGATTCGGGGACGCATCCGGATCAAGGGTTGGAGATGTCTTCAGAGCACGTTCATCAGAACTTAGCCGAAGAGGTGCGCAGCATCGGCGGCTACTATCAGGTCATTGAAGAGGCCGCGCTCCCCTTTAAGGACCGCGAGGTGCTCTACCTCGTGGAAATAGGCCACGTGGAGACCTCTTGCTGCGGCGCCGGCGGAATCCCCTTTATCTTCGTTCCCGGCTACATCGTCTCCTGGCGCTGCCGCGAGAACGACTGCGGGCTTCCCGTCTCCGAGGTGGAGCGGATCACTGATGAGGACGAGAGAAAACAGATCACGGAGAGGATCGCGGAGACGCTCAGGGGGAAATACCCCCATTTCACTCAGGTCTCTTTCGCTTAGAGCTCGACCGGTAATCGTAACTGCAGATTAAGTCCTTATCTGAAAGGGGAGTGATTAAATGGCTGGAATCAGTTCTTACGGAGGGTACATCCCTCGGTACCGCCTCAACCGGATGCTCATCTACGGTGCCATGGGCTGGATTAATCCGGTAACCATCACCAACGCTCAGGGCGAGAAGGCCGTGGCCAATTTCGACGAAGACTCGGTCACGCTGGCCGTCGCCGCCGGCACGGACTGCCTCGCTGGATTCGACCGCGGCGCCGTCGATGGGGTCTATTTCGCTTCTACCACGGCCCCCTACAAGGAACGGCAGAACGCCAATATAGTGGCCGGAGCGCTCTCGGCGCGGGACGATATCAGGACAGCCGACTTCGGCGGTTCCCTGAAGGCGGGCACCACTGCTCTGCTGGCGGCGGTGGAGGCCATAGCCGCGGGGAACGCCTCGAGTATGATGGTCTGCGCAGCGGATTGCCGCCTGGGCAAGATGGGCACCAGCCAGGAGATGATCTTCGGCGACGCCGGAGCCGCTTTCCTGGTAAGCGACAAGGACGTCATCGCCGAGTTCAAGGGATCCTACTCCCTCGCTTATGACTTCGTGGACCATTTTCGCGGAGCCTTCGCCCAGTTCGACCGGCAGTGGGAGGACCGCTGGATCCGCGACCTCGGCTTCACGGACTTCATCCCACAGGCCGTGGCGGGGCTCTGCGCCAAGTACAGCCTGCAGCCCGGCGATTTCGCCAAGGTCGTCTATCCCTGCTACTACTCGGGCGCGCGCCGGAGTATCGACAACAAGATCGGCCTGACGCCGGAGCAGGTGCAGGAAGACATGCTCGGGGTCATCGGGGATAGCGGAGCCGCGCAGCCTCTGGTCATGCTGGCCAAGGCCCTGGAGGACGCCAGGCCGGGCGACAAGATCCTCCTGGTGGGATACGGGAGCGGCTGCGACACCCTTTATTTCGAGGTCACGGATAAAATCGCCGAGCTGGCTCCTCGCCGGGGCATCTCCGGCAGCCTGGCCATCCGGACGGACCTCGACAACTACGCGAAATACCTGGTGTGGCGGCGCATGGTCCCGGCAGACATCGGCATGCGCGGCGAGGAAGATCAGTGGACCAGGTGGTCGCTGGTTTGGAGGAACAGCAGGGTCGTGTTGGGGATGCAGGGCAACAAGTGCACCGAGTGCGGTACCCAGGCCTACCCGCCTCAGAAGATATGCGTGAACCCGGACTGCAATGCAGTGGGCAGGTTCGAGCCGGTCTATGTGTCGGATAAGGGCGGCAAGATATTCAGCTTCACCTCCGATATGCTCGCTGCCACGCCCAACCCGCCCGCCATCTACGGCAACGTGGAGATAAACGACGGCGGCAAGGTCCAGCTGGACTTCACCGACTGCGCGCTGGAGGACCTGGCGGTGAGCAAGGCGGTCGATTTCAGCTTCCGGCTCAAGTACTACGACCCCAAGCGTGACATCTCTTTCTACTTCTGGAAAGCGATACCCGCGAGGGAGGAGGTGGCATAAATGGCACAGGGAATAAGGGATAAGGTAGCGATCCTCGGAATGGGTTGCACGAAGTACGGCGAGCGCTGGGACTGCGACTCGGAGGACCTGGCGGTACAGGCCTTCGTGGATACTCTGGAAGACGCCGGCATCGAGAAAAACGACATCCAGGCGGCTTGGCTGGGGAGCCATTTCGACGAGGTGAACATCGGCAAGGGAGGCAACTTCCTCGGTGTTACCCTGCATCTGCCGTATATACCCGTGACCCGTACGGAGAACTTCTGCGCATCGGGAACCGAGGCCTTCAGGGGTGCCTGCTATGCGGTGGCCGCGGGCGCCTACGACATCGCCCTCGCCCTGGGGGTGGAGAAATTGAAGGATACCGGGTACGGCGGATTGCCCAACTCCCCGGCCTTTGGACAGTTCTCGCAGATGATCGGGCCGAACGCCACTGCCCCCGGTATGTTCGCGCAGTTGGCCACGGCCTACTCCGCCAAGTACGGCGTCCCCATGGAGAAGATCAAGGAAGCCATCGCCCACGTCTCCTGGAAGAGCCACCAGAACGGCGCCAAGAACCCCCGGGCGCACTTGCGCAAGCCGGTCTCCATGGAGCAGATCATGATGGCCCCGATCATCGCCTACCCCCTCGGGCTCTTCGACTGCTGCGGGGTGAGTGACGGCGCCGCGGCAGCCATCGTCACCACGCCGGAGATAGCTGCGAAGCTGAAGCCGAACCAGCCTCTCGTGAAGGTGAAGGCCCTACAGATTGCGGTGAGTTCGGGCGAGGAGGTCGCCTATAACAACTGGGACGGCGCGGGATTCGCCACCACCCAGAGAGCAGCCAAGCGGGCCTACGAGGAGGCGGGCATCACCAATCCGCGCGAGGAGATAAGCATGATGGAGGTGCACGATTGCTTCTCCATCACGGAATTCGCGACCATGGAGGACCTGCAGGTCTCGCCTCCCGGCGGCGCGGCGGACGATATCCTGGCCGGCTTCTACGACCTGGACGGGCAGGTCCCCTGCCAACCGGACGGCGGATTGAAGTGCTTCGGGCATCCTATTGCCTCCTCGGGCATCAGGATGATCTTCGAGATGTACAACCAGCTGCTGGGCCGCTGGCCGGAGGACCGCGCCGTGAAGAACCCCAAGTTCGGACTCACACACAACCTGGGCGGCGTTCCCACGGCAAACGTCTGCAGTATCGGCATCTTCGGCCTGGACTGATACGCAGGGTTGACGTCAGACATTGGGGAGGCGGTCTGCGGCCGCCTCCCCTTCCATATCCGCCCTCCGGGTGCCGCTCCTCAAAGGGCTGAAGGTCTATCTCCTCCACCACGTCCGGGATGAACCAAACCAGGTCGCCCTCCGGCAGCCAGTCCCGCTTGTCGGGAGGCATGAGGGACTGCTGGTTTCTGGCGGATTCTGTAAAGTGGGACATGTCTCCCTCCCGCTTGTGAATCACCGCTTCGATGTTGCCATTCACTGTTTTTAGCCATGCAAGCGGGATTCCTTGCAGGGAGGCCTTTCTTAGGGCGAAAGTTCAATGGGCTCTTGCGACAGGTTCCTGACCCCGATCCTGGCCCCGATCCTGGCCCCGAACATGTTCGCTTCCGCTCGCGACTCCCAACCTGATTCTCCTCATGTATCCCTGCGCAGGCCAGGTCTTTAATAGAGGCTGGGAGCGGAGGAGGAGTGAAAAATGACTCTGGTTCGTTTGCCGGTTTCGCTGCTCGCGTTCGGCCATGTGTGGGGCTGGGGAGCGGGAGGCTGGTCCTTCCGAATAATCATGATGGTCTTCTGGTTTGCCTTGGTGGTTTTGGTCGTCAATCTGCTGGTCAGGGCCTTTTCACACGGTGGCACTGCCGGTACACCCGGCGGCTTCCTCGAGTCGAAGGAATCGCCTCTGGACATCGCGCGGCGCCGCTTCGCGGCCGGCGCGATCACCAAGGAACAGCTTGAAGATATCGAAGACACTTTGAAAGGCGGCTAATTCTATGTTTCCGGGAGCGAGACCTCCCGGCGGCACTTCAAGCATAGCAAGGTTTTCGGGGGAGTGAAGGGGCCTTTCTTTATCTCGTTCAGGCAGTGAGGACAGATCAGCCCCGCCTTCCGGTCCACCACCAGTTCATCCCCCTCCACGTGCGAGAATCTCCTCCAGTTGAGGTTCTCAACCAGATCGAAGATGTTGAAGTAACCCATCAAAGCCTCCTTCCGTCTCCTCTCTAGATTATATCCCCAATATCCCCGCGGCAAAGGCAGGCGCTGCGGGCACCAACAACGGAGCGTATTTCGCTTCATTCCGGGAATGGATACTACAAGAACATATAGCCTTGCAACCGCCGACGGCCAGGAAGGGCGCCAGAGGAAAAAAAGGGAGGGGTTTATGCATTTTCTTGCCATAATCGGGAGCCTGCGCAAGGGCTCCTATAACCGGATGACCTACGAGGCGGTGCGCACGCTGCTGCCGGAAGGGGTCTCCATTGAAGAGGCGCAGCTAGGCGACATCCCGCTTTTCAATCAGGATGTGCTGGACGAAGCTGTGCCCGCACCCGTAGCGCGTCTCGCCGAACAGATCGCCGCGGCGGACGGCGTCATCTTCATCTCGCCCGAGTACAACTACTCCGTGCCTGGCTTAATGAAGAACGCCATCGATTGGGTCTCACGTCTTCCCGACCAACCGTTTCAAGACAAGCCCGTCGCTATCATGGGAGCAACTCCCTACCGGCTGGGGACGGTGCGCATGCAGTATCACCTGCGGCAGGTCCTGCTCTTCCTGGATGCGCGCCAACTGTCGCGGCCCGAAGTGATGATAAGCTTCGCAGATAAGCTGTTCGACTCGGAGGGCAAGCTGGTGGACGAAACGACCCGGGAGATGATCCGGACGGAACTAGAGGCCTTCTGCACTTGGATAAGGCGGCTCACCGCCGGGGCCGAGGCGTTAAAAAAGTCCATGACCTGAAGGGACGGCTATCCGCTGATTTTCTCACCGGGATATAGCAACCCCTGTGCCGCTCTGCGCTCTGCCCGCGTAGCGTCCCAGAAGCGCCCCGACCTGTTGGCCGTCATGGACACTCAGATGGCTGGGAAAGCACCGGCCTGCCGGGTGGACGGCCAGGACCTCCGTTTTGGCCAGACCTTCCCCCCGCATGCGCGCTGCAGATAGGCAGCCGCCGGCCGGTGACCTCGCCCTCCGGCTAACTGGAGCCGGCACCCGCGGACGGTACCACCGCGCGGTTTTCGAGACAGAGCCCGCCCAGCCGGGCGGGCTCTTGAAAGGACCTCAGCAAGCCCGGCTATTCTCAGATCCCCTAGAGAAAGGGGGAACCCGACATCATGTCCTCTGCAGGCGTGGCGTTCTGCGCCGCGCTGGGCAGCTTGGTATCTTGCTTCTGGCCGAAATCCGCGAAATTCACGTCAAAGCTGATGGTCGCTCCGGTCCCCGTATCCATCAGTCCGCTCGCCAGCTCTCCCAGGCCCTGGAAGGACACATCCAGAGTGAAAGCAATCTCCGTGGGATTACCGCTGGCCTTGTCCACGGTCACGTTCATCATCGTGTTGGAGATAGACTTCTTCAACTGGTCCATTATGCTCTGGAGCTCCTCGGGGGTCACCCCCCCCTGCGCCAAGTTGCCGGAAAGCTCGGAGGGGTCGCCCGGGAACAGCTTGTTCACGTCCAGGGAGACCTCGTACTTGATAGAGGAACTGGTCTCCTGGGTGACCTTGACATCCTTGGCCGCATCCAGGAGCTGTGCGTAATCCTGGTTGGTGATGTAGCTGGGCAGCCCGGGAATGGAGGTCATATCCGTGTAGTACCATGACCCATCCAGCGGATTCTGGAAATACATCTTGCCCTGGACCAGGTAAACGTCCATGGTGGAAGCTATCCCGGCGGAACCCCCCAGCTCGCCCAGCATATCGGCGATAAAGCTGGCGTCGAAGCTGACCCTGGCCTCCGGCATGTCGTTGGTCTTCTGCATGGCACCGTCGAAAGGCAGGTTGATATTGCCGGGCAGCCCGGAGTCCTGGCCGGAGGTGCCATTGAGCTTCACGCCTATCTGGCCCCCCAGGCTGAAAGACTTGGCGGACTTCAACTGGCCCTTGGCCTGATCGAAGAAGGCCAGGGGATCTCCGACGCTACTGGCTTGGCTGCCGCATCCTACCACCGCAGCCATAATCAGAGCCGCTGCCACCCCCAGAACCATGATCGTTACGAGCTTTTTCCTCATCAAATCCTCCTCTCTTTACCCTCAATAAACATAGAAGCCGCACCCTGCCTCGCGGCCCAGAAAGCCGCCTTTCACCATGCGCTGTAGCAAGGGCGGTGGAAAATACTTGGAATCTCCTGTCTCTTCGTAAATGCACCTCGTTGTATTCAATATCGTATCCAGTCCGGTATTGTCGGCCATCTCCAACGGTCCCATAGGGAAATTAAATCCCAGGCGCGTGGCCCTGTCTATGTCATCGGCACTCGCCACGCCCGACTGGATCATGAGCACCGCCTCCACGATAGTGGGCAGGAAGAGACGAAAGGTGAGCTGCGCCGCATCTTCACCCGCATGCGGGAGAAGTTCCGATGCTCCTGGGCCGGCGCTCTTTATCAGAGCGTACTCCCGTTTGTCGCCGCCGGAATAGTCGTAGAATCCGCAGCCGGTCTTGCGACCCAGCAAGCCCCCTGCCACCATGCGCCGCAGCAGTGGCGGGGGAAAGAACTTCGCGTCGCCGGTGTCTTCGTAAATGGCGGAGGCCGCGCTGACGGTTATATCCAGGCCGGCGTTGTCCAGTATCTCGAGGGGCCCCACCCTTCCCTCCAAGCCGAAGGTGGCCGCCCTGTCTATCTCGGACGGGGTCATCCCGCCCTCTTCCACCATCCTTACCATCTCGAGGGTCGCCGGCATGTTCAAGCGGTTGGCGATGAAACCGGCATGGTCCCGGTGGACGCGAACCGTCTCTTTGCCGAGGCTGCGCGTCCACTTATCCGCCGTCTCCAAGGAGCGCTCCGAGGTGCGGATGCCGCGAATCACCTCACAGAGGCGCATAACGGGAACCGGCCCGAAGAAATGGGTTCCCACTACCTGCTCGGGCCGGCGGGTAGCGGCGGCAATGGAGGAGATGGGGATGGCCGAGGTATTGGTGCACAGCAGCGCGTGAGAGGGACAGAGTTCATCCAGGTGAGCGAAGACGCTCCGTTTCAGCTCCAGGTCTTCGCATACGGCCTCCACAGCCAGGTCGGCCTCGGAAGCCGCCTCCAGGCTGGTGGTCAGGCTTATAGCCGCCAGGGCAGCATCGTGCGCCTCCGGGGTGATCTTCTGCCGGGAGAGAAATCTGCCCAGGGACTCGCGGATAGCCGCCATGCCCTGCTCCAACCTCTCCTCGGTCAGGTCGTGCATGAATACGCGGTAACCCGACAGGGCGGCCATCTCGGCTATGCCGTTGCCCATATATCCGGCGCCCGCCACAAAGACTTTGGCTATCTCCACGCTTCCCTCCACCACCGGCCTTCCCGCTCCGCCATCAGCCCTCCTGCGTCATCTCCCGACTCATATGAGCATCTACATCTCGGGGATAGTCTTCCACACCGCTCGGCCCGAATCAATGTACGGCTGCACCCCCCTCAGAAACCGTTCGACCATACCGGGGTCCACGAAACCGCCGATGTTTCATCAAAGAGAGCGGCCAGTTGCGCGAAGGAGTGTGGATACCCTGGCAGCACTCCAGCCACTCCGTCTCGCTGGGGTACCAGCGCCGCGTGTCGTGACCTGTCTCAAAGAACCGTCCGGGTGTTCCAGCCGCTTCTTCCGGTTAAGATAGACTTCCACGGCTTTCTTGAGACGCTCGTCCTCCGGTCTTGCAGTCACCCGTACCGCTCCTTATCCTTCCATACCCATTCGGTTCTCCCGCCGATGCGATGCTTCGTCATGCGCTACGTACTCCTAGAATCTCGGATAATGTCAAGACCGATATTCGCTGCGTAAAGCCCGTTTCATAAGAGCTTACAGGATTCCTGCAATCGTATCAGATGAAGCAAGGCGGGACTTACTCTGGCTGGATCCCAGCGTCCCGGCTGCGCTCGATTGGTGCCCGGGGTGGGAGTCGAACCCACAATCCTCTCGGAGGCGGATTTTAAGTCCGCTGTGTCTACCCATTCCACCACCCGGGCACGCCTCTTCAGCTAGAAAGCCTCAAGCGTATTTTAGTCGCTGCACGGGGTGCATGAAAGGGTGCCGCCAGAAAAGACGGCACCATTTTCGCTTCTCGCACCCGGAACGAGGCTACTGGACGGTAGCGCTCTTTTTGGTCACCCAAATGCCAGAGGGATTTGCCTTACGATATCGGCAGACCGCGAAATATCCCACCCCCCTACAGCCATCTTCTTCATAACCACCTGGCCCCCGCTTCACGCACCAAGTCTGAAGCCGCCTCGATGCTTTCCGCATAGTAGTAGTTCAGCACCGTCTGATCCGGCATGGCCCTCTTGCATAACCCTCGCAGGGCGAGCGCGTGCGGCCTACAATTAGCAGCAACTCTGCTACGGCAGCGAGCTGATCACCAAGCCGTCCAGGATATCCTTCTCGCTCACCAACAATTCGCTGACGTCCAGCCCGCGCATGAGCTCAAGAAGAATTGCCGTTCCGCCTAGAATTACATCGGCCCGGCCGGGCTCGAGGCGCATGAAATAAGCCCGCTGGGCATAGCTCATAGATGCCATCTCAGAGTACAGGCTCTCAACCGTCGCTCGCGCCAGGCGGGAATGGTGAATGGCCGGGCCCGAGTACTCCTCTAGGCCAAGTTTGATGCCGGAGAGCGTCGTGACGGTGCCCGCTAGTCCTAGCATCAGGCGGAAGCCGGCGCTTCCGACGCGGTTTATGGCCTCCTTCATGGATTCACGAATATAGGCTTCCATGGCGCGCAGCTCCGCCCCCGCAGGGGGGTCCGAGGGCAGGAACTTCTCGCTCATCCTCACGCAGCCCACATTCACGCTGAAGTCCTCATCTATATCGCGGTGTGAGCCGAGGATGATCTCGGTGGAGCCTCCTCCGATATCGACCACGAGGATAGGGCCGGCGGGATCCATCTCCCAGGCCAGCTCGTAGGTCGCCCCCACGAAAGAGAGCCACGCCTCGAGTTTCCCGGGGATGACCTCGGTATGAACACCCAGGATCCCGCGGACAGCCTTCTCCAGTTCCCCTGCGTTGGTGGCATCGCGCAGGGCGCTGGTGCCGGCTACCCGCATGCGGTCGGCTCCTCCGTGCTCGCACACCACGCTATTAAAGTCCTTGAGAGCGGCACGCGTCCGCGCGATCGCGGCCTCCGACAGCTTGCCGCTGCGGTCCACGCCCTCGCCCAGCCTGGTGATGGTCATGCGCCTTTCCAGCGTGAGGACCTGGGGCTTGCCACCTTCGCCCGTTACGGCATCCGCCAGCAACAGCCGGGTGGAGTTGGTGCCCAGGTCGAAAGCGGCCACGCGCATCACGAAACGCCTCGTTTATTCATCCGGCTCATGGTAGCGCCCGCAAGTGCCGGTGCAGACGCGCCTCTGGAGTCCGGCTATCTCCTCCTCGATGGCTTTACCCACAGGATTGCACCCCGTCACCAGCCACTGGGCATAATGCGAGTGGAAACATTTAAGCCCGCTGGCACAGGAACCGCCGATGCCCTCCTTGCCCTCGAAGAGGCCCGATACCAGGCTCACCAGGCCGAGTTGTTCGGCCAGCTTTTCCCGCTCCCACTTGTATTCGTCCTCCGCCGCAACAAGTTCATGGCCGAAACGAGGGTCCTTCTCCAGCCTCTCCTTGATGTACGCCCGGAAAGGGGACGACTCCAGCCGGCCGATATCCCGCTTCAGAAGGGGGCAGGTCAACCAGTAAAGAGTAGGGAACGGCGTTTCGCCCTCGACCATGGGAGAGGTTATGATCACCTGTACCTTCCCGAAGGGACACCGGGAAGCTACGAAGACGCTGCCCCGCGGCGCGCGGCCCAGTTGCTCAGCCACGAGTTCATAATCGGCTCCGGATAATGGCTCCAGCTTCATCTCTCAACTCTAACGAAAAAGCCCGTGCAGTAGAAGGGCAAAGCGCTACCTCGTCAAGCCTATACAACAGCCGGTGCAGCAAAAGGGCCAAACCCTTTTGCTGCACCGGCGCTATTGCCCGCCGCGTCTTCCGTTACCGCAACTTAGGGCAGCTTCACCGTCGCCTCAGCCCTCTCCAGAACCCGGGTTCCGTCCTGATTCTCAGCCCAGACACCCAGGATTACCAGTTGGCCCGCATCCTCCTTCGCCTTCACCACGCCGGAGAAAGTCACGGTATCACCGGGAATGACCCGGCCGCGGAACTGGCAGGATAGCTTCTTGAGATTTCCCGGATTGCCTATCCAGTCGGTGATAGTCTTGCCCAGCAAGGCCATATTGAAAAGGCCGTGGGCTATGACATTGGGATGACCCGCCAACTTCGCCACGTCGGAATCCACATGAATCGGGTTGAAATCCCCGCTCGCGCCCGCGTAGATGATGGCATCCATCTTCTCGAACGTATGAACGAAGGGGGTCACCTCGTCCCCCACCTGCACCTCCGAGTATTTCAGCTCCTTGAGCGGCATATCATCTACCCCCTTCCCGAATGATGAAGGTGGACTTGGCTTTGACCACGACCTGATCGCTCTGGTTCCGGACCTCGTCCTCATACACGACGAAATCGAGGTCACCCTTCTCGTAGATGTCCGCCACCTTGCCGTAGATGGTGATGCGATCGCCCGGCTTCACCACGTCGAACCACTCGAACTCCTGGCTCCCGTGCACGAGCATCAACATGTTCAGTTTCAGATCCGGATCGAGCAGGCAGTAGCCCGCGCCTTTCAGAGCGTACACCGCCGCGAAGTTGGGCATGCCGATGATATCTCCGTACTTTGTGTCCGCAGCTAAAGCGTCGTCGTGGTATATGGGATTCATATCCTTGGCGGCGGCCGCGTATTCCTTCATCTTCTCCCGGCCTATCTCATAGACCAGGGGTTCATAGACCTTGCCGATCCACTTATGGTCAACCATGAGCTTCTCTCCTTTCTCTCGTTCATGCGAGGATTGCTGAAAAGAGATCGCGCCGGCTAACACCCCCTCTCCTTGCATCCAGCCACGCTTATTGGAGAGCTATAGCAACCCCGATGTTCGACGGATAAAGAGATTCTACCACCGTCATAAACATCGGATAAAGTGGAAAGGAGTGGTTGATACTATCCACTGAAAATGGGGAGAGGAGAAAGGGGCCTGGCGCATGTCAAATTTCTGGAACCTTCGCACTGAGAAGGGCGGCGCTGGTGCCGTCTCTGGTCCTGACAGGGTCGTTGCAATGACTGCGGGAGCTTACACGCCATCGGCCGAGAATAACCAGGATCCCTTGCTCTACAGCCTCTTTGCCTGTCGCTGTCCACCGATGAAGCCCGCGGTGTCTGCGACCAGGTCAGGGGTTCTTCAAAGCAACCCGCCGGACCCACGGATACGGGGCAGATCGACACGGACAGCGTGACATCATCGCCGGCCCAGAGCGATTCCGAAATCTCGCCCCGGCAGGGCGCGCTTAGCGCGTTCTCTAAAGGCGACTTCTTCTAATTGCCCGTCGCATCCGCCGCTGGGGGTTCGAGGATCACGATGGGTATCTCGCCGGGCATGACATAGCCGAGCTTGCGCGCCTCTTCCTCGATCAGCTCCGCATTCGATCCCTGCTGTTTCCTATCCTCCAACTCAGCCGTCTTCTCCCGCTCGGCCTGCACGCGGGCCTCGCGGGCCTTTGCCTGCTGGTTGCTGGATCGCATCTGCAGCAGGGGCTTAACCCCGAGCATGACTGTCAGGAAGATAACAACACCGAGGATGAAGGTGAAGACCAGACGCCGGCGAAAGCGTAGCACCTTCTCCCGCTGCGTCAGCTGTTTTTTTACTTTACGAACTTTGGCCCCTTTTCTTGTTTTTTTCATCTTTATTATTATATTTCCCCATAAGTTTACTTGTCCAACATGCGCTTGATGAAAGGGTATGAACCTTTTGTCAACTTACAGCATACTGACTTTGATCGTATTGGTGGTGGGCGTGTCATGCGCCAGTTTCACGCCCGCGGTTATAACTATGCTCTGGCCAGCACGGGCCAGTCCGCTGAGCCGCGCCTCCTCGGCAGCGAGCCTGAACAGCTCGTCGAGGGTGCGGTGCGTGCCCAGCTTGCGGGGTACCACGCCCCAGACGATGCAGAGGCGATTGACGACATGAGGATTGGGGCTGGCGGCTACGATGGGAGCCTGCGGCCGGAATTTCGCTATCTGTCTCGCCGTGAATCCGGTTTCCGTAGGCGCCACTATAACCGCTGCCTTCAGGACCGAAGCCAGATCGCAAGCGGCGAATCCGATGGCCTCCGTGGTGGATGTGCGAACCGCCAGGCTCTTCTCCTCCAGCCGGTAGGCGTAGGGAATGACGCTCTCCGTGCGGGTGATAATGCGGGTCATGACCTGCACCGCCTCCACCGGGTATCTGCCCACCGCGGTCTCGCCCGAGAGCATCACGGCATCGGTCTGGTCCAAGATGGCGTTGGCTACGTCGGTGGCCTCAGCCCGGGTCGGCGTGGGATTACCGATCATGCTTTCCAACATCTGGGTGGCGGTTATCACGGGTTTGCCCGCCACCACGGCCCGCGCTATCAGGTCCTTCTGGATGACCGGCACGTCCTCGATGGGCATCTCGATGCCCAAGTCCCCCCGGGCCACCATCAGGGCGTCGGCCGCCGCAAGAACGGCGTCGATCTTGCCCAGCGCCTCTCGCTTCTCGATCTTGGCAATGACCGGGATGTCCGACCGCTGGGCTGCGAGGAGGTTTTTCAGCGCTCGGACGTCCCCGGGAGAGCGCAGGAAAGAGAGTGCCAGCCAATCGACTCCCAACCTTACCGCCAGGCGGACGTCCTCCTTATCCTTCTCCGTGAGCGAGGGAAGGCTAACTTCGATGTCAGGCAGATTCACTCCTTTGTGGGAGCGCAGCACGCCTCCCACCTCGACCCGCGTTAACGCCTGTGAGGCCCCCGCCTTCGTGACCTTGAGGCGGATAGCCCCATCGTCCAGGAGTACCATGTCTCCGGCTGTAAGATCTCGCAGGACTGAGGGGTGGTTCAAACCGACACCTGCAGCGTCTCCCGCCTTCTTCCGCGCGGTCAGCCGGAACTCCTGGCCGTGCTTGAGGGTCGCCATGCCGCCCTGCATCTCCATCACCCGGACCTTGGGCCCCTGCAGGTCCAGGATGACGCCGAGCGGCTTCTCTAGCCGTGCGGCGGCACGCCGTGCCACGGTTATCAGGGCCTCGATATGCGCCGCATCCGAATGCGAAGCATTGATACGCACCGCGTCGACACCGGCCCTGATCAACCTCTCTATAACGGGCTGGTCACTGCTCGCCGGCCCCAGGGTCGCTACGATCTTGGTTCTCTTGAACTGGCTCCGGCGGTCTGTTCCGGCAACCATGCATCCTCCCCTTTCATGCCGGCCTGACGGCCGGCCTCCTATTTGCCAGGCAACGCGGCAAAGCCCGCGTAGTCCGCTGCCGCCCCCAGGTGTTCCTCGATGCGCAAAAGCTGGTTATATTTGGCTACCCGCTCCGTGCGGCACGGGGCCCCCGTCTTGATCTGGCCGGCGTTCATACCCACCGCGAGATCCGCTATGGTGGTATCCTCCGTCTCGCCCGAACGGTGGCTGATAATCGCCGTGTAGCCGGCGACCTGCGCCATCCGTATGACCTGCAGGGTCTCCGTGAGCGTGCCTATCTGGTTCAGCTTGACGAGGATGGAGTTGGCAGCTCCGCTCTGAATGCCGCGCTCCAGCCTCTCCGGGTTGGTGACGAAGAGATCGTCGCCGGTCAGCTGGATGCGATCCCCCAGCCGCTGCGTCAGCAGTTTCCAGCCGTCCCAGTCCTCCTCGGCCAGTCCATCCTCGATGGATGCGATGGGAAAGCGCTCCACCAGGTCCTCATAGAAATCCACCATCCCCTCGATGCTGAGCGTCCGGCCCTCCCCCTCCAGGCGATACCTACCACTCTCGAAAAGCTCACTCGCCGCCACATCCAGACCCAGCACGATGTCCCTTCCCGGCGTGTAGCCGGCCGCCTGAATGGCCTCTACGATGAGCTCCAGGGCTTCCGCGTTGGATGCGAGGCTGGGCGCGAATCCGCCCTCGTCACCCACGCCCGTGGCCAGTCCGCGCTTCTTCAGCACGCCGTGCAGGGCGTGATAGGTCTCGGCTCCCATACGCAGGGCCTCGGAGAAATCCGGAGCGCCGGCGGGCAGAATCAGGAACTCCTGGATATCCATGTTGTTGTCGGCATGCGCCCCGCCGTTCAGGATATTCATCTGCGGCACCGGCAGCAGACGGGCGTTAACCCCTCCGATATGGCGGAAGAGCGGGAGCCCCAGGGCGTCCGCCGCCGCGTACGCCACCGCCAGGGAGACTCCCAGCATGGCATTGGCTCCCAGTTCCGATTTGTTGCCGCTCGTGTCCAGGCTGAGCATGAGGTTGTCCACGCCGTCTTGGTCCTGGGCGTCCATGCCCACCAGTTCCGGGCCTATGCGCTCGTTGACGTTGGCCACGGCCTTGAGCGCTCCCTTGCCCCCGAACCTGCTCTCGTCTCCGTCCCTCAGCTCCAGCGCCTCGAAGGTGCCCGTTGAGGCCCCCGAGGGCACCGCCGCCCGGCCCGCTCCTCCGCCTTCCAGGGCTACTTCCACCTCGAGTGTGGGATTGCCCCGGGAATCCAGGATCTCCCGCGCGAAGACATCATCTATGAAGGTAAACTCCTCGAACACTGAGACACTCCTTTCCGGTGCAGAGAACTCCCTGTCTATTCCGATAGTGAAAACGCGGTCGTTACCAAGTTATCCCCAGTCGCCCGGGCGGGCAACCTCTAGAAACCCGTATAGCCCTCCGCAAAGTACCATGTGGGAGAGGTAGCGGCGCTGCCCACCGCGTTGGAACCGCCATCCCATCCGTGATATCGGAAGTACATGGAACGCTCCGCCACCAGCGGTGCGTCCGTCCGAACACTCGTGGCGAAGCTCTGGCCCGCCATTCCCGGCACCTGGTTCACGAAGACCGTGCTCCTGCTGTGGGCGCCCACCTCCAGCGGCAATACTACCTGCTGGCCGTTGTCCAGCATGAAGACCGCCTGGCCCCTCGCCACGGTATCTCCGGGGTTCTGCAGCAATACGTACGTATCGAAGTCCTGGTAGGTGCAGCCCTCCGCGAAATACCAGGAGCGCTGCGGCGAGCTCACACCGGCGGAGCAGTGCCCGTCGGTCCAGCCCCGGTAGTTGAAGTACATGGCCCGCTCGGCCACTACCGGGGAGGTCGCCGCTATCTTCGTGGACACATCCGTGGCCTCCAGCCCCGGAAGCTCGTCCAGGTGCACGGTGTAGCGGGAGAGCGCCGGCACATCGAACTGCAGGCTGCGCTGTTGCCCCCCGGGTAGCATGAAGGTGGCGGTCACATGCGATGGTGCCTCCTCCGGGTTCATCACCAGTACATAGCTGTCGAAGGAGCCACCGGTGTAACCCTCCGCCAGGTACCACTGGGTAGCCGAGGCCGGCTGGCCGGCCGCGCAGCTCCCGCCATCCTGGCCGCCGTAATCGAAGTACATGGCGCGCTCGGCCACGATAACCCTATCGCTTGATATCAATGCGGAGACCTCCGCCTCTTCCAGTCCGGGGATCCGGTCCACGGCCACGCTCAGACGCGCCATCGGGGGTACGCGGTAATCCGCCTGCGCTGCGAGCCCGCCCCGCGTGAGGTATTTGATGGTCACCAGCGCCTCGGATGTATCCGGATTCTGGAGCAGGATCCAGGTGTCAAAAAGACCCCCGCAGTAACCTTCCGCCAGGTACCACTGCTTCGACGGCATGGCCACTCCGGAGCTCGCATGTCCGCCCGTTATCCTTCCCCCGTAATGGAAGTACATGGCTCGCTCGGCCACGAGGCCGGCCGCGCTCTCTACCTTCACCGAGACCTCCGAGTTCATGATGACGTCCTGTACCGGAAGGGTGAAGCGCGAGTGCGGCGCGATATCGAAACTCCGCTCGAAGCTGTCTCCCACGGGGAGCATGAAGGTGCACTTCGCCGTGGCCGCCTGGTCCCCCGGGTTCTGGATGAGGATATATTCGTGGAAATTCGGGGTCATGATGTTGAAGAAGTTGGTGGGCAGCCCCATGCGTGAGGCGAAACCCGCACCGGATATACGCTTGCTTCCCGCGCTCCCGTCCAGGCGTACGACCTTGACGCGGCCGTCGGGACTCCGTGCCTCCACACCGTAGCCGTAGAGCTCCCCCACATTGGAATCGGGGTAGGCCGCCAGCGTATCCACCATCTGCGACCAGGGCATGGCGACGGTCCAGTCGTGGTCATCGTCGTTCTCACAGGCGTCATCCGGCACTCCTCGCAGATAGGGAACGGCACTGCCCCCCCAGACGTCTTCAATGTTGGCGGTATGACCGCCGCAGCAACCGTGGTAGGCGGCGGTGATGGCCGTCCCTCCGTAGGTGATTATCCAGCCCGCGGTGCCGCCCACCGCAGCCACGATATGCGGGCGCTTGGATATGTCGATGGTCTCATCGAAGGCCTGGCAGCAATCCCCCGAGCTGCAGATGTCAAAGCCCTGGGCGGCGTGCTTGCCTCGCTCTATGCAGGATATGGCATAGGTGCGCGCCGCCACCATGGTGGTGTTCAGGCCCTGCGCCGGCCAGCTATCGGGTTCCTCCTGCAACCGGCAGAGATAGTCATGCAGAGACCACACCCCGATCTGCCCGTTGCGCTGCAATACGCGTATTGCCCGGCTGTCATCCGTCTGCGCGAATCGCACGCCCTGGTAATAATAAAGGATTATCTGGTCCCAGGTCTCTCCCCGCTCCGCACGGGCTTGCACACCAGCCATGCACATACCCACACCATGCCCCTTCCCATGCCCGAAGAAGAATATGGTGTCGCCGGCAGCCGCGGCCGGGGTGACCGCCATACCCAGAGGCGTAAGCAGTATGAGCAGCAAGGCCAGGGCCAGCATAGCAGCCAGGGCTCGCGCCCGAGGTGTGCTTTTCATGTCCTTAGCATCGGCAGGCGAATTCCCCATATGAAACATCCGTTACATGATAGCGCATGCACCACTAATGCTCAATATACAACAATATAATTATTAAATAACTGTAGTCAATTTTGTCCACAGGATGTCGATGGGGCGGATCGAGCCGAAAGCCACCCTAAGGAGAAACGGCCGGGGACTCTAGGGCTTGATCAAATCCTCACGTATGCCCACCATCAGAGCCTGCGTGCGGTCCTCCACCTGAAGTTTCTTGTAGATGTTCTTGAGATGTACCTTCACAGTCCCTGCGCTGATATAAAGCTCCTTGGCGATATCCTTATTGCTCAGACCCCGCGCAACCAGCCTGAGCACACCGCGCTCGCGGGGGGTCAACGAAGCGCACAGCTTCTCAGATTCATGGCCGGCGCCCGCTGCCGTGATCTTGCGGGTTACGCCGGGAGCCAGCACGGATTCCTTACGGGAGGCGGATTTGATGGCCGCCACCAGTTGCTCCTTACCGGCGTCCTTGAGGATGTAGCTTAGCGCTCCGGCCCGCAGGGATTCGGTTGCCAGATCCAGGTCGTCATAGACCGTGAGCATGACCGCTTCGATGTCCTCCGTCGTCTGGTTGGCTTTCACCCGGCGCACAACCTCGATCCCGCTCATCCCGGGCATCTTGACATCTACCAGCAATACGTCGGGGCATAGCCGGTCGATAGCTTCCAGAGCCGTCAGGCCGTCCGCAGCTTCTCCCGCCAGTTCGATCTCGGGGACACTCTCGAGCATCCGGCGCAGTCCGGCCCGCACTATCTCATGATCATCGACAATGAACAGCCTTATGCGCGATTCCAAGCAGATCCCCCTTCCCGTCGGCTATCGCGGCAGGACTATCTCGATCCTGGTGCCTTTCCCGGGCTGAGACACCACCGAGAAATCGCCCATGAGCATCTCCACCCGCTCCTCCATGCTGGAGAGGCCAAGCACCTCCCCGCTCCGCTGGCGAGCCCTCACGCTGGCCATGTCAAAACCCCGGCCATTGTCCTCGATGATCAGCGATATGTTGCCGTTATCGCGCAGGAGGCTTATGCTGGCGAGGGTGGCGTCCGCATGCCGGGCCATATTGGCCAGCGCTTCCTGCGCCAGCCGGAAGATGGTGATCTCCTCGAGTTCGTCCAGCTCCGGCTCCTCTTGAAGGTCAACATCTATCTGTATATCGTTCTCCTTTCCGCACCTGGCGGCCCAGGTCTCCAGGCTCCTCCTGAGCCCCAGCACCTCCAGCACTGGCGGCCTGAGGTCGCTGATGATCCGGCGCAGTTCGCGCAGGCCCTCTTTGGACTTCTCTTTCAGCTCGGCGATAGCCTCAGCGGAAATGGCACTCCCATTGTTAGCCGTCTCGTCCAGGCTCTCCAGTTTAAAGATGACGTCCAGTATTAACTGGGCTGCGCTATCATGCAGTTCACGCGATATCCTGACGCGCTCGGACTCCCGGGCTTGCTGGGCTCGGCGCGCCAACTCCCGCAGCCTTTCGCGCTGCACAATGACCTCCTCCAGCAGCTGCGCGTTCTTGACCGCTAGCGAGAGCCGGGGCTCCAGTTCCTCCAGCAGGTCGAGATCGTCGCTGTCCCACTGGGAGCCGGCCTTCCGCTTGCCCATCCAGAGCAAACCGGAGCCGCGGTTCTCGATGTCGAAGCGCATGCTCAGGAGATTGCCGAAATCCGAGTTGGACGGATCCTGCGCAGACTTCAGCACCCTAAAGGGCAGGCCCCGCCTTTGGTACTGCAGGCCGCCCAGCCAGCTGGACCTGACCCCACCGTCCGGGGCGAAGACCATATAGCCAGTCGTGCCTTCCATGACGAGCGCTCCCCTCTGAACTTCACCGGCCCCCAGGTGCAGTAGCACCGCCATTTGCGAATCGTAGTTGAGGATGCGGTAAAAGCCCGGCTTCTCCGATATGAGCAGAACACACGCGTCCAGGTTCATGCAGTCGCGCGCTAAGACGCTGACGGAATGGGCCAGGTCCCCCAGGTCGCGCATCTCGCTGGTAGCGTGCGTGAACCCCCGCAGGGCTTCCTGGCCCCGGTACCGTTTCGTCTTTACAGACCTCGCGATCCTCTTGCTGAGGGCCTTGTCCAGTGCAGGCAAGTAGAGCATTCCGATAACCATTACGACTCCCAGAGCCATGAAATAGCCGAGCGAGTATCGCGGGTAGAGTATGCGGCGCAGGAAAACCACTATGCCGCCGTAGACAGCCAGCATCGAGGCGAGCCCCGCGAAGCGATAGGCCGTGCGGCGGAAGTAAAAGCTCGGATCGATGAAGAGCCCGTTTCGCAGGACGCCATATCCCAGGACCAAGATGAAGAGGAAGCTGAAATGCGGCGTGCTGATGACGCTCGCCTGGCCGAAGTGGGTGAGGATCAGTGAGACAACGTTGCCCGCCATGAGGACCAGCGGCGCCAGGGCGGCCGGCAGCAGCCCCGCACGGGCGACGCCCGACCGGTCGGTCCGGTAAGCCTTCACGAATAGGATGGAACTGGCCAGCGCTACCGCATAGCCCAGAAGCGTCACGGCCCAGAATAACATGGAAGGCTCGGCGATAATTCCATAGGATCCGCCTACGGCGGTGTAGCTCGGATAAACCAGATCTGTGAAGGCAACGAGAGGGATCGTTACGAGGAACGGAAGAAAGACCAGCCCGATCGTCTTGATGGCCGTGGGGCGGTCCCGGACCAGCCTCCGCCGGCTGGGCAAATACAGGGCCAGCAGGAAATAGAGCGGTGCAAAGGGCAGCTCGCCCCAGGCTTGGAAACGGATCCAGAAGATCTTGCTCGCAAAGGATTCCGATGCAGCCACCATGCAGTCGCCGAATGCCCACCACGCCAGGCAAATACCCATAAGGCCGCAGAGCAGGTTCACGCCCCCTCGCGGGTTCTTGTAGATTAAATAGATAGCGACGGCCAGGCTCGCGCAAGCAGATATGAAGGATAAAGTGCCCTGAAACCCTACCATGGCAGAATTATAGCATAAGGAGCGGTGCATAAAAGCCGTAAGCGGCGGCGCCAGCTCCCTTCCCCGGGTCTGCGCAAAGGCCCGAGACGCGTTAGCCGGAAGACCCGACTCGTGCTATTCGACCTGCCGGAAACGCCAGATAGCGACGAGCGTCAGCGTCACCGTTATGGCGAATAATACCAGGAGATCCATAGCCAGAGGATAGTTTTGGATATTGAGCGAGGAGATGCCGGACGGAAGATCGCCGGACCCGGCCACAATATTCGTGCCCTTGAGGATGGTCCCCCGCAGCGCGTCCACACCATAGGTCAGCGGGTCGATGCGCGTCAGGACCTTCATCCATCCCGGGAGGCCCTGCAGCGGGAACATGGCTCCGGAGAGGAACAGCAGGGGAAGGAGCAGGAAATTCATGATGATGGGGAATCCCTCGAAGGACTTCAGGCGCGCCGCGATGGCCACGCCCAGCGAAGTCATCCCGATGCTCAGGACGATCATGATTATCGTAGCAAGGACGTATTTCTCCACCGTGATATGGATACCCCCGATGAGCGGCATGAGCGCCAGCAGCACCAGGGCTTGCAGGAGCGCGGTGGTTCCGCCTCCCAGAATCTTTCCCACGGCCACGGAAGACCGGGGTATAGGCGCCGTCATCACTTCTTTCAGGAAGCCGAACTGCCGGTCCCAGATGATGGAGATGGCCGAGAATACCGAGGTGAAGAGCACGGTCATACCTATGATGCCCGGATACATGAAGGTAACGAACTTGGTGGAACCGCCTCCGAAAGTGGTGAAGGCCGACTGCAGCCCCGTCCCCAGTATGAATAGGTAGATGATAGGCTGTACGAAAGCTCCGATCCGGCGGGGGGTGTCCCGCCAGAATATCTTGAAATCCCTTAGCCAGATGACATAGACGCCGGCGGAACCGCGCCTGAACGATTTACCCAGGGTCCATTTTTCTACGGGCTTTGCTGCTACTTCGTCGGCCAAGACCTATCCTCCTTAGATGCGCCGCCTGCTCGCCCTGGCCCTGGTCGTGAAATCCCCGCCTTCCTCGGCGCCCTCGGGCCTTATCTCCCTCCCGGTAAGCTTCAGGAACGCGTCATCCAGGGTAGGCCGGTGCAGGCTCACGCTGAGTATCTTCACCTTCAGCTCCCGTATGAGGTTGGGGATGAATTCATCTCCGTTGGGAACCTCGAAGCATAAGCAATCCCCGCGTTCCACCAGTTCCACCTTCCAGTGCTCCTGCAACTCCCAGCGCGCCTGCGCATCGTCTTCCGTCTTTATCTCTACAACGTCGCCACCCACCAGGCTCTTAAGCCTGGCGGGGGGTTCCAGGGCGATGATCTTCCCGTAATCGATTACCGCTATGCGATCGCAGTTCTCCGCCTCGTCCATGTAATGCGTGGTCAGAAAGACGGTGATGTTGTGCTTCTTCTTCAGTTCGTGCATGTAGGTCCAGATATGCGCCCTGGTCTGTGGGTCCAGCCCGATGGTGGGCTCGTCCAGGAACAGTACTTTGGGATAATGGAGCAGGCCCCTTGCTATCTCCAGACGCCGCTTCATTCCCCCGGAATAGGTCTCCACCCGGTCATCCATGCGGTCGTACAATTCCACCATGCGCAGGACGTTCTCTATGCGCTCACGCCGCTGGTGCCGCGACACCTGGTATATGACGGCGTGGAACTCCAGATTCTCCCGGGCCGTCAGGCGTTCATCCAGGCTGGGATCCTGGAACACCAGCCCGATCTTCTCGCGCACCTCGTTGTGGTTGGCGACTACATCCAGGCCGTTTATCCTCGCGCTTCCGGAGGTAGGCTGGAGCAGCGTGCAGAGAATATTGATGGTAGTGGTCTTTCCCGCCCCATTGGGTCCCAGGAAGCCGAACAGCTCTCCCTCTTCAACGTCGAAGGAAACGCCCTTGACCGCGGCCAGGTTTCCGTATTTCTTTACCAGATCCCGTACTTCGACGATAGACATGACCCTTGCTCCTGGCTCATAAGCGAAAAGCGAACATGTTCGGGGTAGCCTTTTGTTCGCGCACTTCGGGCTCGATTCTAAACCCTTCGATTAGGCCATCGCAAGGTTCAAGGCGGACAGATCCTTTAGTCGGGGAAGGGCGGCTCGCTGCCGGGCGGATAGACCGCGGCCTCGAGCACCTGTATCTCGGCTGAGCCCTGCAGGCTCAGGGGCAAACCCTGGTAGATGTAGACGAAGAGCCGCAGGTTGCCCAGCTCACCGGGGGAAGGAGTATTGGCCGTCGGCCTGCCCGGCCCGCCGGCCGCGGCGTTGATGGCTTCGGCCACGATGTTGGGGTCAAGGTACCCGAGCAGGCCCACCAGCAACTGCTCGCCGGAGGCGTTGAGCGCCTGCGCCAGCATCTGCCCGGACAGCCCGTTCGGGCTGGACATGATGCCCGTCAGGAAGGCGGCCCCGTGACTGTTGATGGCATTGGCCAGGTTGGCCCCTTGTATGAGCGGGAGCAACCGCTGCAGCAGGGGTGTGCCCGGCATGAGCTCCTCCGCGTTGATGGCATCCGCGATAACCCCGCCGTCCAGGTTGCTGATGAGGCCTGCCAGAAAAGCCTGATTGCCGTTGACAGCCGCTGCCACCACCGAGGCGTCCAGGTGGGAGAGCAGAGCCTTGATCATATCGGGGTTCGCGTTCAGCCCCTGGGCTATGGTCTGGCCAGCACGGTCGTTGAGCATGCTGACCAGACCGTCCATGAACTGGGTCACGGCTGCATTCGCGTTGAGCCCCTGGGCTGCCACGGATGCCATATCCGTGGAGAGATTGCCGATGATCGCCTGTAGCAGCGCGGTGTTGTTGTTGATGCCCTCGGAAGAAGCCCTGGCCACATCCACGCTGAGATTGGCCAGCAGGTTGCGCAGGAAGTCATGGCTGTTCAGGTTGATGCCCTCAGCGGCTGCCACCGCCGTCTGGGGTCCCATCGCTTCCACCAGGGCCTGCACGAAATTGGGATTGGCGTTGATACCCGCGGCCGCGGCTGTGCCCGCCGGACCTGCGAGGTTGGCCAGCATCGCCGTCACCAGGTTGGAGCCGGGAGAGCCGGCCACATTGGCGTTGATGCCCTGCGCCAGTGCAGTGGCGGTGTCCCCCGACACGTTCGCCAGGAGTTGCGAGAGCAGGTCCTGTCCGGCCGCATGCCCGGTCACATTGGCGTTTATCCCGTCCGCCACCGCCTGGGCGGTCAGATCGGAGGTCTGGGAGAGCAGGGCCGTCAGAAACGCTCCGTTGGCGTTCAAAGCTCCCGTCACCACCGTCGGATCGAGCGCAGCTATCAGGGCCGACAGGAACGGCAGGTTCCCGCCCGAGCCCCGTCCTATGGCCTGGCCGGTAGCTCCTGACAACCCGCCCGTCAGAGACTGCAGGAAAGTCGCGTTCTGATTCAAGGCCTCCGCGATGACCTGTCCAGAGAGCCTGTCCAGGAGGTCCGTTATAAGCTCAGGGTTCTCGGACAGCCCCGTGCCCATCCCTGCTCCCGCCGCCGAGGAGAGCTGTTCGGTGAGCCCTTTCGCGAAGGGTACATTGGCGTTCAGCACGTTGGCCAGGATCTGCGTGTCCAGCAGCGGAAACACCTTGTTCAGCAGGGCCGGGTTGTTAATCATCCCGGCCGTGAAACCCGGATCCAGGTTCAGAGCGAGTTCGTGGGCTGTGGAGAGCGTCTGCTGCACGACCTCGTCTATCAGGGTAGGGTCCAGCGTGCCGAGCAGACTGTTCATGAAGTCCGTAGAAGTCTCCAGCGCTGCCGCAAGCGGCTGCGGCTGCAGGAAGTATGAGGTGTTTACCATAAATTGGGAATCATTCACAATGCTCGCGATGAAGCCCGGCCGCATCCCCGCCACCACCGTCGCCGCCAGCTCGGCGTTGGAGTTAAGGGCTGCCGACGTTACGGCGGGATCCAGGTAGCGCAGCAAACCGGACAGGAAATCACCACTGGTGTTGACGGCCGAGGCGATGACACCGACATCCAGGAACCTCATGGACTGGCCTAGGAAATCAGGGTTACGGTTGACGGCTCCAGCAACGACGGCCGGGTCCAGCGCAGCCACCAGCGAGGTCAGGAAAGGCCCGTTGGCATTGATCACCTGTCCCGTCAGCGCCGGGTCCAGCTGGCCCAGAAGTGCGGCCACGAAGGGGCCGTTCTCGTTCACGACTTCCGCGATGATGCCGGGGTCCAGGCTGCCGAGTAGCCCGGCCAGGAAAGGTTCGTTCTGGTTAATGGCCATGGCCGCGCCCTTGGGGTCTAGTTTGCCCACCACGGCGGCCAGGAAGGGCCCGTTCTGATTCACCACGCCCGCAATGATCTGCGGGTCGAGCTTGGAGATGAGTTCCGAGATGAAAGCCGCGTTCTCGTTTATCGGCGCCGCCAGCGCCTTCGGGTCGAGGTAGCCGGCCGTCTCGATGAGCAACTCCGCATGGTTGTTGAGAGCCTCCGCGATGACCGGTAAAGCCTGGTCCTGCTGCAAGCACGCGATCAGCTCGGTGATGAAATGCGGGTTCTTGGAGAGAGCGCCGGCCAGCGCTTTGGGCGATGTCGATCCGAGCAGGCCGGCGAGGAAATCCCCGCCACTCGCGAACTTCCCGAGCATCGTGCCCAGCGGACTCCGGTCCGGCACCATCAGCACGGCCCCCAGGATCACGACCCCCAGGATCAATACTATCACCGCTATATTCACGATCATCTGAACCGGTCGTTTTAGCATCTCACATCACCCGTATCAATAAGGCCAGCCCGTGGACGCCCCGGTGACCTGAAAGGCACCGGGCCCGGACAGGTTACCAAGGAGTATGATGGAGGACGTTTTGAAGTAGATGTGCAGGCCCAGCCGGTTGAAGACGCTGGGGTTGGCGCCCGGCGGGTTCGCGGCAATCGCCGCCGCCATGTTCGCGGCACTCATGTGAATGAGCA
>JAHEXQ010000142.1 GCA_023252035.1 Actinomycetes bacterium
GAACGAGTTCCAGATCGCTGAAGAAGTCTGCCGGATGGCGGTCGGCCGCCAGGCGGCCTCCCTCTATGACCAACAAGCGGTCAGCGCGCAGCGCTTCCTCCGGCAGGTGCGTGATGTGCAGGACGGTGATGCCGCGCTCCCGCCGCAACTCGTCGAAGCGGTCCAGGACCGCCTTACGGGTCTCGGGGTCGAGCAGGCCCGTGGATTCGTCCGATACGATGGCTTCAGCGCCGGTGGCGAGCACACCGGCGATGGCCACCTTCTGCTTCTGCCCTTCCGAGAGCAGGTGGGGCTCCACTGCCGCCAGCTCCCCGATGTCCATAGCCTGCAGGGCGGCTTCGACGCGGGTGACGATCTCATCGTGCGGAAGTCCCAGGTTCTCCGGGCCGAAGGCGATATCGTCGGCTACGGTGGGGCCGACGATCTGGTTGTCCGGGTTCTCCATGATGAGCCCGACCCGGCGGCGTATCTCCCAGAGGTGAGCCGGGTCCGCGGCGTCCATCCCGAAGACCTCCACCCGGCCCTCGCTCGGCCGGAACATGGCGTTCAGGAGTGAGGCCAAGGTGGATTTGCCCGAGCCGTTGGAGCCGGCTACCGCCACGAACTGGCCCCGCGGAATCACCAGATTCACATCCTGAAGGGCCGGAATGAGTCCCTGCCTCCAGGAATAGCTATAGCTCACGCCTTGCAGCGAGAAAGCCGGTGCGAATAAGGTCCTATCCGCGGTCATATCCGCCATAAAGCAATAACGCTCCAGTCCAAGGTCCGGGTCAGTACGAGGGCTGTCTCAGATTTGCCAGGGCGGACCAGAGCCGCCGGGCCGTAATTCCGATGAAGAGTCCGGTGGGGAGGGCGATCAACAGGAGCCAGGGAAGGTAGTTGACGAGCCCGGAGAAGCGCACCAGGAGCATGGCTACCGCCAACTGGGCGGCGTTGTGTGTGACGGCGCCGGCGATGGAGATGCCGTTGATGCTGAAGAGTTGGCCGGGCATTACGTAGAGCAGGCACATCACCGCCGTGGCGGCCATGCCTCCGGCGAAGCTCATCATGAGCCCCACCACGCTACCCCGCAGCAGGCCTCCCAGCAGGCAGCGGATGGCCGTTACTTCGAAAGCCTCGGCCGGGCCCAGGAGCATAAGTGCGATCAGGGTCGCCAGGTTGGCGAGGCCGAGTTTGGCTCCGGGGACCGGCAGAAGCGGGGGTAGAGCGGATTCCACTATCTGCAATACCAATCCCAAAGCTACCAGCATACCGACATAGCTGATGCGAAGGGTCAGGATGTCCCGGGTCAGATTGCTCCTGCTTATTCTTTCGTCCTTCCGTACAGACCCTCTCGAACTCATAAACCTGCCTTCCGCACGCATGCCGTCTGGAGCGTGTCCCGCGCCATTACTTGCTGATGGTGTCGAAGCTGCCCGTGCCCGTGATCCGGATGACGACCCGGTTGGGCAGGCAGATGACGCTGGTGTCGTTATGCGATATCCAGCCCATCTTCACGCACAGCTTGTCCGGGCAGTCGGAGTCGGTCATGTGTACCTGACCGTCGCGGACGCTCACATAGCTCTTGCCCCTGAAACCGTCTATCGCATAA
The DNA here is from genome assembly GCA_023252035.1 of Actinomycetes bacterium. Taxonomy (GTDB): domain Bacteria; phylum Actinomycetota; class Geothermincolia; order Geothermincolales; family JAHEXQ01; genus JAHEXQ01. Next base: position 1,592 of record JAHEXQ010000142.1, read on the forward strand.
TCCCGGTTCTCGCGCAGCGAGATCTTCATGACCTCGCGCCCGTTCACTTCGACGATAGCCGTCTCGCCGGGCCCGCTCGCCTTGGCTACCGAACTCATGATCAGGAAGACGGCCAGCGTCACGACCCCCGCGACCAGCAGCAGGTCGAAGGGAGTGAAGCGCCGCGATTCAGCTCTTGGCACACTCATTCTGAAATTATGGAAGATTAATAAGGCCATTTCAATGCTCATCCTGGCCGCCTGACGCTCCGAACAGGGTGGATTTCCCGGCGCAGCCTTCGGCAAGAGCTATACCATTGCTCCTCGCGGGAACGGAAGGGGCGGAGTGACAGACCCCGCCTGCGGTAAAGCGAACATGTTCGGGGCCAGGCACCTTTCTGTTCGCTGAGTAGAAAGAGGTCTGAAGCGGACCGGTTCAAGGTCAGTCGTCCATGCCACGATAGTAGCACCAGCAGAGGGTGGAAACAGGTTCAGCGCACCACCGCGATGATCCACAATATATGGTATGCGGAATGCTATTTCCGAGCAGGACACCTTCGTTTTCAGGCACGGCCCTCGGTAAGCGCTATGCTATAATACGCGCTATGGACGTGAAGGAAGCCAATATCAAGTTCCACGACGGCGCGAGCGCCGATTACGACCGGAAGTGGGCCATCCGCTTCGACGACGACATCTCCCGATTCGTGCTGGACAAGTTCGAGCTGGCCTTCCAGGGTTCCTTTCCCGAGGACGTGCGCGCGATGGAGATAGGATGCGGCACCGGTTTCGTCATCCTGAACCTGGGGATCGCGGGGGTGCTAGACGAGGCTTGGGGATGCGACATCTCCCAGGGCATGCTGGACACCTGCCAGGCCAACGCCGACGCACAAGGCTTCAAAGTGCACCTGCAGCAGGCCGACGTGGAGAACCTGCCTTACGAGGATGCCAGCTTCGACATCGTGCTCGGGCACGCGGTGCTGCATCACCTGCCCGATCTGGAGACGGCCCTGTCGGAGATATACCGCGTGCTAACGCCCGGGGGTGCCTGCGCCGTAGCGGGCGAGCCGACCTACTGGGGTCAGAAGATAGCGAGTTTCTTCAAGCGGTCCAGCAGTGCCGGACTCAAGACCTATGCCAAGCTGGGCGGCAGACTGGGGGGTAAGGCTATCAGCCTCCGTAACTATCCGGCGATAGTCTCCGCCGAGGACAATCACGAGCTGTGGGAGCTAGAACACCAGGTGGACATCCACAACTTCCGGCCGCGCGAGCTGTGCGCCATGGCCCGCAAGGCGGGCTTTCGCGAAGTGCGTTTCGAGACCGAGGAACTGGTCTCCAGCGCCCTGGGTTGGTGCATCCGCACCATCGAGGGCATGGTGGACGAGGAGAACATAACCGACCGCTGGCGTTGGGGAGCCTACCACAGCTACCAGCGCGCCCGCCGCATCGACGAGATACTCTACCGTTTCTGGCCCCGCGAATCTTTCTACAATATGATCATCTACATGCGCAAATAGTCCGGAAGTAGGGAGTAGGCGTTGAAGATGAGCTCGGGTAGGGTGAGCACCTTCAGGTTCATCCGCGAACATCGCATGTTACATCCCCGCTATCTCCTGATGCTCTTGCGCTTCGTTAGGTTTAAGCTGACCCACAGGCGGGTCGTCACCCACGGGTTAGTATTTCTGCCGCGGCGCTACGAGGTCATCGTGGGCAAGCATGCCACCATCACCATCGGCAAGTGGGTGGTCATCGGCCGCAACAACTGCATTCGATGCCACGAGGGGCACATGGTCATCGGGGACAAGACCGTCTTCGGGTGCGACAATACCATCAACAGCTACGCCGGCGTGTACATCGGCGAGCAGTGCCTCTTTGCGGACTCTATCTATATAGTGGACTTCGATCATAACTACTGGGATCCGCTGATACCGGTGCGCTCGCAGGGCATCGTTATGCAGCCGGTGCACCTGGAGGGCAATACCTGGATCGGGGCGAAGAGCACCATCGTGCGCGGCGTCACGGTTGGCTGGGGTTCCGTCATCGGCGCTATGTCCCTGGTGAACCGGGACGTGCCGCCCTTCTCCGTGGCGGGCGGCGTACCTGCCCGAGTGATCCGCCAGCGTCCCGTGCCGGAGGACCAAACCTGGCGCCTCGATGAATGGGAGAAGCGCACCGGGCCGGCGCCCGGATGGATGTGAGGAGATGCCGCAAGTCAGGCAGGATATCATCACGGGCCGCTGGGTCATCATCGCTACGGAAAGAGGAAAGCGGCCCGAGAGTTTCGCGCAAGTACCCGCGCAGCAGGCTCTGGCGGAGCGGCCGCCGGGGCCGCCGGACGATTGCCCCTTCTGCCCCGGCCATGAGGGCATGACGCCACCCGAACTGCTGGCCTATGACGGACCTTTCCGGGAACCCGACACGCCGGGCTGGAAGGTGCGCGTGGTGCCCAACAAGTACCCGGCACTCACCGCCGAGGGGAACCTGGAGCCCCGGCCGACGGGTATCTACCAGCAGTTCGACGGAGTCGGCTTCCACGAGGTCATCATCCACTCGCCGGATCACTGGAGGAGTCTGGGGGAACTTGACCGCGAGCAGGTAGCCCTCTTCCTGGAGGCGTGCCGGGAGCGCTACCTGGAACGGGGGCGGGATTCGCGAGTCAAGTACATGCACCTCATAGAGAATCACGGGCGGAGCGCCGGAGCGTCCATCGAACATCCCCATTCTCAGCTCTTCGGCCTACCGCTGGTACCGCCGGTTCTGGAGGATGAGCTGGCGGGCATGCGCCGCTGGAGCGCGGAGCACGGCGGCTGCCCCGTCTGCGCCATGCTGGTGGAGGAGGACAGGGCGGGCGAGCGCTCAGTCTGCGAATCCGATCATTTCTTCGCCTTCGCGCCCTTCGCCTCGCGGGTGCCTTTCGAGACCTGGGTGGTTCCCCGGGAACACTGCGCGCACTTCCCGGAATTGCCCGACGACGCCCTGGAGGATCTGGCGGGTCTTCTGAGCCATACTATGGGCCGCCTCCACAGGGGGCTGAACGACCCACCTTACAACCTGATGCTCCACTCAGCTCCCTCGGACGGCGGACTCTACCCGGAGTTTCACTGGCACATCGAGGTCTGGCCGAAGCTGTCGCTGCCGGCAGGCTTCGAATGGGGCACCGGCATCATGGTGAATACCGCCCTGCCGGAGGAAAGCGCCGCTTTCCTCCGTGAAGCAAGTGAAGGGCCAGACCCCTTGCTTGCTTAAACCGGCCTTTATGTTTATGCGGACGCGCGCAAGCAAGAGGTCTGGCCCTTGCGTTGCTAAAGGGGGTTATATGGACATGAACGGTGGAATCATCGATACACACTCCCAGTTGTTCACGGCTGAGGCCTTTGGCGCCATGCCGCTCGAGATGCGCGCCAGCTACCTGAAGACCTTCATGCCCGGGGCCATCCCCTCCGGTGCCACGAAGGAACAGGTGCTGGAGGCGGCGAGGAACTTCAGCGAGAACCTGCCGCTGCTTGAGGCGACCATCGCGGACATGGACGCGGCGGGAGTCTCGGTATCGGTGGTCGTGGCGGTGGATGCGGAGACACGCTGGAACTACCGGGTATCCAACGAGTCGGTGGCGGAGGCGGTGGCGGTCTATCCAGACCGGCTCATCGGCTTCGCCTCGGTGGATCCGCATAAAGGAGTCATCGCCCGCAACGAGCTGCGTCACGCGGTGAACGACCTCAACCTCCGCGGTCTCAAGCTCCTTCCGCACCTGCTTGAGCTACGCCCCAATGACCCGGAGATGTACCCGATCTACAAGGAATGCCGAGACCTGGATATCCCGGTGCTCTTCCACAGCGGAACGCAGTTCCATGCGGGGACCAAGCTGAAGTTCTGCCGCCCCTTGGACATCGACGAGGTCGCCGTGGACTTCCCGGATCTAAAGCTCATCATCGCGCACTTCGGCTGGCCCTGGTACGAGGAGGCCATGGCTGTCGTGCAGCGCAACCGCGACGTATATTTCAACATAGCCGGCTGGGCGCCCAAGCACATCCCGCAGTTCGTTATAGGCTACATGGACCGTATCCTCAACAAGAAATGCCTGCTCGGCAGCGATTACCCGCTGGTGGCACGCACGCGCATCGTCAAAGAATTAGCTGACATCGAGATGAAGGAGGAGACGAGGAAGAATCTGTACCGCGATAACGCAGCCGGACTTCTGGGGCTCTAGGCTTCGGCAACCGGCTGAGCTCGCGGCCTTAGGCCTGCCCGTCGGCGCTCGACTCGTTGGGTAGGGGAGGGCAGACCCGCAGCGTGCGCGGGCGGTATTCGTACTCCCGCATGGCCCGCCGGTAGACGTCCAGGGTATCGCGAGCGATGCGGTCCCAGCTGAACCGCTCGCCGATGAAGTCGCGCGCGTCAGTCCTAAGCCTCTGGGCGAGGTCGACGTCGTCCAGCACCCGTATCATGGCATCTGCAAGCGATTCCGGGTTGCCGGGCTTGAACTTCAACCCCGTCGCCTCGTGCACCACGTTCTCCTTTAGGCCGCCCGTATCCGCGACGATTACGGGCGAGCCTGCGGCCATGGCCTCGAGAACCACCATGCCGAAAGGCTCGTAGATGCTGGGCACCACGGTCATGTCCGCGCATTTGTAGAAGGTGGAGAGACGCTGCGTATCCACGAATCCGAGGAAATGGATCTTGCGGTCCAGCCCAAGTTCTTGCACCTGCGACCTCAGCTGGCGCATATGCGGGCCGGTGCCGGCGATGAGAAACCGCACGTCGGGCACGCGGGCGAGTACCCGGGGCATGGCCTCGATGACGGTCTGCACGCCCTTCTCATAAACCAGCCGTCCCACGAAGAAGATCATGCGGCTATCCGGCCGGATGAACTTCTGACGGGTCAGCTCCATGCTCACGTCTCCGCAGAAATCGTCCATCTCGATGCCGTTGGGGATGACATCGACCTTATCCGGGGGCAG
>JAHEXQ010000010.1:0-11832 GCA_023252035.1 Actinomycetes bacterium
GGCTCTGCTGCTGGGCCTCTGCCGTGACATCCCGCACGCTGCCGATAGCCTGCGCCAGGGCCGCTGGGAGCGCAGCCGCTTCCAGGGAGTGGAGCTATATAAAAAGGTCCTGGGCATCATCGGCCTGGGCCGCGTGGGGACCCTTGTGGCCGCCCGGTGCATGGGCTTCGGCATGAAGCTCATAGCCTTCGACCCCTACATCTCCGCTGAGCTGGCAGGGCGCCAGGGCATAGAGATGGTCAAGACGCTGGCCGAGTTGCTGGAGCGCTCCGACTTCATCTCCATGCATCTACCCAAGAGCACCGAGACCCTGCACCTCATAGGCAAGAAGCAGTTTGCCAAGATGAAGGACGGGGTCCGTATCATCAACGTCGCCCGGGGAGGGTTGATCGACGAGAAGGCCCTGTGCGACGCGCTGAAGAGCGGAAAAGTGGCCGGGGCGGCCCTCGATGTGTTCGAGACGGAGCCCGAGCCGGACCCGCAACTCCTGGGACTGCCCAACGTCCTGGCGACGCCGCACCTCGGGGCCTCCACTATGGAGGCGCAGGACCGCGCGGGCGTGATGATCGCGGAGCAGGTAGCCGCAGCTCTCAAGGGCGACTTCGTGACCAACGTAGTAAATCTGCAGATACCCGTGCACGAGGTGGACGAGACCGTGAAGCCCTTCATCGGCCTGGCGGAGAAACTGGGCAAGCTCTTCACGCACCTGGTAGAGGGCCATGTGGACGAGATCGAGATCGAATACCTAGGTCCCCTGGCGGAGCACGAGACGAGCATCCTCACCGTGGCGGTGCTGAAGGGCTTCTTCGAGCTGGTGGTCTTCGAGCCTGTCACCTACGTGAATGCCCCCATCTTCGCCAAGGAGAGGGGTATCGCGGTGAAGGAATCCAAGTCGGCGCAGTCGCACGACTACGTGAACCTCATCTCGGTGCGGGGCACGCAGGAGGCTGGTAGCGTGACCGTGGGCGGAACCTTGGTAGGCCTCAACAACACGGAGCGGTTCGTGAACGTCTATCAGTACGATATCGACCTGGGCCCATCGCAGTACATGGCCTTCTTCCGCTACGATGACGTCCCCGGCATGATCGGGAAGGTCGGCACCATTCTGGGCGCGGAGAACATCAACATCGCCCATATGCAGGTGGGCAGGGAGAAGATAGGCGGCGAAGCCGTCATGGGGCTGAACGTGGACCAGCCCATCTCGGAGGACATCCTGGAGAAGATAAGGACCGAGGCCGGCGTGGCCGACGCCAAATTCATCGTCCTCTGGTAACCAATCGAATTCTGGGGTCAGACCCCAGAATTCGATTAATAACTACAATTGGTTCGAAGGCCGAAGCGACTTAATAAGTGAAGATAAACGTGCTATCTTAATGCGTAAAGGTTTATGAATGAGGCAAGGAGTTGATCCCCATGACACGCAGGATCCGGATTTTAGACACGACTCTGAGAGACGGCGAGCAGTCCCCGGGTATCAACCTGAACGTCCGTGAGAAGCTGGAGATAGCGGAGCAATTGGCGAGACTGGAGGTCGATGTCATCGAGGCCGGCTTCCCCGTTTCCTCCCCGGGCGATTTCGAGGCGGTGAAGGGAATCGCCAAGAACGTCAAGGGCCCGGTCATCTGCGCTCTGGCGCGGGCGGACCGCAACGACATCGACTGGGCCTGGGAGTCCATCATGTTCTCCGAACGGCCGCGCATCCATACCTTTATCTCCACCTCGGAGTTGCACATGAAGCACCAGCTCAAGAAGACCCCCAACCAGGTGCTGGAGATGGCCCGCGACGCCGTGGCCTACGCGCGCAAGTACGTGGAGAACGTGGAGTTCTCCTGCATGGACGCGACACGTTCCGACCCCGAATACCTGTACAAGATATGCCAGGCCGCCATCAAGGCCGGTGCCAGCGTGATAAACATCCCGGACACGGTGGGATACGCCCTGCCGGTCGAATTCGCGGAACTGCTGAAAAACATCAAGGAACACGTGGACATGGGCGACGCGACCCTGAGCGTACACTGCCACAACGACCTCGGTCTCGCCGTAGCCAACTCCATCGCTGCTCTGGGAGCGGGAGTGGACCAGGTGGAATGTGCCATCAACGGCCTGGGTGAGCGCGCCGGTAACTGTTCCCTCGAGGAAGTGGTCATGGTCATCAACACGCGCAAAGCCTCGCTGCAACTGGCCACCGGCATCAACACCAAGGAGATCTTCCAGGCTTCGCGGCTGGTGAGCATGCTCACGGGCTACAACGTACAGCCTAACAAGGCGGTCGTCGGCGAGAACGCCTTCGCGCACGAGTCGGGCATCCACCAGGACGGCGTGCTCAAGGACCGCACCACCTACGAGATAATGAAGCCGCAGGACATCGGCCTGATGGAGGGCGAGCTCTATCTGGGCAAGCATTCAGGCCGCCACGCGCTGAAGACGAAGCTCGAGGAGATGGGCTTCTACCTGGACGACAAGGGACTGGAGCGGGCCTTCATCCGTTTCAAGGAGCTGGCGGATAAGAAGAAGGAAGTGGCCATCAAGGACCTGGAGGCCATCGCGCTGGACGAGATCCGTACCCTGGAAGAGCTATTCCAGCTCGAGTACATGCAGAGCTCCTCCGGGTCGGGGGCAATCCCCATAGCGGCCATCCGGCTCTCCAAGGAGGGCAAGGGCTACGACGCCACGGCCACCGGGGACGGGCAGGTGGACGCGGTCTGCAAGGCCATCGCCAAGGCTTCGAAGATACCGGCCAAGCTGGTTTCCTATACGGTATCCGCTATCACCCATGGCCTGGACGCCATGGGTGATGTGACCATTAAGCTGCAGATCGAGGGGCACGAGGTGGTGGGCAGGGGCGTCAGCCCCGACATCATCGAGGCCAGTGCCCGGGCTTATGTGAACGCCATAAACCGGGCCATCCAGAAGGGCATCCTCGAGAAGAAACGCCTGAAGCAGAAGGCGCACAAATAGCCGCTTAGACGCTGCTGCGAACTTCCAATATATCCGGAGGAATCGACGTGGGATCGACCATAACCGAGAAGATACTGGCGGCGCATGCCGGTCTGGACAGGGTGGAGCCCGGCCAGATAATCAACGCGCGCATCGACCTGGCGCTGGCCAACGACATCACCGCACCCCTGGCCATTAAGGCCTTTCGCAACATGGGCGCCGACAAGGTCTTCGACCCGAACAAGATCGCCCTGGTGCCGGACCACTTCATGCCGGCCAAGGACATCCAGTCCGCCGCACAATGCGCCATGATGCGGGATTTCGCCTCGGAGCAGAGCATTACGCATTTCTTCGAGATAGGGCGGATGGGTATCGAGCACGTGCTACTGCCCGAGAACGGCCTGGTGGGCCCGGGGGACCTGGTGGTGGGAGCGGACTCGCATACCTGCACCTACGGAGCGCTGGGCGCGTTCTCCACCGGCGTCGGTTCCACCGACCTGGCGGCCGCCATGGCCCTGGGCGAGACATGGCTGCGCGTCCCGGAGAGCTTGCGCCTCGAATACACGGGCACCCTGCCCCCCTGGGTAGGAGGCAAGGACCTGATCCTGGCCACCATCGGCAAGATAGGCGTGGAGGGCGGCCGCTACATGGCCATGGAGTTCGTGGGGCCGGCCATAGCCGACCTCTCCCTGGACGGGCGCTTCACCATGGCGAACATGGCCGTGGAGGCCGGGGCCAAGAACGGTATCTTCCACGTGGACGCCAAGACCGAGGAGTACCTGGACCGGCATCTGGCGCGTGATTACGCCCAATACGATAGCTACTTAAGCGACCCGGATGCCGCCTACGTGCGGGAGATGACCTTCGACGTGAGTGGCATGGAGCCGCAGGTGGCCTTCCCGCATCTGCCCTCGAACGTGCGTCCCCTGAGCCGGGTGGGCGAGGTAGCTCTGGACCAGGTGGTCATCGGCTCCTGCACCAACGGCCGTATGGAGGATATGGAGATCGCCGCGAGCATCCTCGCCGGACGCAAGACCCATCCGCGCGTGCGCCTCATCATCATCCCTGGCAGCCAGGCTATCTTCGCGGATATGATCCGCAAGGGATACATGGAGATATTCCTGGAGGCGGAAGCGGTGGTAAGCCCCGCGACCTGCGGCCCCTGCCTGGGAGGCTACATGGGCATACTGGCGGCGGGCGAGCGCGCTCTGGCCACTACCAATAGGAATTTCGTCGGACGCATGGGACATCCGGAGAGCGAAGTTTACCTGGCGGGCCCGGCAGTGGCCGCGGCATCCGCCGTAGCGGGGCGCATAGCCGGCCCCGACGACCTTTGAAATTCGAATTCTGGGGTCAGACCCCAGAATTCGAAAAACGAAGAAGGAGCGGAAGAAGAGTTGATACTTAAAGGCAAAGCCTGGAGATACGGTAGAAACGTGGACACGGACGTGATAATCCCGGCACGCTACCTCAACGTCAGCGAGCCAGCGGAGTTGGCCAAGCACTGTCTGGAGGACCTGGACCCTGGCTTCGCTTGCGGCGTGCATCCCGGAGATATCATCGTGGCCGAGGAGAACTTCGGTTCGGGCTCCTCGCGGGAGCACGCGCCGGTGGCCATCAAGGCCGCGGGTGTCTCCTGCGTCATAGCGAAATCATTCGCGCGCATCTTCTACCGGAACGCTATCAACATCGGGCTGCCCATCCTGGAGTGCCCCGAGGCGGTGGAGGGTATCGGCCTGGGAGACGAGGTGAGAGTGGACCTTGCCGGCGGGCGTATCGAGAACCTGGCGACAGGAGCCATTTTCCAGGCGCAGCCCTTCCCGGAGTTCATGCGACGGCTCATCGATTTGGGCGGTCTGGAAGAATATGTAAGAGAGAGGCTTGGAAAGGAATGAAGGAGGCCAAGATAGGAGTCATACCAGGCGATGGCACCGGCCCCGAGGTGGTGCGGGAGGGTTTGAAGGTGCTGGCGGCGGCGGCCGATAGCGTCGGATTCAAATACGAGACCGTGGAGTACGACATAGGCGGCGACCGCTACCTGGCGACAGGGGAGGTGCTGCCCGACAGCGTGCTCGAGGAACTGAAAGCACTGGACGCCGTCTTTCTGGGAGCCATCGGCCATCCCGACGTGGCCCCAGGCGTTCTGGAGAAGGGCATCCTGCTGCGCATCCGCTTCGAACTGGACCAGTACATCAACCTGCGTCCGGTGAAGCTGTATGAGGGAGTCGAGACACCCCTCGCCAACAAGGGACCGGAGGACATCGACTTCGTCGTGGTACGGGAGAACACCGAGGGGCTTTACGCGGGAGCGGGCGGGTTTTTGAAGAAGGGCATGCCGGACGAAGTGGCCATCCAGGAGAGCATTAACACGCGCAGGGGCGCGGAGCGTTGTATCCGCTTCGCCTTCGAATACTGCCGCGCCCGCGACAAGGGCCGCAAACTCACGCTTTGCGGCAAGACCAACGTGCTCACCTTCGCCTGGGACCTCTGGGACAGGACCTTCAACGAGGTGGCTCGCGACTACCCGGACATCCAGACCGACTACGCCCACGTGGATGCCATCTGCATGTGGATGGTGAAGAACCCCGAGTGGTTTGACGTCATCGTCACCGACAACATGTTCGGTGACATCATCACCGATCTGGGAGCCATGGTGCAGGGCGGTATGGGCATCGCGGCGGGCGGCAACTTGAACCCGGAGGGGGTCTCTATGTTCGAGCCCATCGGCGGTTCGGCCCCCAAGTACACCGGCAAGAACATGATTAACCCCCTGGCGGCCATCGCGGCTGTCCAGATGATGCTGGAGCAACTGGGGCGGGCCGACGGCGGCAGCCTCGTCGAGCAGGCGATCATGCGCGCCTGCGCGCATGATCTGGAGTCCATGAACGCAGGCCGGATGGGGCTGTCCACCTCGGAGGTGGGCGACCTTATAGTAAGATATGTCCTGGAAAGCGGGGTCCAGCCCGATGAGAAGCACACTGCAAGCAAGGCTGCAGCAAATGGGCCAGGCCCTCTCGCTACAGAGCATAAGCCGGAGAAAGAAAGGAGTTAACGATAGATGCCAATCGCGGAAGGCCAAAAGATCTGGATGGACGGTAGGCTGGTGGACTGGGCGGATGCCAAGATCCACATCCTGACGCACGCGCTGCATTATGGTACAGGTGTCTTCGAGGGTATACGGGCCTACGAGACGCCGAGGGGAGCGGCGGTATTCCGCTTGACGGCGCACCTGGAGCGCCTCTTCCGCTCGGCGGCCATCTATCGCATGCCCATGCCGTTTACCCTGGAGGAAATGGTTGAGGGCACTAAGGCGGTCATCCGTGCCAACAATCTGGGCAGCTGCTACATCCGGCCCATAGCCTACCGCGGCTACGGGGAGATGGGGCTGAACCCGATGACCGCGCCCGTAAACGTGGCCATCGCCGTCTGGCCCTGGGGTGCCTACCTGGGAGAGGCTGGGTTGGAGCAAGGCGTGCGGGCCAAAGTTTCCTCCTTCCGCCGCATAGAAGCCAACAGCATCCCCACCGCAGCGAAGGCCTGCGGCCAGTACTTGAACTCCATACTCGCCAAGATGGAAGTGGTGGAAGCAGGCTACGAGGAAGCCATCCTGCTCAACGGGCACGGGTTTGTAGCTGACGGGGCAGGGGAGAATATCTTCGCGGTGAGGGAGGGAACCCTGTACACGCCGCCCACGTCTGCGGGTGCCTTGGAGGGGATCACCCGCGGCGCTATCATCGACCTGGCCAGGGATTTCCGGATTCCGTGCGTGGAAAAAGAGATGGCGCGAACTGACCTTTACCTGGCAGACGAGGCCTTCTTTACGGGCACTGCGGCCGAGATCGTACCCATCCGCGAGGTGGACGACCGGGTGATCGGAGAGCCTGGCCCTATAACCAAGAAGCTGCAACAGAAATTCTTCGAGATCGCGGCCGGCCGGGACAGCAAATACGACGCATGGCTGGAGCACGTGAACTGATGCCAAGATTCCTGGATGCTGGCGTAGAGCCAGTCCCGAGAGAAGCCGGATCATGCCCATGAGTAGCAGCGAACGGGACATCAAGATATACGACACCACCCTGCGGGACGGCGCCCAGCGCGAGGGGCTCTCCCTCTCGGTGGAGGATAAGCTGAAGATCGTGGAGCACCTGGACCGCTTTGGCGTGCACTACGTGGAATGTGGATACCCGGCTTCCAATCCCAAGGATGCCGAGTTCTTCCGGCAGGTCAAGAATCTGCAGCTCACCAACTGCCGGCTCGTCGCGTTCGGCTCAACCCGTCGTGCGCTCATCTCCATCGACCAGTCCAAGGAGCTGGAGGCGCTAGTGCAGGCCGAGACGCCCTGTGCCTGTATCGTAGGCAAGAGCTGGGAGCTGCACGTGCGCTCGGCGTTGAAGACTACCCTGGACGAGAACCTCTGGATGATAGGGGATTCCGCGGAGTACCTGAAAAAGGCGGGGCTCGAGGTCATCTACGACGCGGAGCACTTCTTCGACGGCTACAAGAGCAACGCGGCCTACGCGCTCAAGACGCTCCGAGTTGCGCAGGACGCCGGAGCCGATTACATCTGTCTCTGCGACACCAATGGGGGAACGCTCCCCCGTGAGGTCCGGCGTATAGTGGAGGAAGTGGCGGCGCGGATACGTGTGCCCCTGGGCATCCACGCGCATAACGACTGCGAGTGCGCGGTGGCCAATACCATCGTGGCGGCCGATGCCGGCGCCGTCCTGCTGGAAGGGACCATCAACGGCTATGGGGAGCGCTGCGGCAATGCCAACCTCATCTCCGTCATTCCCAACCTGGTTCTCAAGATGGGCATTCCTGTCCTGCCCCCGGAGAAACTGGCCGAGCTGACCGAACTCTCGCATTACGTGGCCGAGGTCTGCAACATCAATCCGAATCCGCACCAGCCCTACGTGGGCCAGATGGCTTTCTCGCACAAAGGGGGCATTCACGTGAGTGCGGTTTCGCGAGAGCCCGAGACCTACGAGCACGTCCGGCCCGAGCTGGTCGGAAACCTCCAGCGGATTGCCGTGTCCGAGCTCTCGGGCAGGAGCACCATCGTGCTCAAAGCCAAGGAGATCGGCAAGGACATAAGCGGTAATTCCGAGAAAGTGCAGGAGATCCTGGAGGCGGTGAAAGACCTGGAACACGTGGGTTATCACTTCGAGGCGGCGGACGGCTCCTTTGAGCTACTGCTGCGCAAGGCCCTGGGCGTGCACGAGGTCTTCTTCCGGCTGGAGAGCTTCCGGGTCATAATGGAGAAGCGCGAGGATGGGAAGGTGGCGACAGAGGCCACCATCAAGATACACGTGAAAGGCCGGCGCATCATCGCGACGGCGGAGGGCAACGGCCCGGTTAACGCGCTGGACAACGCCATGCGCATGGCGTTGCGCCACGTCTATCCGGAGCTGGACGCCATAGAGCTGATAGACTACAAGGTCCGGGTCCTGGACGAGAAGAAGGGCACGGGCGCGGTCACGCGGGTACTCATCGAGACCGGAGACGGGGAGAAGACTTGGGGCACTATAGGCGTCTCGGAGAATATCATTGAGGCGTCCTGGCAAGCACTGGTGGATTCCATCGAGCTGGGGCTGACCCATACCAAATCGGTGGAATAGGTTTGCTGCCGGAGTGGCTCACGGAGATATTTGAGGTAAACCATGCAAGATGCGAACGGTTCGTATGGGCTTGACGGCCTTATCGGCAAAGCGTCCGAGCTGCTGAAAGTAATCGCCGAGCCTCACCGGCTCAAAGCTCTGTGTCTCTTGCGCGAGAAGGAACAGTGTGTCTGCGATCTCATGAACGAGCTAGGGCTCTCCCAGCCCCTGGTATCGCACCACCTGGCTGTTCTCCGGCACGCCGAACTCGTGGATTTCCGGAGGCAAGGGACGAGCGTGCTCTACAGCCTGCGCCCGGAGCGCCTTCAGGAACTGATGGGCACTATCGGCCAGATGCTGGACATCGACCATCAGCCCGGGGCCGCCATCTAGCACCGAGGTTGACAAAAGGCCAGACCCTTCTGTCAACTTGAGAAGAATCAGCAAGGAGTTGCGGTGAGAATAGCCCGCTATCTGTACAAACGGCATATCCATTTCGGCATCGTCGAGGACGGCAATATCGAGGAACTGGAGAAGACGCCCTTCACCGGCATCAAGAGCGCCGGCCGCAGCTATCCGCTGGCCGAGGTCGAGCTGCTATCGCCCGTAGAGCCCAGCAAGATATTGGCGGTGGGCTTGAATTATCTGGACCACGCCCGTGAGCTGGGGCTCAAGACCCCGGACGAACCGGTCCTTTTCTCCAAGCCGCCTTCCGCGCTGTTGCCGCACGGAGGCGATATCGTCTATCCGCGCATGAGCGCCGAGGTGGATTACGAAGCCGAGCTGGCCATCGTCATGGGCGCTCAGTGCAGGCTACTGACGCCGGAGGAGGCGGCGGCTCACATCCTGGGTTATACCTGTGCGAACGACGTGACCGCTCGTGATCTGCAGCGTCTGGACGGGCAGTGGACCCGCGCCAAGGGCTTCGACACCTTCTGCCCACTGGGCCCTTACATCTCCACAGACGAGGACGTGTGCGGACGCCGCATCGAGTTGCGGCTGAACGGGCAGTTGAGGCAGTCCTCGTCCACTGAGCACATGATCTTCTCCTGCGCCGAGGTCGTGAGTTTCGTCTCCCATATCATGACCCTATATCCCGGCGACGTGATCCTCACCGGCACACCTCCCGGGGTGGGACAGTTACGCGTGGGGGACGAGGTGGAGATAGAGATAGAGGGCATGGACGTCCTGCGCAACAAGGTCGTAGCCGCGCCGGCCAATCATGAAAAGGGCTGCGCGTGAGGCTGCGATTCGCCCCCAGTCCCACCGGTTACCTGCACGTCGGAGGCGCCCGCACAGCCCTCTACAACTGGCTCCTGGCGCGGCATTCCGGCGGCACTTTCATTCTGCGCATCGAGGACACCGATCAGTCCCGTTACACGGAGGAGGCCATCGATGCCATCACCGAGGACCTCGCCTGGCTCGGGCTGCAGTGGGATGAGGGACCCGGGGTGGGGGGAGAGCACGGGCCGTACCGGCAGACGGAGCGCGGCGCGGTTTACAGCGAGGCCGCCTGCCGCCTGCTGTGGGAGGGCAAAGCCTACCGCTGCTTCTGCACGCCCAAGGAGATAGCGGCCCGGCATGAGGCGGAAAAGGTGGATGCCCGGACCGCCAGGCGCGAACACGCCTGCCGCTTTCTCAGCGAGGAACAGGTAGCACGCCTGGAAGCCCAGGGTGTCCCCAGCGCCATCCGCTTCAAGGTGGAGGAGGGGACAACCATCGTGCGGGACCTGGTGCGCGGCGACGTGGTCTTCGACAACGGCATCATAGAGGACTTCGTCCTGCTGCGCCGCGACGGCACCGCCACCTACAACCTGGCCGTGGTCCTGGATGATACGGGGATGGCCATCACCCACGTGGTACGGGGGGACGACCATCTATCCAACACCCCCAAGCAGCTCATGCTCTATGCGGCCCTCGGCGTCGAGCCTCCGCGCTTCGGCCACCTCTCCATGATCGTGGGCACTGACGGGAAGCCGCTCTCCAAGCGGTTTGCGGACGTTTCCGTGGGTTTCTATCGCGAGAAGGGCTACCTGGCCGACGCCATGGTCAACTTCCTTTCCCTGCTGGGTTGGTCGCTGGACGACAAGACCACCATCATAGACCGGGAGAGCCTGATAACGGGATTCAGCCTGGACCGGGTTACTTCCAAGCCCGCCGTCTGGGACATAGAGAAACTGGACTGGATGAACGGAGTCTATATAAGGAGCAAAAGCGACGAGGAGCTGGCGGAGCTGCTAGTGCCCTTCCTGCGCCGGGCGGGTTATGACCTGGATTCCGCCCGTCTGGCCAGGGCCGTGCCGCTGGTGAAGGAGAGGATGAAGGTGCTGGAGGACGCGGTGCCTCTACTCAGTTTCATGGGAGCCGCCGACCCCGGGCTGGAAGAGGATGCGCGGAAGGCACTGCAGACGGACGGCGCCCGCCGGATGCTCGCCGCGTCGCTGGAGGCCCTTGAATCGCTTCCGGTATTCGAGGCGGCACAGATAGAGAGCGCACTGCGGGAAGTAGCCGAGAGGCTGGGTCTCAAGCCGCGCGTGGCTTTCCAGCCGGTGCGTATAGCTATCACCGGCAACAAGGTGAGTCCGCCGCTCTTCGGCAGCCTGGCGCTGCTGGGGAAGGAAGCAAGCCTGCGCCGCATCGAGCGAGCATTGAAGGAGTAGGCGACACGAACATGAGGAGACAGGAAAGATGAAAATGAGATGGCTGGGCACAGCGGGATTCGAACTTCGGAGCGGAGATACGGTCATCCTCCTCGATCCCTACCTGACCAGAAACGGCCGGGCCCGGCCGGTGCAGCCCCTGCACGCCGACGACTTCCAGCAGGCGGACGCGATACTGGTGAGCCACGGGCACTTCGACCACACCTACGACGTCCCGCGCATAGCTATAAACACAGGCGCGCGGGTCATATGCCGGGCCGGCGTCTGCAATAGCCTGCGCGCGCGCTCCACGCCCTGGAGCCAGGTGCAGCCGATGGAACCCTTCGGGAAACTGCAGATAGGCGAGATCAGCGTGACGGCGCTGCCGTCACGCCATGTAGACTTTGACACGTCCCTGGTGCTGAAGACCCTGGCCCGCAGCGCCATGCGCATGCCCGAGATAGCTACGCTCGGCGCCCCGCGTTTCCCGCTGGGCGGCGTATTCATCTACTTGCTCGAGGTGGAGGGGAAGCGCATTCTGCACATGGGAAGCGCTCATCTGGAGCCGGGAATCGCCGACCGGGTTACACCCGTGGATATATTCCTGGTGCCCGTGCAAGGCCGCTCGGACATCCAGGAACTGGCGGTGCGGCTCACCA
>JAHEXQ010000010.1:11842-27461 GCA_023252035.1 Actinomycetes bacterium
TTAAGCCGACTCTGGCCATCCCCCATCATCACGACAGCTTCTACCCGCCGCTCAGCCAGATGGTCGACCTCCATCGCTACCTCGCGGGCGTCGCCCGCGAGGTTCCCGGAACCATGGTCGTCGAACCGCACTTGAATCGCTGGATAGAACTCTAAACTCTTGATAGATAGTGCAGCAAGAGGGTCACCGTTTGCTGCATGCCTGGCGCGACTTTCCACGCCCAGTGCCCTTCTCGCGGGTGGGTAGTTATGCTATCATAATCTGCGGTCACGCTGGGGGATCGTCTAGCGGTAGGACGCGAGACTCTGGATCTCGTTGCGAGGGTTCGAATCCTTCTCCCCCAGCCAAATGCGAAGGATTTACGTGGCGCATTAGTCTAGCTGGCCTAGGACGCCGCCCTCTCAAGGCGGAGATCGCGGGTTCGAATCCCGCATGCGCTACCAGTTCAGAAGGGGTGTCGGTAGTATCGGCGCCCCTTCTCTATGCCTCCTGGCTAATGTCTGGCTAAGAAGAGATAGCCCTTTTAAAACCAGCTACCTCGCGTAGCCAACCGCTGCGTGGGCATTCACCATTGAGGACTGCAGCCTGCCGAGACTCAGTCGCATTATTGAAGGAGAAGATTAGGCGGGAATCAGCGACGGTGTTGCTTGCCAAGGTGAGGGCCGCGGGTTCAAGCCCCGTCTTCCGCTCCAGCTAAATCGGGGTTCTCTACTTTGTGGTAAGCACCTTTTCGCACTTTCACTATGACATGACCCTGGATGATGTAGCACGGTTCTTGGAGGACGAGGGGGAGTGACGAGCTGGAGGCACTTTGATTTTGGAAAGAGTGGCGGCCGGGTTCGCAAGGGCCCGGCCCTAGGCCTATCATGGTAAAATGTGGGCAATCGCTAGGGCTTAAAGGGAAGGGGAGTTGAGATGGTACAGAACATACCGCCAAACGCGCCTTTGCCGCCGCCAGAAAAGAAGAGCCGAAAGTGGCTCTGGATCGTCATTGCTGTACTGATAGTTGGGGGCATAGCGGGAGCGGCCTCCGCAGCTGGCAAAAAAGGTGAGACAACGAAGCCCGCGACTACTGAAACGACCTCAAAACCAGCCACGTCGACACCGGCTACGACTCCCCAAACATCTACTGTTCCCGTGGCACCTGCGCCAAAGACGTGGCAAACCGTTATTGATGTCACTGGAAGCACAGATAAGCAGACGGGAACCTTCTCTCTTGGTTCGGGTCAAAAGAAGTTGCTCTATAATGTCGTCGGCGATTCCTTTTCTATGTGCTATGTGTATCTCGTTCAAGCAGGACATTCCCTCACCCAAGAAGGGGGCTTCCCGATCGTTTCCCCCACCGACCCCGGCCCTGGTGAGACCTACATCAACGAACCTGCGGGGAGTTATTACCTGTATATCATGTCGGCCAATTGCACCTGGCAGGCGACGGTTGTTGAGCTGAAATAATAGAGATTGAGGGGGGCATTGTGAAACGGTTATGGCTCGTGGCGGTGCTGATCCTGAGCATTGTTATCATCGGTTGCGGCAGCAATGGGGCATCGGTAAGTGTACAGCAGACAGAAAGAGACACGTCTTCAATCGAGAAGGCGCTTATCGGCCACTGGGAAAACGATTACTGGGAATATTATTACAACGGTAAGTCTTTTTTCGGGGTCCGCAAATCCGATGGTTGCAAGGAAATGTGTGACTATTATCTCAAGCACCACCAAGAATATGACCTTACCACGATGAAACTGAAAACCTCTGAAGACAAAATGGATTTCACGTTCATGTATGAAAACGATGAGATGAAATATGTCGAAAGTATGCCTGAGACAATTCAATTTTCCGATGACTATGGGACGCTCATAAAAGCATATAGTGAGTATTCCTACGTCGACTCCAAAAAGGCCCCGTAAACCGAATGTCCAAGCTAACCTCCAGCCTTTACAAGCTGGCACGCCTCTCCCGCGATGCAGGGGTAGTGGTCAGCGGCAACCCCAAGAAAATCACCCGGCGCGCGAAGAATAAGCTCTTGGGCCGGAAGGTGATCAGGAAGTTCTGGTAGATGACAGCAGGAGGGCCAGGTTCTCGGGGAAGGATGGCCGCGCCTCCGTAGCGAACATTGAAACCAAATGGGCTGATGTGGTAGGGTTGTATCCCGCTCCCCGCGGGGTTTAGAAATGGCCCGGAGTGTCGATAAGTAGTATATGAAGGAGAAGGAGGGGAGTATGTCCAAGCGCAAGGAAGGCATCGTGTTCTGCGAGGTCTCCAAGGGGGAGAAGTATTTCATCGCCCGCTGCCTGGACGTTGACGTATTTGCGCAAGGGGAGACAGAGGAAGAGGCGATTCGCCAGTTGGAGAGCGCCCTTCATCTCTATTTCGAGGACGCGGATCTCCCGCAGGGCATCCCCGAACCGGTGAGGAAGAAGATCGGCACCGGCACTTTCGACTTCGCCTTCCATGTCTGCTAATACTCCAACAGTATCAGGGAAGCAGTTCATCAAGGCCGCGAAGCTGCTAGGCTACGTCGTAGTAAGAACAAACGGTGACCACGCGATAATCCGCAGGAATTCCCCCAAACACACCATGTCGGTTCCTCTGCATAAAGAGCTGGACGTTGGCCTTCTCGTCCACCTGATCAAGGCAATCGAGAAAAACAACCCTGGCTGCGACTTCAAGGCCCTTCTGTTCTCAGGAAGATGGAAGCCACAAGCAACTGCGAAGTAAGATCTACATCCGGTTGTTGAGTGCCGCATCCATTGAGAATCCATTCGCGCCTCGCCCTTAGACAGTGATAGCCCCCATAATGACCTGTGTTTAGCTGGGATTTTGCCCCTCGGGCTAATGGGCGGCTAAGCGCCTGGGCCATGTTCACCCGAAACGGCCCGGTCTTTACTCATGGTAGGATATGGGCAGTCAGGGGCTGGGGATAGCGGCAGATGACCAGGGGGTATGAGATCATGGAATCTAACCAATTGGTGTATTGCGGACGTTGCGGAGCTGCTTATTATAAGCCAGTAAATCCCTGCAAGAAATGTGGCCAACCGACTTCTCTATTAAGCATATCCCAATATTTACCTGGCCTTGGATATTCCGGCGGCCACCCCAGCTATCCCGTTTCTGCCGCGAATGCGAATTTCATGGTCACCAAAGAACTGGTCCTCGCAGTCAGCAATGACAGTAAGCGCCAGATCTGTTTTTGGATGCCACTGGAAGAAATCCAAGAGGTTGGTATCGAAAGCCCGGATACTCAGCTGGGTGCAGCGCTTATCTTGGGGGTACTCGGCGGTCTGGCCGGAGGGGGTTTTTACCTCAATCTCTCGTGCCAGAAAGACGGAAATGATTTTAACGTTCTCATCAGATCAGGCATGAAATCTCATAAAGGTTACGCAATGGCAAACGATGTCTGCAACAGACTTAATGCGGCGGTCCGCACGAGAAGGGCCGACCTGGGGTTGTCATAAGACACACTCGATTTTATCATGGGTTACCCGCGCCCTTTCAAGGCGGCGGCGCGGATTCGAATTCCGCTGGTGGCACCAACTATATCCGCAGGTCATACGAGATGTGTCCTGGATACACATGCCACAGTCTAAGCATTTCATCTAGCGTCCATGTAGCGAGAGGGAGCATCTCTCCCTGGCGACGCGCGTCCGTCTTCCGCTCGTCGGCTGTAGGCTATAGCACCAAATGTCGTTGCGCGCGGGGTAGAATGGCATGAAGGGTTTCCTCGGATACGATACCGGCATCCGGCCGAAATCGACGCGTGCAAATTGCCGGAGTTGGCTAACATCGGATTGCGAACGGGGGTAGACAGTGAAAGTCAGCACCATTCTTGACCAGATTGATCTCGGCAGTTTTGCGCTTCCAAAATTCCAGAGGGGCTATGTCTGGAATAGGGACCAGGTGCGAGGGTTGATGCACTCGATGTATCGGAAATACCCGATTGGGAGCCTCCTTGTCTGGGTAACGAAAGCCGAGGCTGCAGAGGCAAAAGGCCGGGGAGATCTCCCGCCTGGTGTAGTAAAGCTGTTGCTTGATGGGCAGCAGCGGATGACGACTCTTTATGGCATTGTCCGGGGGAAGCCACCAGAGTTCTTTGACGGGGATAAGCGCGCATTCACGGACCTCTACTTCCATCTTGGAGATGAGGCATTCGAGTTTTACGCCCCCATGAAGATGAAGGATAATCCGCTGTGGGTAAATGTCACTGAGCTTATGCAGATAGGAGCTGGAGAGGCGATCAAACGAGTTGTCAACGTGCCAGAGTGGCAACCAAGTATTACGGAATATATCAACCGTCTAAACGCCATAGACTCGATAAAGCAAGCGGAGCTCCATATCGATGAAGTCACCGGCGAAGATAAATCGATTGACGTTGTTGTTGAGGTATTCAACCGCGTCAATAGCGGAGGCACGAAACTGTCCAAAGGTGACCTTGCGCTCGCAAAACTTTGCGCGTCCTGGCCCGAAGCTAGAGAGCAGATGAAGAGCAAGCTCGAGAAATGGCGGGGCGCCGGGTTTGACTTCAGGCTGGAATGGCTACTGCGGTGCATCAACACCATAGTCACAGGGGAGGCTCTCTTTACGGCTCTTGAATACGTCGATACTGCCGCATTCAAGGAAGGGCTCAATAATGCTGAAAAAGCCGTTGACAAACTCCTCAATATTATCTCGTCACGCTTGGGCCTTGATCACGATCGAGTCCTTGGCAGCCGGTATTCCTTCCCAGTAATGGCCAGATATCTCATGGAACGCGGCGGAAGCCTCGCCGACCACAAGGAGAGGGACCAACTCCTGTACTGGTATATACACACTTTCCTCTGGGGCCGGTACGCAGGTTCCACAGAAAGCGTTATCAACCAAGACCTTGGTCTGATCGAAGAGAAGGACGGAGCGCTTAACCGGCTGATAGGCCAGTTAAGACAGAATAGAGGGGATTTGCGTATAGATCCAAACGATTTTCTGGGCTGGAGTAGTGGAGCACGATTCTACCCCCTGCTCTACATGATGACCCGTGTGTGCAAGTCAAAAGACTGGGGCTCCGGGGTCGAACTTTCGAAAGAACTACTTGGGAGCATGGGCAACTTGCATGTCCACCACATTTTCCCGAAGTCACTATTGTATGAGTATGGTTATTCCCGCCCGGATGTTAATGCCATAGCGAATTTCTCGTTCCTCACACAGGAGACGAACCTGAAGGTCTCAAACAAGGATCCATCCGAGTACATACCTAAGATTATCAAGCGTCAGCCAGGAGCCCTGGAAAGCCATTGGATGCCAATGGACCCGAGCCTCTGGAAGATTGAGAACTACCTGGCATTTCTTGAGGAAAGGCGCAAGCTGCTTGCAAGTGCCGCGAACGGTTTTCTTGACAGCCTTCTCGAAGGGATCGTGCCCGAGGAAGAGATCATCACCTCGATACTGGGGCGAAAAGCAGAGCTTGTCCTTGGTGGGGTAGCAAGCGATGAGGAAGAGCAAATCCTCAAGGACTGCAATGAATGGCTCGCCCAACGGGGATTGCCGGAAGGGGAGTATATGCATGAACTCGCTGACCCTGAGACAGGTCAGCCGCTTGCTGTGCTCGACCTGGCTTGGCCTGCCGGCCTGCAAGAAGGGTTGAGCCAGCCAGTTGCACTCCTAGTCGACGAAGATCCCGCGGTTGAGGAGATTGCTAGCAACGCTGGGTATCGTTTCTATACCGATGCAGAGAGCTTCAGACGGTATGTCGAAACTGAGGTACTGGCAATATCAGAGGCCGTCGCCTAGGTCAAGGGCCAGGGGGGTGGGCCTGCTCCGGATAGTACTGGATAGCCTTGGGAAGTAGCTAGATACTGGAGGGGGAGACATGGTTTGTGACGAACTGCTGCCGGGACGCAGGACGCGAAATGGCAATCGCGTTGAGATAGGACGCTTCCAGACCCTCCACGATGACGGCAGGAGGCTCATTATATCCTGGTTTGAACGAGCTTTAGGATATCGAGATTGTGTACCCGAAGAGAGCTTTGAGCCGTTCATCTTTGCTTGGCTAGCATTCAATGCTTGGGCGGCTTGTGTCACTGAGGCAGACAGAGACGTTGAATGGAAATACTCTCTGATGGTTTGCCCTGAGATCAACCGGCATTTTGATGACTTGAGGTCCGACCAAGAAGGCGCCCTGGCGGGTTGTGTGCACGAGTTCGCACAGCAATGGCCGATCTTCAAGGCGCAAGAACTAAGACGACGGCGTGTCCACTTCCAGGGTACACGGCATCATGTCGTTGAACAGTACCTGGATGCCGATATCTGTTTTTTCGAGCCACAATGTGCAAGGCGCCATAGGCAGGCAGGAGCTGCTATCCCTGAGGACTGGCCGCACACATTGAGCGCGCTTTATCGAACGCGCTGTAATCTGTTCCACGGAGAGAAGGCATCCTTTGCAGATGCGGACCAGTTAATTGTCTGGAATGCCTTCCGGGTCCTTACCACATTCTTAGAGCTGTCTGGCTATCTGGGGCGTTGAAAGAGGTGGATGAGATTTGGCCAGAGGATGGTAGCAAGATATTCCGGCAGCCACGCTCTGCCAGGAGCTAGGGGGGGGGGTTGACGTGGCTGATATCTATCTCATTACATGCGTAAAGAAGAAGAGGCAAGAGGACTCGCCTGCATCAGAGCTCTATACTTCATCGCTCTTCCGGAAGCTAAAGGCTCTGGCGGAAAAGAAGTCTGACGCTTGGTTTATCCTTTCAGCAAGGTACGGATTAGTTAAGCCTAGCCAAGTGATTGCGCCCTACGAGCTGACACTGAGCACCATGCCGAAGCGCGAGAGGGCGGAATGGGCCGAGAAGTTAATGCGGCAGTTGGAAGAAGAGATTTCGCCGGGAGACAAGGTTACGATTCTTGCTGGGAGAAGATACTGGGAGGGCCTAGTCCCCGTACTAGAAGCATCTGGCTACGAGGTCAGTACGCCCCTCAAGGGGATCTCTCTTTTCTATTGGCACCCTTGGCTGGATAGAGAGCTTGCAGATGATAGTGGAGAATAACGATGACTATACTCGGTTCTATCGCCTGATAGAGAGTCTGAGGCAAGGGTTGGGCGGAGGGCGCATCCTCTGTGAATGCAGCGGGCGATTAGGTTGGCCGGCGCGAGGAGTCTATTTTCTATTTGAGCCAGGCGAAATGTGCCAGAGTGACCGGGAGCTGCCCCGTATAGTCCGGGTGGGGACACATGCAGTAAGCACGGGTTCGAAGTCGTCTCTTTGGGGCCGCCTGCGCGCGCATCGGGGCAATAATAGTGGAGGGGGGAATCACAGAGGTTCCATACTCCGTCTTCATATCGGTGCAGCTTTGATGGCCCGGGACGGCAAGCCCCTCTTGCCTTCCTGGGGGAAAGGGTCAAGCGCACCAAAAGGGATCAGGATCGCAGAAGAGCCGCTCGAACGGCAAGTGTCAGCATATATTGGGGGGATGCGAATTCTTTGGCTGGCAGTTAGCGACGAGCCTGGCCCCAATAGTGACCGTGCATACATCGAGAGGAATGCTATCGGTTTATTGAGCAATTCTGGATCCTTCCCCGATCCCCCCAGCCAAGAATGGCTTGGGAGAAATAGCCAAAAGCCAGCTATCCGGAGTAGCGGCTTATGGAATGTGGATTACACTGACTACGAATATGACCCGTCATTCCTAGATGTTCTTGAGCGGTGCGCTGATACGACCGTTGGAGATAGCCTTGCGCCTCGACCCTCAACTGTTGCAGGGGGCTCATAGCGGGACCGTTTGTGTCGAGCAAGCTAGTATTTAGCTAAGTCAAGACAGCGCTACCAGAATCTGTCTAAGGGAACCTACGGGAGCTGGGACTGGAGGGGGCCGAAGTCGCCGGTTCTAGCTAGCCTCTGGATAAGGAGCCAAAGTACTCGGATACGGCACGGCATTCGCTGGATCTACATAGTAGAATATGTGCCAGCTGGCTGCCGTAAAATGAAGCATCAATAGATGCGGCTGAAAGCTGGTGCATAGGTGGACTTCGATGTTGATTTGAGACCCGGCAACGTCCAGGGAATAAACAACCGCGATGGTGCCGCTGCATTCTTCGCTAATCTTGGCTACAACACAGACGAGAGAACAGTCCAGACCCCTGAGAACTTGGGGATCTCAGCAGATAGTACTGTGCGTCCAATCCGTCATATTGAGCTTATTGCTAGCCAGGAAGGCCTCCTCCAGGTATATCTGTTTGAACTCACGAGTGTGACAGTAGCTCAGACGAGAGCACTTGCTAGGGCTTTCCGGAACAGGGCCGGGAACTACCTTCTTGTACTGACCAGCGATTATGAGCGGATTGATTTCGTGCTGATCGAGAGGTTCTCTCCTCTGACCACGACCGGATCAGCAGGCATTGGCCAAAAGCAGGTTGAGGTCAGGCCCCGCGCTCTTACAATTGAGCGTAGGAAGCCCTCAGCTGTGCACCTCCGCGTGCTCAAGCGTTTCTCCTATACAGAATCCGATCCATTTGCTCAATATGACAAACTAGTCGCTGCATATTCTATAGCGGAATGGTCTGAGGAGTATTTCAACAATCGGGCTCTTTTCTCTGACTACTACCTGATGAATAGGATGCCCCAGCTTAGGGAATGGTCGGATGACCCGAAGCCGACGTTCCTGAGGCTTCACGAGCTATATAGACAGGCCGCATCACGATTCGCAGGGAAAGGGGAGGAGATCGTCAGAACGGATCTTCTCGAGCCTACATTTGAAGCGCTGGGTTTTAGCTTTGAGGTTGGCAAGAAGGCAAGCAGTGCAGAGAAGGATCCGGACTACCGTCTTTTCTCACCAGAGAATAGCCGATACCCAATCGCGACATGCCTCACATACTCTTGGGGCAGGTTCCTGGATGGAAAAGACGACGTCAGGGATGACACGACTCCAGAAGAAAATCCTGGAGCATGGGTAGTCAGCCTGCTGGAGCAGGGGGAAGCGCCTTGGGCAATAGTGACCAATGGTAAGCTATGGCGTCTGTACTCAAGTCGCGCCCGCTCACGCTCCACCAATTATTACGAGATAGACCTGGAGGAGATCCTTGCACAGTCAGGCCCTCAAGCACAAGACCCAGCAGTCGCTTTTCGCTACTTCTGGATGTTGTTCCGCAGTGATGCATTCCTCTCTGCAGGTCCGGTAATGGTAGAGGGTGGAGCAGGCCCAAGCTTCCTCGACCGGCTACTTGATGGAAGCTATGAATATGCCCATGAGTTGGGAGAAAGGCTGAAGGGCCGGGTGTTTGAGGAAGTTTTTCCTCATGTTGCTGAAGGGTTTACTGCCTATCTGAGATCACAAGATGCATCCGCGGCGGAGCCGTCGCAGGAGATTTTGGACAGTGTTTTTCGCGGGACTCTTACTTTGCTCTACCGACTTCTCTTCCTACTCTATGCGGAAGCGAGGGGCTTATTGCCAGTACGCGAGGCTCGTGGATATTTCGAGGTCAGCTTAAAGAAGATCAAAGAAGAGATAGCAGAGGCTGCAGGACCAATCTCTGATGAGTCGGCGGCTCGGATAAGAAATGAATATGCCAATGATAGATACGAGATCTATAAAAGGCTGGAGCAACTGTTCCTCGTACTATACCGTGGTGACTCGGCTCTGAACGTCCCCCTCTACAATGGAGGGCTGTTCTTATCGGAGCCAGATCATACCGATGCCAGCCCTGAAGCGATAAATGCGCGGTTCCTGGAATCGGCAAAGCTTCCAGACAGCCATCTTGCCTTGGCGCTCGATCTCCTCTCGCGCGATGCTGACCCAAAACGTGGCGACTTGGTTTTCATCGACTACAAGTCCCTAGGAGTGCGACAGCTTGGATCCATCTACGAAGGACTTCTTGAGTTCAAGCTGCGCCTTGCCCCAGAGAAAATGGCCGTGGTCAGAGGGAAGCAGACGGAAGAAGTGTTGCCATATCGTGAGGCAGCGGAGAAAGGTCTGAAGGTCGTCAGGGAAGGAGCAGGAAAAGATGCGCCAGAGAAAGTCATCCGCAAGGGCGAGATATACCTGGAAAATGATAGGAAAGAGCGTAAAGCAACCGGTTCGTACTACACGCCCGGTTTTGTCGTTGGATATATTGTCCAGAATGCCGTTGGGCCAATCCTGGATGACAAATTTAGCGAGATGCGCCCGGCGTTACGTAAGGCTCAGAAGGAGCGCCTAG
This sequence comes from Actinomycetes bacterium, assembly GCA_023252035.1. Taxonomy (GTDB): domain Bacteria; phylum Actinomycetota; class Geothermincolia; order Geothermincolales; family JAHEXQ01; genus JAHEXQ01. Next base: position 21,999 of record JAHEXQ010000010.1, read on the forward strand.
CCTTTTTCAACAAGCAGAAGGCCCTCCGTGAAAAAGGGATCAGACCAGAGCCGGATTCGAAAGCTGAGCTGATCGGCAGGTCGATTGTCGACGATTTCTTCGATATCAAAGTGCTGGATCCTGCCATGGGGTCAGGTCATTTCCTCGTCGAAGCCGTGGACTATATTACCGACCGCTCCCTGGACTTCTTAAATTCTTTTCCGTGGAATCCGATTCTTGCGCACCTCGCTTCTATGAGAGAGGCGATTCTTGCGGAGATGGATGCGCAAGGGATAAGCATAGATCGCAGCAGGCTAACTTATGTGAACCTTCTTAAACGCCATGTACTCAAAAGGTCAATATATGGAGTAGACCTCAGCCCCATGGCAGTTGAGCTAGCTAAGGTTTCCCTCTGGCTTGACTGCTTCACCTTGGGGGCGCCTCTGTCTTTCTTGGACCATCATCTAAAAAGCGGGAATTCCCTCATAGGCGTATCCGTCGAAGAGGTCCGCGACAAAGTCGAATCCGCACAAGAGGCTTTGTGGGGGAGCAAGTTTACCGGCCTTATGCTTGCTACAGAGCTTATGCGCCGCGTCGGAGACCTCTCTGACGTGACCAGCGCCCAAGTACGCGAATCGCGAAGAGAGTATTGCAATGCCGTAGATGCTCTTACCCCTTTCAGGACAATCCTAGACGTATACGCTAGCAGATGGTTCGGCAACAAGCCTCGACAAATCGGAAGGGGCAAGCAAGCGAGGGGATCAGATCCCACTGTGGAGTTTCTTAAGAGCACTGCATTTGAAGTCTGGATAGAGGATCCTGAAAATATGAGTGACCTTGACGAGGTAGACCGTGAAGTTGCTGAAGCTGCGATAGCTGCACAAATGAAATACCACTTTTTCCATTGGGAGCTGGAGTTCCCAGAAGCATTTTACGAGAAAGGTGAGCGACAAGCTAATAGCGGGTTTGACGTCATTCTTGGAAACCCCCCATACGATGTCTTGGCTCCCAAGGAACTGGGCCGAGATATCTCAGAAGAGCAGGGTTTCTTCGCTGGCCAAAAAGAGTATGATCCATCGTTCCGTGGGAAGAATAATTTGTACAAGCTGTTTATTTGCCGATGCCTTTCTCTCCTGAAACCAGATGCTGCAATGTCATTTATTGTCCCGATGTCTCTGCTGGGAGACACTCAGGCTACTGGAATAAGGAAAAAGCTTCTGCAGGAGACGGGGCTGGCCCGGGTTGAAGCGTTTCCCCAGAAGGATGACCCAACCGACAGAGTCTTCCCCGAGGCGAAGCTAGCAACAACGATTTTCGTCACTTCATCCCGGCCAGATGAATCGTCATTCATTGTAAGAACACACCCTGGGGGGCAATTGATCTCATCCTCTCCGTGCCTGGAGTCAAGCGCTGATGATATCCTCAGATTTGACGCGGCAGATGCCGCGATACCTTCGTGCCCTCAGCGGGACTGGGATATCGCGGTACGGATTATGGACAATGAGTCGATTACTACAATGTCTGAGGCGCGGGTTAAGTCATATCAAGGTGAGGTTAACGAGACAAATGAACGCGAAAGGGGCGCAATAACCGATTGCGCCAGCGATCCCTTGGTCCTACATGGATCTAACATAACTATGTATTCAGTAAGGTCGGCGTCGCAGGGAGAAGACATACATCTTGATGTCGGAAAATTCTTAAGTGGAAAGAGCCAAGGTTCGAAGGCTTATGCCTTTAGGACTGAAAGAGTGGGCTTCCAACGTAGTTCTCCTCAAAACAACTTCCGCAGAATAATCGCATCAAGAATACCGGAGGACAATTTCTGCCTAGACACAGTGAGTTATGTTCCAGAGCAATCTTCAGGAATTGGCTTGGATCTGCTCTTGGCCTTTCTGAATTCGAAGATACTCGATTGGTTTTTTAGATTACGGAGTACAAATTCCAAAGTGAACGAATACCAGTTTAATACTCTGCCAATGCCAACGTTTCAGGAGAGCGATGATGCCATCGAGTGGGAGAGCCTATTTGACCAACAACAGTGGGACACACTACGCGAAGCACTTTGTGGAGTAGTAGTCCATCCGGGTGTAGTGAGTGCAAGTATTTCGAATGCCCTTGCTAGGCTTTGTCGTTACATTCAGGAAGTGGAGGGGAGCCGCGTCTTGGCATCGAGATCCGAAAGGTCTTCTTTGGCCCCAGAAAGTCAGAAAGCGCAAAGGGTGATCGATGCCGTTTTGTATAGGTGCTATGGGTTAGACGAAGCCGAGGCTTCCTACATAGAATTACGCTTGGAGGAGATGCTATAGCCGTGGAAGTCCCCTTTGTAATAGACAACAGAGAACACGTCCTAGCGAACGTTTTAACGTACTTGCTCTCCCAGAACATCGGCAGGTCAGTGGATATAGCTACCGCCTACTTCACTGCTGGTGGATTTGGTCTGGTAAAAGACGGCCTTCTCGGTCTCGGGAGCTTTCGGCTCCTCTTGGGAGTGGAGCCTACATCAGGAGAAAGGCTGGGCATCCATCCTGTTGAAAACCAGGTGAGCGGTCTGATTACTGAGGATCTTGCAGCCCTTACTTTTGATGAAGCAACGTTGCGGCTGGTAGAAGATCTTATCAGTTACTTGAGCCGAGAGACCGTTGCTACCCGTTTGTATGAAGGTGGCTTCCTCCATGCAAAATGCTACCTTTTCTACGGGGACACGCACAGCGCTGGTTGGGAGAGGCTCCAGCCTCTGGTAGGAATAGTGGGCTCCAGCAATTTCACAGTTCCGGGACTTACCTCCAATAGGGAGCTAAATCTCTCCCATAAGACTCTGATGTCAGAAGAGGAATCTGCTGAGGGCCTTTCTGCATTACCCTGGACAGCGAGCGAAGCACCCAATTCTCTCGGGGCACAGTACGATTTGGGCGTAATGCGGCAGGCTATGTCGAGCGTCGGGGCACGGGCTATTGCCGAACTGGACAAGTGGTTTGAGCAACTCTGGGGAGAGTCCCGAGATTTCAAAGACGAATTGATCGAGATACTCGATGCTTCGAAGTTTGGGTCATATGAATACACGCCTTACCAGGTCTACATGAAAGCGCTCTACGAGTATTTCAAAGAAGATCTTGGCGCTGAGGAATCGGCCCAGATCCGTTCCGCAATAGAGCTAGCGGAGTTTCAGGAAGATGCTGTTAGAAAGGCGCGGAAGATTCTTGCCCGGTACGACGGGGTAATGATCGCCGACTCTGTTGGCCTCGGGAAGACCTGGATAGGCAAGAAACTACTTGAGGACTATGCGTATCACATGCGGCAGAAGGCACTGATTATTTGCCCGGCGAGCCTCCGCGAAATGTGGACTGGGGAGCTCGCCGATGTGGCTATAGCAGCAACGATCCTGTCACAAGAAGAGCTTGGCCGTGAGGAGTTTGACCCCGAACCTTGGGGCGATGCCGATGTTATTTTGGTCGATGAGTCCCACAACTTTCGGAACAGGAGTGCCCAAAGATATGCAGCACTGGAGCAAATATTGGGAGCTTATGGAGGGAGAGGAAAAAGCGGCGAAAGAAAGAAGGTTATCCTACTCACAGCAACACCCATAAACAATGACCTCTTTGACCTATACCAGCAGCTGTCTCTAGTAACAATGGGCGACCGTGGCTATTTCGCGGCTTGCGGTATAGGCGACCTACACAAGTATTTCTTAAGCGCCAGGCGCGAATCACGGGCTGGGTCAGAGGCATTAGCGCTATTCAACCTCCTTGAGGAAATCGTGATCCGGAGGAGCCGGGCATTCATCCGCTCAGCTTATCCTGACGCGACCATCAATGGCGAACGAATCGCTTTTCCCGAGCGGAAGCTCAAGACAATTAATTATGACCTTGAAGCAACATATTCTGGAATTTACCAATACGTTGTCTCCGGCATTGAAAGCCTTACTTTGGCCCCCTACAACCTGGAGGCTTACAAGAAATCAGACGTGGAAGTGGATGAATTTGAGGCAGGACGCGAGCAGGCGCTAGTCGGGATATTCAAGAGCCGGTACCTTAAACGATTCGAGTCAAGCATTGCTGCTTTTCAGATAAGCATCAGGAGAGCACTTTCCTTCCTAAAGACGTTCGAGAGCTTCATCCTTGACGGAAAACTTCTGCGCAGCTCGGATTTCCAGAATGCTATCCGCTATATCTCCAGCGAAGATGAAGATGATGATGCCACGCCCGCATCGCTTGCGGAGAGGATGGACGGCAGTGAGGATGCGGAGCATATCCTTGAAGGGATGGATACCATTGACACCGCAGATTACGACCTGAGAAGGCTGCACGAGGCAGTGCAACACGATGTTGATGTGCTGACAGGCATATGGCAACGGGTGAAGGATATCGGACCAGAGAACGACGCAAAGCTGCAACGTCTGAAAGAACTCATCTCCACGGAACTAAAGGGGCAGAAAGTCCTCGTGTTCTCCTACTACAGGGATACAGCCCGGTACCTTTATCGTCAGCTCGGAGATCCTGAGTCTCCTGCCGCAAAGGAGTTCTCTGACAGTCTCGGCGCTGTGATAAGGAGGATGGACAGTGGCTCAAACCCGAAGGATCGCGTGCAGACGATTCAGAAGTTCGCCCCTATTGCCAACAAGAAGCCTGAGCTGGCGGGTACAGACCGGGAGATCGACATCCTTATTTCTACCGATGTCCTGTCAGAAGGCCAGAATCTCCAGGATTGTGGTTATCTTGTGAACTATGACCTTCACTGGAACCCGACAAGGATGATCCAGCGAGCGGGCCGGATTGACAGGATCGGGACTCTCTTCGACACGCTCTGGGTATACAACATGTTCCCCGACAAAGGACTTGAAAGGCTGCTGGGCTTAGTCGAGAGTCTCAATAGGAAGATCGCCAATATCGACCGCGCCGGCTTTCTTGATGCGAGCGTGCTGGGGGAGGCAGTCCACCCCAGGAACTTCAACACGCTTCGAAGGATTCAAGAAGAGGACGGGTCTGTAATCGAGGAGGAGGAGCAGTTTGCCGAACTCGCTAGCAGTGAGTTCTTGAAGCAGCAGCTGCAGGAGTTCCTGAATTCTGGTGGTCTGGAGGACATAGAGCAGCTCCCAGATGGGATCCACTCTGGGCTGGTAAAGGAAGGGACAAAGGGAGTCTTCTTCTACTTCCAGGCCATCGACGAATCAGGCGAGAAGACCCACTTCTGGAAGTATCTCGATTTGGCGAGGAATCTAGTCACGGACAACCGATTCGTCATTGCCAACCTGATATCTTGCGACAGAGACACGGTACGCGTTGTCATGCCTGATCAGCTCGAATCCGTCTTTGAGTGCCAGGAGAGAGTAATAGATGATATCGAGAGGACTGTTCGCGAAAGGCAGGCTCTTGAACGGGCGCCTCGGACTGTAGACCCGATTCAGCAGACGATATCCGTTGTCCTTCAAGAACACATAAATGACCCAGACCTGGATCGGGGGAGAGTCATTTCCGCAATACGTTACCT
>JAHEXQ010000143.1 GCA_023252035.1 Actinomycetes bacterium
ATTAGGCTGAAGCCGGAAGGGGATGGAAGCGCAGGCGTGCTTCTAGCTCGCGAGATGACAGTCGGGGCCGATACTCCCGTGCCTTTCTCCTCGATGACCTTCTATCTAGTAAACCTCGAGCTCAGAGAAAAGGCTTCGTTTAGCTTTGACGGTTGTGACATCGTTGTATCTCCGGTTGATAACTACTCTGAGGCAGTCTTTATCCTGAAGCTCTTGGCCAGCATAGATCATACAGCCATCATGACCGTGCGGAGCAGAGAGGACATGCTTGCGGGCCTTGGATCTAGCTACGTGGAAGCCTTGGCGTCTGATCTCTGCACCCTGTTCTCATTTGCCCGCGGATGCAAAGTTAGCTGGCTTTATTGGGAGGCGAAGGATGAGGGAGATATAGTTACCAAAGCTTACCATCGGAATGTAAAGATTACGGCATACAGCCATTTCAACCTGATCCCAGCTAATCCGCACGAAGACTTCGTGGATTTCATAAGAGAAGCCTATCCAGTGCTTAGGAAGAAAAAGAGCGGAGGGCTCTGGAACTTTAAAAAGATATGCGATATGTACACCGAAGCTCTGGTCGAGGATCTCTATATTGACACGCGAGCGCTCGCCTTAGTAACACTTCTGAACTACCTGATGGGGTGTTTCGCCCAGCGGCACGGCTTAGAGCTCTATATCGAGAAATCCCAATTTCAAAGACTCGCGAAGTTGGTTCGAAAATGCTTGAGGGGAGAACTTGCACAACTTGAGGGATCGGCTCGGCCCGAAATCGTCGACGGAATGGTGGGCAAGCTAAACGAATTGAATCGCCGTAGTTTCAAGGAGGTTCTTAATAGGCTCGCATTGGATCTCGGAGTGCTCATTGAGGAGCAAGACTTTAATGAAGTGGTACGGATTAGGAACTCCATAGTCCATGACGCTCGCTTTCTCGATCAAGAGAAGCTCTGGAACGAGTTCTCCTTGACTTTATCTTTCGTCGAGAAGCTCATATTAGGAATCTTGGAGTATGAGGGTTTCTACTATGATTGGAGGCTTCACAAGATGGGGGATTTGTCAGGCCCGGATATGGCCGCTCGCTGTAAGCTACTCCTGAGCAGAACGGCCAAATGAGGGCGTACATGGGCCAGGGGATCGGGTGCTCATCTATGGTCTCGGCTCTGGCGGCATAACCGCCAAGATTCGGCTCCATTCTTTATGTGCAGCCTGGAAACAAGCTCGTTCGGCTTCTTTGGCCTTAGTGGATTCATACTCAAAGCGTTTGCTGTATGTCACCAAGATACCCTCAAGCCCGGTCTGAACGACCTTCAGAACTTCTCGAAAACTGCCTTCGAGAAAATCGGACACCCGGATGCTGAAGAGCTGATGGCTTTCGCAGTATGTGCTGACTCTAAGCAAATCGTGTCGTTCGGAGACCATGCAGCCATTCGGCCAGTCCAAAAAGGGCCTGTGGGCTTTTGCATCTCGGAGCCCCCTTAGAAGCTCAAAGTTGGGCCCCTTATGCAGGAATCTATAATTCTCCTCGAATGGAGATCCACGAATTGCGCGCGCCAGGCTTGGATAGGATATGCAGCCAGGGAAATGTTTGTTCTTCCCAAAATCCGTGGGTGGGATTCCGCATACGAGGGTAACCATCAGAGCAAGGGTATCTAGGACAACGTAGAGGTCCTCGGCGCACTCTAGAAAATATCCACGTTGCTCCAAGTTCGAGTGGGAATTGTGATATTGGGAACGGTTGTTCACGACGAGCCTCAAAGAAAAGGAGATGGAGTAAAGAAGATTCAAGAAGAAGTGATGCTCGACTTTGCGGTATTCGGGCAAGGCCTCGTGATTGATGAAAAAGGCCTGCTTCCAGTCGGCTCGCTCGGCATAATCGGTGATGAGGCGCTGCTCCCTATGCTCGGGCTCCCGCTCGCTCTCCGCAATCGTGTAAAGCTCTGTCACAAGCTTCGAGATTTCGACAAGGTCGTCGTCGCCTTGCTTGCATAACAGCCCATGGATCTCGTCGATGTGCGTACCCCACTCTATGATTGTAAGACGATCAAGGTGCGGCAGATGACTCTGGGATTTCGAGGAGGGCTCATCGATGACAAGCTCGTACGGCGCCGGGAGGATTCTTAAGATCTGTATATACTTACCACGACCCGCCATGAAGTAAATCTCGTCAAAGGGCGTTTCTTCCAGACACGCTGCGAGGTCATCGCTTGCCTTAAGCTTCGCTATATCTTTTTGCAAGCCTAAAGCGGGGGAGGTGTCGGTGTCGTGGATAACGAGTACCAAACCAGCCCCTCTACTGTATCTTTTTGCAGCTTCATTCTTATCGTTTATTCTTGTTATTAGCTCATCGGGCTGAAGGCCGTATGATCCTCCCTGCAGTTCCGGGATCTCTAGCGAAGAAACCGCTGCCGAGGGTTCGCAGACTCTGAGCCATAAAAGATACTTGCTAAGTAATGCTTGCTCCGCGGGGATTCTTATCAATGCCCCATCGGTCTCCGTGGTATGGGCGGCCAATAGGGCTGCTAGCTCCTGGCAAAAAGCAGCCGCGTTCCTTCTGTTGGGTGCCGATAGGTCGCGAGTCTTTAGGAGGATGATGCGCGGGGTTACCAGCTTTGACTGTATTTGCGCCGTCTCGAATTCATCTTGGATCCGACGCCATGCAACGATAGCGCCCATCTTTTTTGACCCATGATCAGCGGCCGCGTCCTTGTGGTATTCGGTAAGCTCCAACCCAATATCATTGTTGCCGTTCGGGATGATCTCCGCTTCGTCTCTGCAGAAAGTAAAATCCGGGCTTTCCCCGCAGACGAGTTTTGAATGCCATCCTAGGGCATTCATAAAACGTTGTGCCATGTCGCGCTCGCGCCGCTTCTTTTCGTTGCATTTCAAGACATAGCCATCCGTGCTACTCATAAGCTCGATCTCCGACCGAAATTTGCTGTAACAGACGATAAATGTTGTTGTTGGGATCTTCTGGCGGGATCTACACCACTAAATAGTAGAGATGTCAGCGCTTGGAACGCTCTACAATTTCGATTCCAGCCTCAGCCAGTCCGTAGAGCTCATAGACGATTTGGTCAATCTGCTTATCCGTGGCCTTGATCGCCACGCACCCCCCGAGACAACGAGCGTATCCCCGGCTCGGTTCTTCTCACCTATTCTAGCGCATGTCCTCTCCTGCTGGCTCGTCTTGCTGGCACTAATACTATCTCGTTGTGCTTAAGCGGCACCGCCTTGTGTAGGCGTTCCGTACCATTTTTGACCACGCTTACCTGCACGTTTGCATGCTTGGCTAATGGCTGGATAAGAGGATCGAGGTGCTTCTCGGCGTTCCGGAGGATTTTCTCGGCCCATGAGTGCCAACGCTGGATCTCACGCAAGTACTCCAGGAGCTTCTTCTGGGTCCAGACGCAGCAGAAGTGCCGATCGAGATCGTCCTTCTCGCTGTAGATGTATACCAGAGAAGTCTCTAGGACCGGGACCTTTGGGATATCGAACCTTTCCGACTCGATGCTCCTGCGCTTTATGTGCTTTCGCAGACGGGTTATTTTTTGCGGCTCGCTTAGTCCAAGAGCGTAAGTAGCTGGGGTCTGCTGATCAAGGCTCAGCCGTTCCTTCCAGTACGCGATAGCCTCCGATATGCTGCAGCTTTGGAACAGGCATGTCAGGTCCAGTACATCGCCACCTTGGTTGCACCCAAAGCACCACGCGCGATTCTCCTGCACATCTATGGCAAGTGACGGATTCTTGTCATCATGAAAGGGACAGCGCACCTTCGCAATTCTCCGGGTCCCCGGGTGGACGTCGATGCCGAAATGAGAAAGGCACGCAACGATGTCCAGCTTAGCCTTAATCTCTGCTATCATGGGCGGGGCCATCCTTTAGCCCGCAGACGGAGCACTTGGCCTGGCAGCGATGATCCTCTTCCAGCGTACGGGCGGAGTGATAACCTTGGCCTATTAAGAGCATCAGGCAGCCCTTCCCCACGGTTTGTGCCATCGCCCACGCCCTTAGGAGATTCCCGCATGGCACAAACTGGCTGCTCTCGCTCTTTTCCCAGGCCAGGGCCGCTGCCGCTATGTGCCATGGGGGCCTCCATTGGCTGCTTCGCTGCTATCGTCTTGGCACGAACCGAGGAAGTATATCTTGGGGGGTCGCCCGCCCTTCTCTGAGGCTGCTCCTTCAGTGCATGTCAGCACTCCGCCTTCTTCTAGATAAGCAAGGACTCGGTAAAGAGTCCTTGGGGGGATACCCAGCCGTTCCTGAATTTCCGTAGCCGGTAGACCATTCTCTACCTCGAGTAGATCTAGGATCTGGGACGTTTGTTCTGACCGCCGAGCGTCTTGCACTGAGCCGCGGTACTCCCAGGTCAGGCTCTCGGCATCTAGTTCGATGGCTTTATCTTCGACCTCCCCGAAACGCGATTTCGTTTCCAGATGGGCTTTGCCCTCCTCTCTCTTATGAAGGATGATCGCTACATCCACCGCTCCGAGTATGGCAGTCGAGCCCCTAATGCCCTCACCGTGATCTCCTCCTGCTTTCCGAGCGTGATGAACGATTAGAATCGCGCAGCCGGTATCCTGCACTGAGTTCCTCAAGCCATAAAGAAGGGCAGCCATAGCCTCCGCACTGTTCTCCTTCGTCCCGGGCTGCCAGAGCACCAGGGGGTCTATGACGACAAGCGTGAGGCCATGTTCGATAATAAAGGCAGGCAGGAGAGCACGCAGACCTGCATCCCAGGGCTTTCCCGTAGAGACGAACAGGCCGGCAGGTGGCAATTTGATCATAGTCTTGAGGCGTTTGAGAATAAGCACATCAGGATCCTCGAGCTGGATTAGGCCGACTCTTCCCGGTTGGCAGCGCCTTCCCAAGAACCGTGTACCACAAGCTACGCTAAGGGCGAGGTTAAGACTTAGGATCGTCTTCCCAGCCTTTGGCCGGCCCACAATCATTGAAACCGATGCAGCGGGGAGTAGCCCATCCACCAGCCACTCGACCTCGTCGCTGCCTTCCCAGAAATCGCTCGCGGGAATAAATGGAGATTCTGGGGCAGGAGAATATTCAGGCATCGCGAACACCCCTAGCAGTACTAAGCCATTCCTCAAGAATTTCTCGATCGACGCGGACTGTTCGGTTCCCCCAGCAAACCTTGCCAGGCAGCCTGCCTTCGGCGCTGAGCCTATAGATCATGCTCAGTGGTAAATTAAGGTAGGTGCTGGTCTGCTGCAGTGTCAGAAAACGGCTCTCAGTCTCCATCGGGATCCTCCAGCCCAGTCCAGGCCTCGGAAGGGCTGACCCCGAGAGCCTGGGCTATATGCCTGCGGAGATCAGCCAGGAGTCGCACTTGGCCGGTCTCGATCGTACTTACTGGCGGCCGCGAAATGGCGACCTCATCGGTCAGGTCCTGCTGGGCTAAGCCCTGCCCCTCTCGCAACTTGGCGAGTTTCATAAGCCCTCCTTCCTATAACGTGGAACTCAATAGTTGACGATAGTACCGTAATAACATCCACGTGATTATCAGGGTAGCTGCTTGACATGGTAATTACAATATGGATAATAGGGTTATGAATGTTCCACGTTATTAGGAGAGCGGGATGGCCAGATTGCGAGGAAGCGTAATCACCACAAATAGCATAAAAGAAACGTTGGTTTGCGTCGTATACATCCCGCCCAGAAGGCTAGGCGCACGCCGAACGTGGCAATGATGAAAGCCAGGATCCAAGGGCTTGATTCTGAGAAAGTGATAATCAGCTTGCCCAAGAGGCGCGGCTAGGAGGTTTAGATGCCATTAAGAACTCCATTAACGGCAAAGATTAGGTTGATGGGCTTCATCCCGTATGACTTTGGCAGTATGGGCAACAGGCCAAAGCGGAAAGACCTGGATATGGCCAGGGGTGTAGGGGCAGGAGAAATGTTAAAGTTGGCTTCAGAAGCCAGCTCAGCAGCCCTCGAAAGCAAAGATGCTCAACGGTATATGAACCACTTCTTGAGCCTAGACATGAAAAGCGATGCATCTTTCGAGGCATTCTGCCGAAACTATGGTGTATTACCCACTTTCACGAGCATATTGCCTTGGGACAGGAATCAGGAGATCGTTGGGCTTGCGGCTGCTTTTCTGAATGGGCTTTGGGAGCCGAAGCACTTGAAGGAACTTCAGAGGCTGGTTCGCCGCGAGGTCACATATGCCCAAGAGCAGTTTCGGATAGGATATTCGCCGCCTTCAAAGTTTGTGTCATCGCCACTACCGAACACCATCGATACCTTCCTACGGGAGCACACGCATGGAGGCCTCACCTGCTGGATCGATGATGACACCGGCAGGCTGGAGGGCTGGAATGTGACCCTTTCTGGCAAGGATGCGATAGGCGCGGCTGCACTGGCGGCGTATGTTCTGAAGGCACCCGAAGACCCTCATTATCAATATCGTCCGGGTGAGTGCCAATTCCCCGGATGCAAC
>JAHEXQ010000011.1 GCA_023252035.1 Actinomycetes bacterium
CGCTCATATCCACCAGCGGACCGCCGGAGTTACCCGGGTTGATAGCCGCATCCGTCTGGATGACATCCAAAAGCGGCGTGGTATTGGGAGCGTTGGAGGGATGAAAGGCGGGAAGGTTTCGGTGAAGGGCCGAGACTATTCCGCGCGTGACGGTCTGCTCAAGCCCCGCCGGGCTGCCCACCGCAACCACGTCCTGGCCTACCCGCAAGGTGGAGGAGTCGCCGATGTCAGCCACCGGCGCGATGGCGCCGGAGACCTGTATGACCGCCAAGTCCGTATCGGGGTCGGTCCCCACCACTTTCGCGCGGAAGTCCTTCCCGTCTGAGGTGGTCACGGTGATGGCGGAGGCACCTTGCACGACATGGTTGTTGGTGAGGATGTAGCCGCCGTCGCGGAAGAAGAAGCCGGAAGCGATACCCTCACCCGTCTGCCCGAAGCCGGCGGAGATGGCCACATTGATGTTCACCACCGAGGGGATTATCTTCTGGGCCACGGCTTCCGTCGAAGTCGAGCCTGTCTCGGGGTTCACGATCTCACTCCTGGTGAGTGTCTGCACCTTTCCTTCGCCCCTCAGCATATCCACCGGATTCGTGCCGAAGGCGAAGGGTAGGAGGAAGATGACGGCGAGAGCCACAACCAGGGAGATGGCTACCATGCCCGAGAACATCTTGCCCATGCCGCTGCGTTCCCGCGGAGGTTTCGGTGGGGGCGGCGGCGCGGACAGTCCAGCCGGGGGGACGGTGGGCTCTGTAGTTTCGAAGGCGTTCAGCTCATCCATGCTCTCACTCCCTTGCCAAGGTCTCTTATGAGTCGTCATATCGCCCGGGCCCTGTGCCCGAGAGTTCCACAATATTCTATATTACGCGAAGAGACGCCCGCTCGCAGGAGCCTGCGCGCAAACTGGGCCGGGGTTTTCCGGCACGTCTTGCTCCCTCGCGCCGCCGCATCCCCTAGGGATGACCCGTGGAGATAATCCTGCCGGCTATCCCCATAGCCTGGTTGATGGGTATGGAGAAACCCAGGCCCTCGTTGCCGCCGGAACTGCTGGCGATGGCCGTGTTGATGCCGATGACCGTGGCCTTGAGGGCGCAGAGCGGACCGCCGGAGTTGCCTGGGTTGATAGCCGCATCCGTCTGGATGACATTCCGGAGCGGCGTTGTATTGGGGGCGTTGGAGGGGTGGAAATCGGGCACAGTCCGGTTGAGGGCGCTTATAATCCCCTGGGTCACGGTGTTCTGCAGACCCTCCGGGCTCCCGAAAGCTACGACCGTCTCCCCCACGAGCAGCAGCGACGAGTCGCCCAGGGGAGCCGGCGAGACGTTGACGCCCACGCGGATAACCGCAAGGTCGGTGCTTGAATCCGTGCCCACTACGGATGCGCTGAAGCTGTCCCCCGACGCAGTGGTGACGGTTATCTGGGTCGCCCCTTGCACGACGTGGTTGTTGGTTAGGATAAAGCCCCCGTCGCGGATGAAGAAGCCCGAGCCTATGGCCTCAGCGCCCGGCAAGAGCACATCGATATTGACTACGGAAGGCCCGATTTTGTCCACCACGGCCGCGATAGCCGGCTCTGTCCCGAACGCGGCTATCACCGCCTGTTCCGACCGGCTCTCCTCCTTGGCCCTGCCGCGCAGGATATCAAAGGGATTGTTCCCGGAGGCATAAGGCAGTGCGAAGAGTATGACCAGGCTTATGACCACCGCTATCAGTATGCTCCAGCCCGAAATGATCGGGCGCTTGCGTCCGGTTCTGGTGGGCGGGGTGGCATGTAGCCGCCGGATGGCTGGCCGTTCATATCCGTCTACCCCCCTCCTGTTTTCGATAGCCGGCAGTACCGGAACCCCCGGTCCAGCTAACCGTTTACCCGGAACGCCGCTCCGCTAACCATATAGAAGGGCCACCCCCCAGCGGTTTAGCCGCCCGGCATCAAGGGGAAAAGAGCATTGTAGCGAATTAATGGGCGAGAGTTTGAAAACCGCTTGCCTGAAAGGAGAAGGATATGCCACAAGACCAGGAACCGCCGGTACAGCCACCGGCGACCGCTCCCATGGCCCCCGGAGGCGAGCCATCCAGAGGGAGGCGCCCTCTCAGGCCGAAGAAGCCGCACCGGAAGATAAGTTGGCGCGTAAGCGCCTTGGTTACCATGCTGTTGCTGATCCTGCTGGTTGTGATCATGCTGGTCGTGTTGCTCCCCGGCAACAACCGCTACAACAAGCTAAATAAGGTCGTCAATGGGGCCAACAACGTTTCAATCACCGTGGACAGCAGCAACAGCACACTGGCGCATAACGGCTGGGGGCCCTCCGATACCGAAAACCTGAAGAATCTGCTCAAAGATCTGGGCGTGCAGCAATACAACGTTCAGGTGAACGTTAGCTCAGACTGACCCTGCCGCGCCTTTGCTCGCTTGTATCCCGTAGGAGGAGGCCGCCTCCAGGGCGGCGCGTTTTTCTTCCGCGCTGAGCCGGCGGTCCATTCCGGGGGAAAGAGCCGCTCTGTACTCCGGCCGGTACTGGAACATCAGATTGAAATAGACGCCCGGCAGATTTTCCGAGACCCAGCGCATAATCGCGCCGGTACAGCAGTCCAGGTGACCGGGAAGCACCAGATGGCGCAGCATCACTTCCGCGTGACGCGCGGCCGCGATGAAATTGCGGCTCACCGGCGTAAAGTAATCCCGCACCTCCGAGCAGCTTTCCGCGCAGGCATCGCTCCCATAGCGAAAATCGCCCAGGTAGACATCCATCACGCCTGCGGTCAACTCCATGGCCTCCGCGCTCATGAACATGTTGGAATTCCAGATCATGGGTAGGTAAGCACAGTCCGGCCCGAGCCTGCGGATGATATCCAGGATGGTATGCAGGTGAGGATCCGGATTACCGCCCACGAAATTCGCATTGCCGGAGCCCTGCGAACACCCGGCAGCGATGCGAGCGGCCAGTTCCGCAGGGTCCGCCGGCACGCCGGCACGCGGATCCAGGGCGAAATCCCAATTCTGGCAATAGGCGCAGCGGAAGGTGCAGCCGCAGAAAAAGAGGGTATGAGAGGGGATCAGCTCAGGCTCCTCGCCCAGGTGGAGGAATTCGCTCGCCAGCCGGGATTGGGTGCCCACGCCGCAACGCCGCTCACAGAGCCGGTAGCTCTCCAGGAGCCGCAGGGCGATCTCGTGTTTTATGTCCAGGAGCGACAGGCCAGTCACAGGCTCCGGCGCTTTCCCCTGCGTCCAGGCTTCTTCGAAGCGGCGCATACCCTCGCCGTGCAGGATGCAGAGCCGCTTCTCACTCAGTCCGGCAAAGTCGTCCACCTCTGCGGGGACGCAGCGCTTCGGTTATTCGGGTGTAATCCTTCAGAGTTAACATTTCTATCCAGAATCTAGTACAATTCGGAAGGCCGCTCAAATGACGGCGCGCGGAGGCTAAGCATGAGGCTCTTGGCATTGTTCCTGGGGATAATCACGGTGGTCTGTGTAACCATGGTGGGAGCCATCTCCAGCATGATGGGGCAGGTTCCCGAGCGCTCCTTCCTGCGCATACTGGGGCACTATCTTGCCCACAAGGATTTCTCTCAGGGTATATCCCGCATCGAAGCCCGGGAAGGGTTATGGCGGGTGCGGCACTGGCTGGGCCTCTCGGCGATCTCCTTGCTGGTGGGAGCCGCCATTGCGGGCGGCATCGGCGGGCTCCTGCGCTCGCAAGTGGGTTATGGAGCCGCGGCGACTCTCGCCGTCCTTGCGCTGAACGTCTTTATCGTACGGGCTATTTTCGCGGGGTGGATCAAGCGTCTGGGCCGCCCTCCTCGGTGACCGGCCTGCCCGCCAGGCGCCGTAGAACGCTCTTCATCCCCGCGAAGTAGAGGTGAATCCAGTCCCACATGCGGTGCCAGTTGACGATCATGGCCATGCCCATCCAGCCCAAGAAGAACCAGCCCATGTAGCGCGTGAAGATGAAAGCCAGAACGGGATGCAGGGCGAGCACCGGGAGCTCCAGGATGGAGGTGAGGGTGACGTTGGTCCAGATGAGGATGAGCACTGCGGCCAGCGCCAGATATCCGGCAACCCAAATCCAGGGGACGAACCCGGCTGCCGCGAAGAAGAACAGGGCGGCCACATCGAGGATCAGATCTACGGCCAGGTCCGCTTCGCCGATGAAGGTCTTGGTACCCGTAGTGTCTTTGCGCGCCAGCCTGCCATCGAACATATCGGAGGTCCATCCCACCAAGACCAACAGGAGCACCGCGTCCATAAGCCCGGTCCGCTTCTGGCCCGCGAAAACCGCGACAAATATTATGGCTACGGCAAGGACCAGGCGGGTTGCCGTGAGAATGTCGGCAACCCTCTTTACCATGGGAACCCCTGCGGATGTAGTCGTCTCCAACGTGCCATCTCCCTTGGGAAGCGCCCCTTACCGCCTGGCGATATTGCGGTAATCTTATCACTGGCGGGCGAAGCGTCAAAGCGCGATGACCGCGAAAAAACAACCCGCCGGGGCGCGTAAACCTGTAAAATCTATAAGGAACCGATTCAACCGGGGCGGCTTACCGGGAGCACTAGAAAGGGGGGCGGATGGGATCGGATTACCAGATGGCCAGGGAGATCGCGCTGCGCGTGGTGGCCGAGCACGGGCTGCCGCGGTTCTACCGCGAAAAGGCAGCGGAGGTAGAGAGGTCCCGCCGGTTTTTCGATGCCGATCCCGTGGTGCAACACTGCCGGCAGCTAGTGGAGGAGATGCAGGGTGGCTTTGGGCACGGCCTTCAGCATAGCTACAAAGTGGCCGTCGACACAGGCGCCATCATCCTGATTGAGGCCGGGGCGGCCGGCGGCCAGGAGCGAAGGCTGGTAACCCCGGCATACCTCGCCGGCTTGCTGCACGATATCAAACGCAAGAAGAAGAACCATGCCCGGGAGGGGGCGGTGGAGGCTCGCCGGCTCCTGCACGATTTCGCCCTGGAGGAATGGGAGCGCGATGCCATCTGCCTGGCCATCGCTAACCATGAGGCTTTCAAGGAGCAGCTTCCCACCCACGATGAGCGGGCGCAGGCTCTCTCCGATGCGCTCTATGACGCCGACAAGTTCCGCTGGGGCCCCGATAATTTCGCCGCGACCCTCTGGGATATGGTGGAGCCAGCGGGTGTGCCGCTTCCGGCTCTGCTGAAAGGCTTCCAGCCTGGCATAAATGTGATCGAACGGATAAGAACGAGTTTTCGCAGCCGGACGGGTAAGGAGTACGGGCCGGACTTCATTGAGCTGGGGATGAGCATCGGGGTAGAGATATACCAGGAGCTCTGCGTGGAGTCCCCCTGAGCCGGCGCTGCCTGTGCATTCTGTAACAAAAGGGTCAAGCACTCTTACAGGAGATAGATGATTTGAATCATGCGGGTTATCCAGCGGTTTTTTTATCATACAATTGTCCTAGAAGAAGTTGAGTAATAAGGAGCTGATTGGACGTGAAGCCGGCATATGACGTGTTGATAGCCGGCGCGGGGCCTGCCGGGCTGACGGCAGGCATATATGTGGCGCGCGCGCGGCTCAACGCCCTGCTCCTGGAGGAGAAGACGCCGGGCGGTTCGCCCACCACTACGGACCGCATCGACAATTATCCCGGGTTCCCCGAGGGCGTCGACGGGGTGGCGTTGATGGAGAAATTCCGCAGCCAGGCCGCGCGTTTTGGGTTGGAGATGAAGTTATTCGACCCCGTTAACGTGGTGGAAAACGACGCGGAGGTGAAGACGGTCCGCACCGATGAGGGCGATCTCCGGACCAGAGCGCTGATAATCGCCACCGGGCATAAGCCCGCCAAGCTAGGTGTGCCGGGCGAGGAGGATTTCCACGGGCGCGGGGTTTCCTACTGCGCCACTTGCGACGGGGCTTTCTTCAAGGACAAGCAGGTTATGGTGGTGGGCGGCGGGAACGCCGCCGTGGAAGAAGCGGTCTTCCTGACCCGCTTCGCCTCCAAGGTATACCTGGTTCACCGCCGCGATCGCTTAAGGGCATCCAAGATAGTGCAGGAGAAGGCCGTCGCGAATCCCAAGATCGAGTTCATCTGGAAATCGAATCTGGCCGAAGTGCTAGGGGACAGCAAGGTAGAGGCGGCTCGCGTAGTGAGCGTGGAGGACGGTGCTGAGAGCACCGTACGCGTGGAAGGCGTTTTCATGTATGTAGGGAACCAGCCGAATTCCGAAATGGTGAAGGGTCTGATAGAGTTGGATGAACGCGGTTACATCGTCACCGGGCCCGATTTTGCCACCTCGGTGCCGGGGATATTCGCTGCGGGCGATGTGCGCAGCGGGAGCATCAAGCAGGTTATCGTGGCTGCCGCAGAAGGGGCTCAGGCAGCCATGAACGCGCAGCGATATGTCGAACGGGCGGCAGGAACCGGCTACGAGTAGGCGGACGAGTGAAGCACTGTTGTGCCCCGCGCCATTGGGGGCACGTTAAGGAGGATAGCTATGGAGAACAATATTGTTGACGTAACGGACGACAACTTCGAGCAAGAGGTTATGAAGTCCGAGGGGGCGGTACTCGTGGACTTTTGGGCACCCTGGTGCGGACCCTGCCGGATGATGGCTCCCGTGCTCGAGGAACTCGCGGTGGAGTGGGCCGGGAAGATAAAGGTCTGCAAAATGAATGTGGACGACAACCCCAACCGGGCCAGGGATTTCGAGATACAGTCCATCCCCACCGTGATCCTCTTCAAAGAGGGGGAGGTCCAGAAGAGGCTCGTGGGAGCACGGCCGAAGAAGGCCTTTGCGGGCGAGTTCGAGGCCTGGCTTTAGGAGCAATCCATGATCATAGCAGTCGTCGATGGTATGGGGGGCTCTATCGGGCAGGAGATAGTTAGCCAGCTCCGGGGAGAGTTGGGCGAGAAGGCTGAGATAATGGCGCTCGGGACCAATGCTATCTCCACGGGGAACATGATGAAGGCGCGGGCGAACCGGGGCGCCACGGGAGAGAACGCTATAGTCGTGAGCATACCTGAAGCAGCGGTAGTCATGGGGTCGCTCTCCATAGTAGTGCCCAACTCCATGATGGGCGAATTGACGCCGGCGATGGCGGTGGCTATCGCGGGGTCCAAAGCAAGGAAGGTCCTGATTCCGCTCACCCACCCAAAGCTGGATGTGGTGGGCATGTCGGTTATTCCTTTGCCGAAATTGATCCAGGAGGCCGTGAGCCTGGTGAAGCAGCTGCTTCTGGAAGGAGACGGCGGAAAGGCCTTGGAGGGATAGAGAATGTGTGAGGCGATGGTTTACGTCGAACGCGACGGTGAGCTGGAAGAACTTATGGAGGACGTAGTGGACCTGCGTCTCGAGGAAGGAAAGATACTTTTAACTGGCGTTTTTGGGGATCAGAAGCTGGTTTCCGCCAGGATCAAAGAAGTGAAGCTGCTCGATCATAAGATAATCCTGCGCGAGACCTGAACCGCCCGACAGACCTCCGTGGCTGGATTAACCGGCCGCTCCGGCCAGCGGATGTTCCGTGCCGTCCTGGGCCATTTCATCCCATAACGAAAGCTGCTGTAGCTTGACTTGGGTGTGGCCGGTGGCTCGCCGCTTCACTACGGGGACTGTCTGGCGCCCGTTCAACAGCAGGAAAGGCGCGGCGCGGCCGGTGATCACCTTCAGCTTCTTCAACTGATCCAGGCTGTTTAGATTCGCCTCCCGGCGAGCTCGCAGGATGCGCTCAACCCCCACCACGCCGACGCCCGGTACGCGCAGCAGCTCTTCACGCTCCGCCCGGTTAATCTCCAGGGGGAAGAACTCGGGGTGCGCTGCCGCCCAGGCCATCTTGGGGTCGCTGTCGAGGGCGAGCCGCCCCTTCTCATCCAGGGGGATCTCCGCCAGGTCAAAACCGTAGAAGCGGCTCAGGAAGTCCGCCTGGTAGAGACGGTGCTGGCGCCAGGGGTTCTCCGCCGGGATGCCTTCGAGAGGCGTCCCGCTGATGGGGTTGAAAGCGCTGAAATAGGCGCGCCGCAGCCCCTTGGTTTCGTAGAGGTCGCGCACCGTCGCCAGTATCTCCGCGTCTGACTCACCCGCTGCCCCCACCACGAACTGCGTGGTATGGCCATCCGGCAGAAGGCCCTCTTCCTCCATCTCCTTCAGAAGACCCAGCCGGATCACCAGGTCGTTCTGGAAATCTTTCACCATAGACAGCTCGCGCAGGCGCGGCGCGTTCGGCACCTCCAGGTTGATGGAAGCCCGGCTCGCCAGCCGGCAGGCCTCGCGCGCGAGGTGCTCGGAGCAGCCCGGCAGCACCTTCAGGTGGATATACCCCTTGAACTGGTGCTTGAGGCGCAGGATCTCCACGGTCTCGATCATCTCCTGCATGGTGCGGTCGGGGCTGTCGGGGATGGCAGAGCTCAGGAAAAGGCCGGAGACTCGCCGCTGGCGGTAGAAATCCATGAAGAGAGAGGCGAGTTCCTGGGGACGGAAGGAGCAGTAGCGGCGGGCACGCTCCTGGCGGTTCGCGCAGTAACCGCAGTCGTTGGCGCAGCGATTGGTGAGGAGGATCTTCAGGAGCATGACCCTGCTACCTCCCGAGACCCTGCTCGGGTAGAAGAAGCGGGCCGCGCGCTCGCGCTTCGCGGTGCGAGTCGGCGGCGCGCCGCCCGCGCAAACATCATACTGGGCCGCGCTCGCAAGCGTCTGGAATCTGTCCTGCAAGTCCAGGATCCGGCTCATGGCCCGATGATATCAGCCGCCGACGACAACAGGCCATGAAGTCCGGAGCGGAGGGTCGAATTGCTTGGACGTGGCGCTATCCAACGCATCAACGAGGTCACACCCCTTGCCTGCAGGCGGCGGCTAGGTACGGGCTTCTTCTTTGCGCCGGCGTGTCTCGATCTCCCACTTGCCGCAACGCCCGCCCCAGCGGGCCAGCGTATCCCCCTCCATCTGGATCTTCACGACCTCGCAAGTATTGGAGCAGCCGTCGCAGTTGAAGCTGGAGGTGGCGAAGTCCATGTCGGTGACCTGGAAGCCCCGGAAGCGGGTCTGGGCAGCGGTTTCCTCCTGCGCCAGGAGCGCGGCTCCGATGGCTCCCATGACGTTGTAGTGGTGAGGCACCGAGATATTGATGCCCAGGGTTTCCTCGAAGGCGCGCTTCATACCCACGTTCGCAGCCACTCCGCCCTGGAAGACCACGGGTTCCTCTATACGTTTGCCCTTAGCCAGGTTGTTCAGGTAGTTGCGGACGAGGGCCTGGCAGAGGCCGAAGATGATGTTAGTGGTGGGGTGGCCTACCTGCTGCTTATGGATCATGTCGGACTCGGCAAAGACCGAGCAGCGGCCGGCTATCTGCACACCGTTCTCCGCCTGCAATGCATAATCTCCGAACTCCTCGATGGCGATGCCGAGGCGGGCCGCCTGGTGGTCGAGGAAGGAGCCGGTGCCCGCTGCGCATACGGTATTCATGGCGAAATCGACGACCACGCCGTCCTGGATGAAGATTATCTTGGAGTCCTGGCCGCCGATCTCGAAGACGGTCATGACTTCAGGTACCACGTGGATGGCGGCGACGGCATGTGCGGTTATCTCGTTCTTCACCACGTCCGCGCCGATGATTACACCGGTCAGGTAGCGGGCGCTGCCCGTAGCGCCGGCACCCACGATCTCCACCTCCCGGTCCAGACTCTCGCCCAGTTCGCGCAGGCCTTTCTGGACCGCCTGGATAGGCTGGCCCATGGTGCGGCGATACACGGAGGTGATGACATTGCCGGCTTCGTCGATTATAACCAGGTTGGTGCTCACGGACCCGACATCTACGCCTAGATAGCCTTTCATCGCCTGCAAACACCCCTTGTCCTTGCGTGCGGAAAAACGACAACATAAAGAAGGCTAGCAAACTTCCCGGGGAATTGATAGCCGGTGTCTGTCCTGCCGGACTAAGTGGGCCCTAGGATTCCAGACGGGCCATGGAGGCGAACTTCGCGTAATTCTGCAAAAAGGACAGCTTCACCTCTCCCGTAGGGCCGTTGCGGTGTTTTGCCACGTGCAGCTCGGCAATGCCCTTGGCCTCCGTTTCCGGGTCGTACATCTCGTCGCGGTAGATGAATATGATGAGGTCAGCATCCTGTTCGATAGCCCCGGACTCACGCAGGTCCGAGAGTATAGGGCGGTGGTTGGTGCGCTGTTCGGAGGCGCGCGACAGCTGGGAGAGGGCCACCACGGGTATGCCGAACTCGCGCCCTATGATCTTCAAAGCGCGGGAGATAGCTGATATCTCCTGCTGCCGGTTTTCGGCTCGGCCTCCGAAGTTCATGAGCTGGATGTAGTCCACGATGATGAGGCTGAGCGGACAGCGAGCCATCAGGCGGCGAATCTTGGAGCGCATCTCCATGATGCCGATGCCTGCGTTATCGTCCACGTAGATATGGGCCTCGGCGAGCCTCCCGACCGCCTGCGAAAGCTTAGGCCAGTCCGCGTCCTTCAGGCGGCCAGTGCGCAGCGACTGGCTGTCCACCCTGGCCTGGGAACAGAGCATGCGCTGCACCACTTCCTTACGGCTCATCTCCAGGCTGAAGATGGCCACGGGCTTTCTCTCCTCTATGGCCACATGCTCGGCGATGTTCAGGGCCAGGCTCGTCTTTCCGACCGAGGGACGGGCCGCTATTACGGCCAGGTCGGAGGGCTGCAGTCCGGCGGTAAGTCGGTCCAGGTCGTGGAAGCCGGTGGAAAGCCCGGTGATGCCGGCACCGTGCTCGTAGAGCCGCTCGATCTCCTCAAAGGTATCCGCCAGGAGGTCCTTGATGCAGACGAACATCTCGGAGCGCTGCCTCTGGGCGACGCTGAAGATGAGGCTCTCTGCCTGATCCAGCGCGTCCTCCAGGCTTTCAGGCACTTCGTACCCGATGGCCGCGATCTGTGCCGCGGCGTCAATGAGCTTGCGCAGGGCCGACATCTTCTCCACGATCTCGGCGTAGTGACGGGCGTTGGCCGGAGTGGGAACCGAGCTCACCAGGCTGTGCAGGTAAGGCCTATCGCCCACCGCTTCCAGGAGGCCTTTGTTGCGGAGCCGCTCCGCCGCGGTGACGGGGTCCACCGGCTCTCCCTCTGCATACAGCTCGGAGAGAACCTCGAAGAGTTTGCAGTGTGCTTCCTTATAGAAATCCTCGGGCCGGACTACTTCAGTGACGTCACCCAGGGCGTCGCGGCTTATCAGCATGGAGCCGAGGACGGACTGCTCGGCCTCGATGCTGTAGGGGGGCACCCTATCGTGACGGGTGAACGCCTGCAAAGCGGTGGACATTCTGACCTCCTAGTCGGCCTTTGCCTTAAAGATAGCAGTGCCTAGTGACAAGAAACTTTGGATTCGGTCTAGTCCTTGGGAACGACCTTCAAATGGACGACGGCCTCGACGTCAGGGTGCAACCTCAGGTGGGCTTCATGGAACCCAGAGGTCTTGACGGGCTCATCCAGGTGGATCTTCTTACGGTCGATATCGAGGCCGGATCTCTCCTTGAGCAGTTCGGAGATATCCTTGGCGGTGATGGCCCCGAATAGCCGGCCCTCCGGCCCTGCCTTGGCCTCCAGTTCCAGGTCCAGCGCGGTGATGACCTCGGCCATCTCCCGGAGGTGCTCGAGTTCCCGGGTTTCGTGCCGGATCTTGGCCCCTTTCACCTGGGTGGTCTCGGTGAGAAGGCCTTTGGTCGCGCGCACCGCAAGGCCCTTGGGAATAAGGTAGTTGTTGGCGTAGCCATCCTTGACCTCCAGAACATCGCCCCTGGAGCCCAAGCCCTTTACATCGCCGGTCAGAATTATCTTCAAGAGTGGAAGGCCTCCGATTATCCCAAAATGTACCCCTCAAAGGGGAACGGCTCCCCAAGTATAACAAATGCGGGGGAACCGCGGAACCCGAATTTCTTGGCTTTAAACCCGGTGTTTTGGCGTATTCTTACTGCTTCGAGGTGTAAGGGACGAGCGCCACTTCGCGGGCGTTCTTGATAGCCTGGGCCAGCTTCTTCTGATGCTGCGCGCAGGTGCCCGTGGACCGGCGGGGCTTGATCTTGCCCTTATCGGAGATGAAAGCCCGCAGGGTGGTCAAGTCCTTGTAGTCGATGTGCTCAACCTTGTCTTTACAGAACCGGCAGAACTTCCGCCGGGGCTTCCTGAAATAAACCGGTTTCGCCATATCTGATCAAAGCCTCCTTTTCGCGTTGCTAAAAGATTATGTCGTCGCCGCTGCCGAAGTCGTCCACGCCGTCAATGCCGGATGTATCGCCTCCGGCGAGGTTGGACGCGCCCATCTCGGCCAGGTCGTCCTCGCGCTCACCGCGTCTGCCCAGGAAGACCACGTTGTCAGCCACGATCTCGATGATGGAGCGCTTCTGGCCCTCGTCCGTCTCCCAACTCCTGCTCTGCAGGCGGCCCTCCACGGCCACCGGACGGCCCTTGGATAGATACTCGGCGCAGAGCTCGGCCCGCTGCCTCCAGGCGATGACGTTGAAGTAATCCGTCTCCCGCTCACCCTGCTGGTTGCTGAAGTTGCGATTCACGGCCAGCCGCAGCGTACAGACCGGCACGCCGTTCGGCGTGTACCGGAGCTCGGGGTCGCGCGTGAGATTGCCTATCAAGATCACACGGTTCAGACTTGCCATGCTGCCCCTCCTGTTCCCGGACTCACCAGAGACCGCACTCTCCTTATCATATCAGGGGAGTGAGACATCCCGTAACGCCCACTATCACGCCACCCGGCGCAGGATCTTGAAGCGGATGATCTCGTCGGAGATGGCCATGGTGCGGTCGAGTTCCTCGATGACGGGGTTGTCTGCCTGGAAGTTGACGAGGACGTAGAAGCCCTCCTCAAAATGCTTGATGGGATAGGCGAGCCGTCTCTTCCCCCAGATGTCCGTCTTCTCGACCTGGCCTCCGCCGGTGCCGATCTGGTCCGAGAAACGCTGGACCACGGCCTCGAACTGTTCCTGTTCCAAGTCGGGACGGATGACGAACATGACTTCATAGGCGCGCATTAAAGTACCTCCTTTGGACTATTGGGCCCTCGCCTCGGGCGCGAGAGCAGGCGGTGTGCGCCAAACGGTGGTATTATAACACCACGGCGGGCGACTTCCAAAGAGCGTTCCAAAGGAGCGATGATGCAGCTCAGGAATTATATGGAGGACCTGGTCGATTCCACCATCGAGGAACTCTACGGAAACGACGATGCGCCCTGCGGCTGTGAGCACTGCAGGCTCGACGTGAAAGCCCTGGCCTTGAACCAGTTGCCGCCCAAGTACGCGGTTACGGACAAGGGCTATGCCTTCACCAAGGTGAACGAGTTGGAGGCCCAGTTCAAGACGGACGTGACCGTGGCGGTCGCCAAGGCCATGCAGCACGTGCGGACGCATCCCCGGCACGAGTGCTGAGTCGCGGAGCCGGCGGCCTGGACCCGCGAACCGGGAAGAACCCTTGCGAATCACCCTGACCCACCCCTTTGATTTGAGTCCCTCCGAGGCGCGGGACGTGCAGCGCTTACTGCGCGTACAAGTGGAGGAGGCGCCGCCCCTGCGCCCGGAGAAGGTCCGGCTGGTGCTGGGTACGGACGTATCCTACCTGAGAACCGACCGGCTGGCGCTGGCCGCCGCGGTCTGCTGCAGCGTGCCGGAGCTGTCCGTGGTGGAGCAGCGGGCGAGCGAAGGGCCTCTGAGGTTCCCCTACGTACCGGGCCTGCTCTCCTTCCGCGAGCTGCCGGCGCTCATCCCCGCCCTGCAGGCGATGGAATGCGAGCCGGATGTGATCCTAGCGGACGGTCAGGGTGTGGCACATCCCTACGGCATAGGGCTTGCCAGCCACCTGGGGTTGATAGCGGGCAGGCCCACTATCGGCTGCGCCAAGTCCGTGCTGGTGGGGGAGTATGAAGAACCCGGACCGGTGCGCGGTGACTGGACTCCTCTCATGTATCTGGGCCGCCGGGTGGGCGCGGCCCTCCGCACACGCACGGGCGTGAAGCCGATCTTCCTCTCGGTGGGCCACCGCATCGACCTGGAGAGTGCCATTCAGGTGACGCTGGCCTTGACCCGCGGATACCGCTTGCCCGAGCCGCAGCGCCTCGCACACCTCGCCTGCGAGCAACTGAAGCGCGCCCACCGCGCCAACCAAGTAACAGGAAGGTCTGAACCCTTGCTGGCATAAATTTATCTCCCGTACCTGGCGCTGGAAGCACACCAGAGGTGAATTGCCGGCCCGCCGGCCCGTTGACAATACCCACAGGCCGTGCCAGTATATACCATCATCAACACCTGTGTATGGAGGCAGGAAGAAGTGGCGAAGGATATTATCGCGAACGAGTTCATCTGGTGGTGGCGCACCCGCCGCGGTAAGGCCTGCCCATTTTCCGGCCTTGGTTGAGCAATAGAGAACGAGCCTTAAAGGCCGCGGGCAGACTGGAAATCCCGCGGCCTTTCATTATTGTTCGAGAATTGTTGAGAGCCGAGCGGTGCCCCGGATAAGGATACAGGGGACGGAAAGGAGAGAAGATGACCGATTACAGAAAGATAATCCTTGGAGAGAAGGATGTCCCGGAGGCCTGGTACAATGTGCAGCCGGATCTGCCCGAACCCCTGGCCCCCCCGCTTCATCCTGCCACGCGGGAACCCATCGGGCCCGATGACCTGGCGCCCCTCTTCCCCATGGGCCTCATCATGCAGGAGATGAGCCAGGAGCGGTACATCGAGATACCGGGCGAGGTGCGTGAGATCTATAAGATGTGGAGGCCGACCCCCCTCTGCCGGGCGTATCGCCTGGAGAAGGCGCTGCAGACGCCGGCCAAGATCTTCTACAAGAACGAAGGCGTATCGCCCGCCGGCAGCCACAAGCCCAACACCGCGGTGGCTCAGGCCTACTACAACAAGCAGGAGGGCATCAAGCGGCTCACCACGGAGACGGGCGCAGGCCAGTGGGGCGCGGCCCTGGCCATGGGCTGCAACTTTTTCGGCCTGGAACTCCAGGTTTACATGGTAAGGGTGAGCTACCAGCAGAAACCCTACCGCCGCTCCATGATGGAGGTCTGGGGAGCGAAGGTCACGCCTAGCCCCAGCATGACCACTGAGGCTGGACGCAAGATACTCGAGGCGGATCCCGACAGCCCGGGCAGCCTGGGCATTGCGATCTCGGAGGCCATTGAGGTGGCGGTGAAGGAGGGAGCCAAGTACTCTCTCGGGAGCGTGCTGAACCACGTGCTCATGCATCAGACGGTCATAGGCTTGGAGGCCAAGAAGGCTTTCGAGCTCATCGACGAGTTCCCCAATGTGGTTATCGGTTGTTGCGGGGGCGGTTCGAACCTGGGCGGAACCGCGCTTCCTTTCCTGAAAGACAGGCTGGACGGTAAGGATATCCGGCTGGTGGCGGTTGAGCCCTCTTCCTGCGCGACACTTTCGGAAGGGCTCTACGAATACGACTTCGGCGACTCCGTGGGTATGGCGCCCATGTTACTCATGTACACACTGGGCCACGATTTCGTGCCCCCGGCCTCGCACGCCGGTGGCCTGCGCTACCACGGCGACTCTCCCATTATCAGCAACCTGGTGAAGAACGGGCACATGGAGGTGGTAGCTTACCACCAGCGCGAAGTCTTTGAAGCCGCGATCACCTTCGCGCGCGCGGAGGGCATGATCCCCGCTCCGGAGACCTCCCACGCCATCAAAGCGGCCATCGATGAGGCCGTTAAGTGCCGGGAGAGCGGGGAGGCGAAGAACATCTTCTTCAACTTCTCCGGACACGGGCTCCTGGACATGTCAGCCTACGACGATTATCTCTCGAGCACCATGGCGGACGTATAGAGCCCGGCTTGCCCGACTATGGCTCACCAAGCCCCGTCCCGCAGGGACGGGGCCTTTCGGGAGAAGACCCGCCCCGGCCGGCATATATCGAGGTATGCCCTTCCCCCACACGCTATAATGCAGATTAGGCGCGCGAGCGGGAAACCACGGATGAAAGGACTTCGGAGGAGAAGATGCGACACAGGTCTATGTGGATAGCGATAGCTCTCGGCGTGCTTCTGCTGGTGCCCGCGATACTGGCGGGGTGCGGCAGCATACAGGCCGGCCCCCATAACGACCAGGAGAGACTGGTGGACCAGGTTCTCCGGGGAGCGACGAAGGGGGATTTCCAGGTGGCGCTCGATGCCATCCCGCCGGAGTATATAGCCCAGATAAGGGAGTTCATGCCCGACCTCTCCGAGCAGGAACTGGAGGACATGCTGATAACCAGTATTGAGTCCGGGTTCAAGTCCGCCTTCGGCTACACGGGAACCGAGCTGGTCGAGGTCTTCTACAAGACGGTCTCGGAGGGCTCGGACAAGGCCAAGGTGTATTACTGGGGCACCCTGAAGTACCAAGAGAACGGCGAAACCAAGATGCAGACCTTCACGGAGAAGGATGCTGAGTCGGAGGTATTGGCCTTCCCTGTTCTCAAGCGCAGCGGCCGCTGGTACTGGGACCTCGAATCTCCCAACTAGGCCACAAGCCTCCTCTCCCGACCGGGCGCTATGCAGGTTGACTCTCGCTCTTGATGGAGCCGAGCCACGCGCCAATATTCCGTGCATAGTCGGAGCCCGCCACCAGGGACACATCGTTATGGCCTGCGCCCTCCACCAGATACAGCTTCTTGGGGGGCGGCGCTAACCCGTAGAGCGCGTTCCCCTCGGCCACGGGAACGAGCGTGTCGAGCGTCCCGTGTATGACCAGCAGCGGACACGCCTTGCGGGCCAGCTTCTCCGCGGAGGGATATGTCTCGGGAAGGGGCACGTTGGCCGGCGCGAAGGGGAGGAGGCGGCTAGCCACGCTCTTCATGGACGTGAAGGTAGACTCAAGCACCAGCCCCAGAAAAGGGCGCTCGGGCACCAGGTGGCAGGCTACTCCGCCGCCCAGCGATTTCCCAAAGAGGATTATCTCGCTCTCCGCCACGCTTTCAGATGCGAGCCAGTCCAGGGCGGCCTTGCCGTCCAGATAAAGTCCTTGCTCCGACGGCCTGCCCTCGCTCTTTCCGTAGCCGCGGTAGTCCGGCAGTAACATGCGGCAGCCCAGCGGCTCGAGGTCCTGATGCACCAGTGCCCAGGCAAAATCATTCTGAGCGTTGCCGTGGAAGAAGAGGATCACCGGCGCGCCGGCCGGCTGCGGCCACCAGAGCGCGTGGAGACGTGTTCCGTCTGAAGCCCGCATCCAGACCTCACGGGAGCCCGCAGCCCAGAGCGGAGGCGGCATCAGTTCAGGCGTGGGCGTTGGGTAGTAGAAAAAACGCCTCACGAGTTCTGCGGACAGATCTTGCACGGTCTCTTCCCGCCTTGCGCCTAGCGCCGGAGCCGGCCCGGGCTGTAATTGCGGCGCAAGCTCTCCAGCTGCCGGCGATTCACAGAGAGTGCGCTGCGGCGTCGCTTGGCCAGGAGGGTGTACGTGGGGTAGAGCAGGATGGCGATGACCAAGGTAACCCATGACCTGAAAGCCAGGGCTATTCCGAGGTTCATCATCAGGCGGCTAGTCGCGAAGGGATGGGCGACCAGCCCCATGAGGTGGGTGCCGGACCGGGCGGTGCCCCGGCGCAGCCGCCGCCTTTCGGCTGTGACCTGGATGGCGAGGAGCGATCCGGCGATCCAGAGGAGCCTGCCGAAGACCAGCCCCGCCCAGAGCGGAACCGGCAAGCGCCATTTCAGTATCAAGCTGAATAGAATGGCACTGCCCCAGATGAAGAAGACGTTTATGAGTAAGAGCCCCGGCGTAACCATTATTCGCCTATCAAACTCCCGAGCCGCACGGTGCAGCCAATCCTTTGCCTATTGTATAGGCTGGCGGGAGGGACTTACAAACAATCAAGGATTATACCGAGGGGACTGGCACCGGGCGGGTCCAAGTATGGCGGCCCGCCACAACAACTCGTTCACCACTTTCTCGAGATTTTGCTCAAGCATCTCGATGCTGGTGGATCCGGGCCCGTCGTCCAGATTGGGGACGCCGCCGGGTATGAAGATGATGCCGACCTGTTCGCGCACGGCAACCATCTTCAGCTCGACCATGACGTGCCTCAGCTGCTGGGCGCGGCGATAGCCCGCCGCCCAGCCGCCGTAGCTCACGATAGTGCCCGGCTTATGGTCCCACTGGTTGTACAGGTAATCAATGGCATTCTTGAGAACAGCCGGGTAACCGTTATCGTACTCGGGGGTGACGAAGACGAAGCCGTCAGCGCCCTCGACTTGCTTCGCCCAGCTTGTGGCCTCCGGGGTTATCTCGCCATGGGAGGGTGGGGCCTCCTGGTATCAAAAAGGAAGGGGTATGTTGCGCAGATCGACGAACTCGAAAGACATGTGCGTGTGTCCGGCGATGCGGCCGCGCAACCATTCCAATACCTTCTCGCCTGCGCGGCGCAAGAAAGAATGTGGTCGGGGTGAGAGGATTTGAACCTCCGACCCCCGGGCTTCCCCGAAGGGCGCGCTCCTGCGCGGCGCAAGATGCCGGCGCAAGAAAGAATATGGTCGGGGTGAGAGGAT
The DNA here is from genome assembly GCA_023252035.1 of Actinomycetes bacterium. Lineage (GTDB taxonomy): Bacteria > Actinomycetota > Geothermincolia > Geothermincolales > JAHEXQ01 > JAHEXQ01. The sequence continues at coordinate 18,464 of JAHEXQ010000011.1, forward strand.
TTGAACCTCCGACCTCGGCGTCCCGAACGCCGCGCGCTAACCAAGCTGCGCTACACCCCGACATCCCAATAGATTATAAACTATCCGCAGGCATTATGGTGCTATAGCGGAGCAAGTCAAGCATATCCCAGAATATGCCATTTCTGGACGGCGCATTCCTTGCCCTTGCACTCCTCCCCGGCCTTCGTTTCAGGCCGCGGCGCGCTGGGGATATATCGATTAGCCGGAAAGAGAGAGAAGAGACCTATGTCTGAACAGCCGCAGAAAGGCAGGCGAAGCCGGGGCCGCCTAAATCCGCTGTCAGGCGCGCTATGATCGGCATGAGCAGCCTGCTCTGCAAGTGCGCCAAATGCCCCGCCCCGATTACCCCGGTCAGAACGGCCCCAGGGTTTATTGCGCCAGGGGGGGCCAGCACCTTGCCATCGATAAGAAGAGGTGTGTCTGCCCCGGCTGTCCCATCTACAAGATGTGAAGTCGCGGGGGAACAGCTACTGCTTCCACGGGGGAAGCTCCGAGAAGGCCCGGGACACTGCGGAAACCGAGCAAGTGGGATTGGGCTTCCGCCGCTTTTTTGGTAGCATTCATGAGGGAAATACCCGGTTGGCGGGTATCTCGAATCTCGCGGTTAAAGGTGAAACATATGGAAGGGGAGATGGTCTGCGGAGGGTGCGGGCGGCATCTGGAGCCCCCGCCGGATTTGCCGGAGGGAGCGCGGTTTCTCTGTTCCCGGTGCCTTTTTATGCAACCTCTGCCTGCGGCGGAGCCCGAGGCTCCTGAGAAGCTACGGCCGGCAGTGTGGAACCTTCGGGTGGCCTGGATGGGCCTTGTGCTCATGCTGGCCGCGGGAATGACCCCGAGTATCCTCTACGGCTTCTTCACCTCTCGTGCCTACATCGGTTTTATCATGGCCTTCACGCTGGCGGTCGTCGCAGGAATACCCGCCTACCTCGCCATCTTCAGGGAAATGCGAAATATCCGGCTCAACCAGGCGATTCTCTATTCGCTGATGGGCCCCTGGCTCCTGGCCTGGTCTTTTCTGCCCGGCGTCGATCCGGGGCAGGGGCGAACGCTCCTCTGGTTCGGGGCGGCGGCTACAGTCCTGGGGCTGGGATTTCTGCTGGTGACGCTATACTCCATGCGCACTCTGCCCCGCGCCTGAAACAGCCCCTGCACGTTCTTGTGCCAAGCGGAACCCCTTGGTGCAAGCGCTAGGGGCGTTCGAGAATTGCACGCGGGGAGGAATCAGCCCCCGTAATCGTCTATAGTGGGGAAGAGGTGTTCCATGGAGATTCTCAACAGCTTCATCAGGCAGCTAGGGTTCGCCCTCTGCCACCAGTTGCCGGAGCGCTCCATAAGCTTCGGGGTGCGCAGCATGCCGGTCTGTGCCCGTGATGCCGGGCTGCTCGCGGCCTTCTTCCTGGTGTTGCTGGTGTTGACGCTCCCGGGCAAGCGTGGAGCCGGTTGGCCCCGCAGGTCCGTGCTCATCGCCTGCGGCGCCGGCATAGGATTTCTCGCCTTCGATGGTCTGAGCTCCTATGCGGGACTGCGCGAGACGGGCAACGTGATCCGCTTCCTGTCGGGCCTGGCCGGGGGCGCAGGATTGGCCGTTCCTTTGGCGGTCTTCTTCAACCGTTATGTCTTCGGAGAGTCGCATGATCGGAGTCTCTTCGGGCTGCGGCGCATGGTGGCTGTGGTGGTCGTGCTCGCGGCTCTCTGCCTGCTCTTCCTGTTACACCCGGCTGCGTTGTTCCAACCCGCTCAGATCCTGCTCGCCCTTAGTATCATCGGAACCTTCCTCGCCCTGAACCTGCTTCTCCTCTATTGCCTGAGGGAATGGGCCTCCGGTCCGGTTCTTGCGCGCCTCGCTCCTCTGCCCTGCGCCCTGGCGCTGCTGCTGGCGGCTGCCGAGCTCGCAGCTTCCAATCGTCTGCACGTCCATTTCGCGCTCCACCTCTAAATCTTAATGCCCCGCGCAGCGGCAAGAATCGCACGATGCCCCATGCGGGCTCCATTAGGAAACCCGGGCGCCTTAAGAGAAATGCTTGCAGGGAAAGAGGCTACATGCACATCGATAAGGAAAAGGTCGGGGTCGAGATCATCACGCAATCCTATGCCATCGCGGGGGAATATCTTCGTCCGGGCGGGTTCCCGGTCCACGGACATGCTCTCGGCCCGGGAGGCCTACGCTCTTATTCCCGTCACCGGCGCGGGAATGCTCTAAATGTTTTCCGGCAATGAGACCCCGAGACAGGACTTCGCCAATGTCAACCGCGCGCAGAACATCACGACGCTGCCGCTTCCGCGCCGAAACCGAGGCGGTCCAGAGGCTTATCCGGAGGTCAGGGAAACGCGGCGCCTGTCTGCTATTTCGTATCTACGCCCACGGCGTCCGCTTCCACGTACTGACAGAGGAAACTTACGTGACTGAAGAGGAACGTCTCTCGTATCTTCTTCACCGGAACCCTTATCTCGGTTTCGCCGACTTCGATGGACCCCGCCAGCCTGGCGCCCTTCTCCGACAGGTAATCCTGAACGGTCTTGGCGAGGGCGGCCGGGTCGTCGTTCCGCTGCGCACGAAGAGCCTTCACGGCTTCGGTGGCTGCGGAGCCGGCGACGCTCCCAATGTTCAAGTGGTTGATGATTATGGGCACCGCCTGGGTGAGCAGCAGCGCCAGGAAGATGAAGACCATGGCTATCTTCATGAGGTAATCTGCCACCTGGCCACCCTCGGCCATGATAGCCTCGATAATTCGGGGCCTGTCCATGCTGCTGCTCCGCTTCTCCCAGATGGGGCGTCGATACAGCTACTGCGACTTTCTCGCTTATGTTTCGGCCGCTCGAGATGGTTTCCTTAAGCACCGAAGCGCCGCTCAACCGCGATTTCTAGCCCTTCCTGCGTCCTTCAGGCGCGCGCGTACCGAGGTGGCGAGGCTCCGCACCATCTGCATCTCGGGCGTCTTTAAAGCGGAGGCGGCCACGAAGTAAACGGCGCCCCCCAGCAGCAAGGGCAGGAATACCCTCAGGAGGTCCATACCGATGCCGGTGGCGGCGCTGCGGTCCAGCGCCCAGGAGACGCCGAAGACCAGAAGTGCCATGAGGCCAGCGGATAGCGCAATCCTCAAGAACGAGTCGGCGATGCGCCGCCCGCCCATCCCCCCGATCCTCTTACGCAGCACTGTCCAGTCCAGGGCCATGGAGAAGAGGTAGGCTGTGCTGAAGCCGAGGGCCAATCCTTTGATGCCCATCAGGCGGAAGAAGAGGTAGTTGGCGCCAATATTCACGGCTACCACAAAGCAATTGATGATCATAGGGGTGCGGGTGTCTTGCAGGGCATAGAAGCCTTTGGTCAGAAGCATATCGATGGAGTAGGGCACCAGGCCCAGGGAGAAGAAGAGCAGCACACTTGTGAGCACGTCGGTGTCGCCCGCCTTGAAGAACCCGTGCTGCAGGAGCAACCGTATGATGGGCTGCGCCAGGAGCACGTAGCCCACGAAGGCCGGGACGATGACGAGAGCGGTGGCCCGGATACCCAGTGACAGGGTGCGTTTGTACTCGTCCATATGTCGGAAGGCCGCCTGCTCCGAGAGGGTGGGGAAGAGCGCAGTTATCACCGAGACGGCGAAGATCCCATAGGGGAGCTGGAAGAACATCTGCGCGTACTGATAGGAAGGCACGCCGCCATCTTTCTTGATGGCTAGCGCGAAGACGAACCAGGTGCTGATCTGCCACAGCAGGATGTACCCGAGCAGAGGTATGGCCAGCCGTCCGATCTTGCGTACCGCGGGATGCCGCAGCGCCAGGGTAAGCGTATACCGCACGCCCCGCTTGATGAGCGGCGGTATCTGCACCAGGGCTTGCAGCGCCACTCCCACTGTGGTTCCCACGCCCAGGACGGCCAGGTGGAGGTTGTTGTCGCGCGGCCCTGGCAGGAAATGGAAAATGATGACGGTGGCCACCACCGCCAGGTTGTTCACGGTCGGGGCGAAAGCGGGCACGGTGAAGTGCTTGTGCGAATTGAGCAGGCCGGTGAAGATGGCAGCCAGGCCATAGAAGATTATTTGCGGCATGAAGAACCGCAGGAAGAAAGAGGCCTGGTCCCGCACCACCTGCGTGGTCACGTCACCCGACGAGTAGGAGCCGAAGACGGTCATCAGCCGGATGATGAGCGGGCTGATGAAGATGCCCAGCACCGTGACGGCGCCCAGCAGGATCAGGGAGATATTGGTGACCGCGCTGGCGACGAACCACGCCTCCTTCTCGCCCTTGGAGGACAGGTACTCCACGAAGACGGGGATAAAGAGTGAGGAGAGCACCCCCCCGATGATGAGGTCGAAGATCATGTTGGGCAGGGAGTTGGCCAGGCTGTAGGTGCTGGGGAGATTGGTCTTGCCGAATTGCAGTGTGAGCCCGAGCACGTAGGCGAGCGATGCGTAGCGCAGGAAACCGGTCAAGCGGCTTACTATGGTGCCCGTGGCCATGATGCCCGCGTTCCGGGTAAAGGCCTTAACGTCAACCTGAACCGCCTCGGTCTCGGGTAACCTGGACACCCTCTAGGCCTTACTGCTCTCGCGGCTCTCGGGCGTCCGGCGGCGCGCTCGTTTTATCAGGGCGACGGCGGCCAGCAGGAACAACACCACGAACAGGAGCCATACGGCCAGCGTGTTCATGCTGCTCGTCTTGATCTTCATGTTGGAAGTGTCGAGCAGCAGCCCATCCTGCTCCACCGATATGTTCACCTGGGAGCCTCCGGGGGCTACGATCACCGGGAACTCGAAGCGGTTCTCTTTGGGGTTGATGACTACGCGCATGGCATCTCCCTCTGGGAATTCCACGTTCGAACCGTGTACGCGCAGGGTGGCTTTGACCGCGTAATCGTTCTTATTAGTCACTAGCACAGGGATATTTCCCCGCTGGCTTGACAGGGTTATGGAGCCGCCGATACCCAGAGATATCTGACTCATCTGGTCCCTTACCCCTGCCTCGAGGCTCTTGAGATACGTATCGCCGGAGGAAGGGTCCGAGGGCTCCAGGAAATCGGAGCTCTCTGCCCGGAGGAGAGCCTGGTTCAGCCGGTCGATGAGCGGATTGCCTGCGAGCAGGAGCCTCTGGAAAGCCAGGGTCAAATCCCGCGTGGGCGAGAGCCGTGTCAGGTAACTGGAGTCGGTCTGCCCCAGAGAAGGCAGATCCAGGGCGGGCGGAGCAGCAGCAAAGGTGGAGTAGGCCTCGTCCAGAGTGACCGGATTCAACCAGGATGCGCCCTCAACCGCGGCGTAGAGCTGCTCCAGGACTGCAGGCCCGGGCGCGAAATTGTCGGGGAAGAGCAAGGTGCAGACACGCGGTTGATTGGGCAATTCTTCCGCCAGAACACCCAGCTCCGCCATGATGTTCTGTAGGACCTGGTGCGGCGGAAGCGATGGCGCCTCATCCTGCAGGAACGAATAGACGCGGCCATCCACCACGAAGCCGGTGACCTGGCCTTGCTGGGTCGTGCCGAAGCTGAGCGGCTGAGCCAGGGTCGGCCCATCCAGGTACTTGCTGCCCTCTTTAGTCGCGGCGAGGGAATCCTGCTTTAGCACTGTGTAGCGGATACCCGATGCCTGTACAGCCGGGATGAGCCCGTCGTAGAAACCCAAATCCGGTGGGAAGAAGCCGGCATTGTCTGCGCGGCCGCTGAGCTCTGCCACCATTTGCTGGCCCAGCCCTATCTGCTGAGCGACGTCTTCGTCCCAGCCCTTGAGGGCTAGAGCCTCCAGATCGGCGTAACCATAGGTCGTGGGGATAAGCCCGAAGACACCCTCCAAGGTGCCCGCTTTCAGGTTGTCCAGAAAACCGCTGACGCTCTGGCAGCGCGGGTCGGAGGTATCCACGCGGTCGCCAGCCGAATCGATGTAACCGTCTTTCATCTCCTGGAGGTCGGCGTAGGTCATGGCGGGGAGGGCCAGAGTGCTCTTAGCGCCGGGATGGTCCAGAACCGTGTTCAAGAGATCGTTCATGAAGGATATGGCGGGCGCGGGGTCCGAACCCAGAAGCCCGCGCGAGAGAGGCTGGCCCGCGAAGTCCTTGGAGGGAGCCTCGTGCAGGTTCCAGAGAAGCACCAGGTTGAGGGGCATGGCGGCTGGCTGCGACCGGATGACCAGGAAGCTCTGTTCGCTGGCCAGGACCCCGTCGCTTCCCGTGAGCGAGATCGTGTAGGGATAAACCCCATCGGAAAGTTGGAGCGCCGCCAGGTCCAGCTCCAGGCTGAACTGGCTGGTCTCCCGAGGAATATCGACGTTATCTTTGAGCGTCAGGCTGTCCAGCAGGCGACCGCTCTTGCCCTCGCGGCTTGAGCTCAACTCCGACCTGTTAGAGCACGCCCGAAAGAGTTTGAAAATGAAGGAGCAGTCACGCTGAGCGGCGCCGGCCGTGACCTCGGCCTGGCAGGATATCTTCTCCGTCCCGCCAAAAGTGAGCCCCGTTTTGGCCACCTGCAGGGTGAACTCCGGACCCCCCCTGGGCGCAGCGGCTGCGGGAAAGGCCGCCAGCCAGGTTATGCACAGACCGAGAGAAAGCCCGAGCGCCAGAGTGCGCAGCCGTCTTGAAAGCCTCATGTAACGCTCACCTCACGGGCGAAGAGGAACCTCTCCACGCCGGTCTGTCTGAAACCCAGGCGCCGGTAGAGCCGGCTCGCAGGCTCGTTGTCCGTCTGGGTATTGACGGTGATGAGGCTGGCCCCGTTCCGGCTCATCCACCAGAGAGTCCAGGCGGCCAGCGCTTTTCCCAAGCCGCGGCCCTGGTATGCGGGGTCCACCCCGAGGCGTTGCAGGTAGCCGCGGCCCGCGGTGACGCCTGCGATGGCGTAGCCCACCAGCATGGCCCCCGCCGTAGCGACGCGGAACGTGTTGATGTCCGCGGCATGAGCGATGCCCGCCAGGGTGTACCGGTCGAGGCTCCAGAAATCATCAAAGCAGCGCGAGTCCAGGGCCAGCACCTTTCCCATGTCGCCCGGCCGCAACCCTCGCGGCTTCACGCCCAGGGGCAGAACCCGTGGCGGTTTCTCGGGAGGAGGTGTACCGACCCGCATCTCGAAGATAGTTATCTCCCGGAAAGGCTCGAAACCGGCGGCGAGATATGCCGTGGCCTGCGTGAAAGAGAGGGGCCGGGTGATCAGGCTGCTAAAATCCAGATCGGCTCCACGGTCAACGGCCGTCCGCAGCAAGGCAGAGGATTCCTCCTCGCCTGCTCTGATGGCCCAGATGATGCCTACGCGGCCGCCTTCCTTCCAGCGGCCCAGGATAAGCCAGCTCGAGGGGTCGGACCCGAGGTAGATGACACTTCCCCCGCCCAGGGCGAAGAATTCCTGGAAGGAAGGCGGTCCGGCGAAGAGGTTGGCGCTCTTCACCTCCCGCCAAAGTATGCTGCGCTCGCGGCGGGACGCGACGATTTTGACATCAGGGTCCGGGGCGGCAGCATGGGCCTGTCCAATGGTCATGGCGCCCTCCAGGATTTAAAGCCGGTTGAGCCTCAGAGCAGTATCCTCAGCTCCATAAATATGAATATTATACCGACCGCCAGCAAGAAAAGGGAAAACAGCAGCATCACCAGGCGCTCCTGTGCCTTGATGGTGAACCTCGAGCCGAGGTAAGAGCCCGGGATGACTCCCGCGCTGAGGAGGAGGAAAAGGACTACGTCCACATGGCCCAAGAAGTAATGCACGAGGCTGCCCGGCACGGCCATGAGGGTTATGCAGAACAGCGAAGTCCCGAAGGCCCGCTTGACGTCCATGTTAAGCAAGGTCATGAAACCGGGTATGAGGATTACGCCTCCGCCCACGCCGAGCAGGCCCGCCAGCAGGCCCGCCAGCAATCCGATGAGCAGGAGCTTTGCTACTTGATGGCTCGCAGGTGACCCGGCCGGCTCGCCCGGCTTGCCCCTGCTTCTGAGCACCTGGGTGACGGCCCTGGCTGCCAGCAGGGCGATCAGGGCGCCGGTAGCCACCATTAGCCAGTCGGTCTTGATGTACTTAGTGGCATAGGCTCCGCAGATGCTTCCAGCCATCCCCATCGGGCCGGCAACGCGGACGGTCTGCCTGTCCACCAGGCCCGCCTTGAGATAATTGAGTCCCCCCACCAGAGCCGTAGGAAAGATAACGGGGAGAGTGGTGCCCAGGGCAATACCGGCCGATGTCTGCAGAACCAGGCGTAGCGCGGGGGTGCTGAGAAACCCGCCGCCTAGGCCAAAGGCTCCTGAGAGCATGCCTGTAGCGAGGCCGATCTCGCAAGTCAACAGTATCTTTAGAAATACAGCCATGCGAGTATGTTAACCGGGGAAGGCGCAGCGGTCACGTCCTGATGATGTCTGCGATGTCGCCCTCGACAACTCTCACGAGGTCGTAGGAACGGATTTTGAGGATGGAGTTAGGTTCGCCGCCGCCGATGTAGAGTACGTCCTCGCGCAGGACGTGGAGGTCTATATAGACGGGTATCTCCTTGGCGAGGGCTACTGGGGGGGTGGCTCCGATGAGATACCCTGTGAGTTCCACTATCTGTTCCGGCGTGGCCAGCCTCAGCCTTTTTGCGTTTGCCGCTTTCTTCAGCTTCTGCTGGTCAACCTTGGTGTTCCCGGGAATGACCGCCATGAGAGGCCTCTCGCCGTCCGCAATGAAGACGATGGCCTTGGCGACCTGCGCGATATCCAGCCCTAAAACCGCGGCGACCCCCGCGGCGCT
>JAHEXQ010000144.1 GCA_023252035.1 Actinomycetes bacterium
TAGGTCGGCGACCCGGACGCATCCGCTTGAGGGCGGTGACACTATCCTGGGTGCCGGGAGGGTGATCGGTATAGAGAGGTAGGGGAAAAAGCGGGTTGACCGGGGAAAACGTTTGACATCTGCAAGGGCCGGTGTTAGCTTAAACCCTTGGTGCCCGAAGATAAAAACCGGAAGTTGGAAGTGTATTAGATGAGAGTCAACGTGATACTGGCTTGCACGGAATGCAAGCGCCGGAACTACATTACCAAGAAGAACAAGCAGAACGATCCGGACCGCATCGAGATGAAGAAATACTGCGCCTGGTGCCGCACTCACACTTTGCACCGGGAGACGCGCTAGGCTATACTGTGTGATAGTCCGAAGTTCAGGCAGGCAGCGGGCCAACATTGACGGTTTGCGAGCGTAGGCCTGTAGCTCCAACTGGTAGAGCGCCGGTCTCCAAAACCGGATGTTGGGGGTTCGAATCCCTCCAGGCCTGCCAAAATTTTTGTCCGAGGAGGATATAAGTGCCAAGCCGAGAGATGCGGAGGATGCAGAAAAAGGTCGGCGTCGAGAAGAAACGCGCCGCCATGCGCAAATCCGCACCTAAGAAGAAGGGGGGCGGAGCCCCGAAGCGCAAGCGGGTAGGCCTGGGCCAGTTCCTCAAAGAGGTCCGCACCGAGATGCGCAAGGTCTCCTGGCCCACTCGCAACGAGGTCTTCTCCTACACGGTGGTAGTCATCGTTGTCGTGACCATCACCACGGTCTTCGTGGTGCTCGCGGACTACGGGTTCTCTAAGCTCGTGCATTACTTCATAATCAAGTAGAGGGTTTACGGGTATTGAACATAACAATGGCAGAAGAGCAATGGTACGTGATCCATACCTACGCGGGGTATGAGAATAAGGTAAAGAAAAACCTCGAGAATCGCATCGCCTCCATGGACATGCGGGAGAAGATATTCAAGGTGGTCGTCCCTATGGAGGACGTCCTGGAGATAAAGAGCGGCAAGAAAGAGGTCGTCAAGAAAAAGATCCTGCCTGGCTACATCCTGGTGCAGATGATTTTGGACGATGATACCTGGTCAGCCGTGCGCAACACACCCGGCGTCACCGGGTTTGTGGGTTCCAGTGCCAAGCCCACCCCCCTCTCGGAGGAAGAGGTTGAGCGGCTACTGGAGAAGCCACTGATGGAGAAGCCCAAACCCCAGACGGAATTCGTGGAAGGCCAGAGCGTTAAGGTGGCGGCGGGTCCCTTCGCGGACCTCACCGGCACGATAGCCGAGATCAATATCGATCAGTCCAAGCTGAAGGTGATGGTCTCCATCTTCGGCCGCGAGACCCCTGTGGAGCTGGGGTTCGATCAGGTAACCAGACTATAGGAGTGTGGAAGAGAAATGGCCAAGAAGATACTGGCGAAGGTGAAGCTGCAGATCCCCGCGGGCCAGGCGAACCCCGCGCCCCCGGTGGGTCCGGCTCTGGGCCAGCATGGGGTGAACATCATGGAGTTCTGCAAGGCCTACAACGCCATGACCCAATCGCAGATGGGCACCATCGTACCCGTGGAGATCACGGTCTATGAGGACCGTTCCTTCACTTTCGTGACCAAGACGCCGCCGGCCTCGGCCCTGCTGAAGCAGAAAGCAGCCATAGACAAGGGCTCCGCGGTGCCCAACCAGACGAAAGTGGCCCAGCTCTCTCGGGACAAGGTGAAGGAGATCGCGGAACTCAAGATGCCCGACCTCAACACCCAGGACGTGGAGCAGGCCATGCGCATCATCGAGGGCACGGCCCGCAGCATGGGTATCACCGTAGAGGAATAATCCCGCAATTCATATATAGAGTGGGAGGGGCTTGAGCCCCACGGACCACAAGGAGTGAGAGATGAAGAGAGGCAAGAACTACAAGGCCGCCCTGGATAAGATCGAGCCGGGCCGGCTTTATACCCCGCTGGCGGCAACCCGCATCCTGAAGGAGCTCCCTTCCAAGTTCGACCAGACCGTGGAAGTGGCCATGCGCTTGGGCGTCGATCCCCGCAAGGCAGACCAGATGGTGCGCGGCACGGTCATGCTGCCGCACGGCATAGGCAAAGAGGTGCGCGTACTGGTCTTTGCGCAGGGCGACAAGGCCCAGGAGGCTACGGACGCCGGCGCCGACTTCGTGGGAGCGCAGGACATCGTCGAAAAGATCCAGGGAGGCTGGTTCGAGTTCGATGCCGCAGTGGCGGCGCCCGACATGATGAGCAACGTAGGTAAGCTTGGCAAGCTGTTGGGGCCCAAGGGCCTCATGCCCAACCCCAAGGCCGGGACGGTGACTTTCGATATCGGCAAGGCCGTGAAAGACATCAAGGCCGGGAAGCTGGAGTACCGCGTGGACCGGCAGGGGAACCTGCACCTGCCCATCGGCAAGCTGTCCTTTCCCGAGAAGCAACTGGTGGAGAACTACGCGGCGCTGCTGGAGGAGGTCATCCGGGCGAAGCCGGCGGCGGCCAAGGGGCGCTACCTGATCACCATCACTTTATCGAGCACCATGAGCCCCGGCATCCGGATAGATCCCACGGTGACGCGGAACTTCTTCGTGGAGGAGGAAGCCGCGAGCTAGCTCATGGAGTTAACTACAATAGGGGACCCGCTCCGAAAATGGTATTCAGCATACCATATATTGCGGTTCATCACGCTTGTGCGCTGAGAACCTATTCTCATGCTCTGATGGTGCCGCTGCCGCGGCATGGGCGACTGACCCCGGCTTGTAGTTACACGCTGATTGCGCAGCCGGCCTCAATTTGACGCCGGGGGCGGCAACCGGCATAATAGGTTGTTGTAAATCGCATAGCCCGAGAAGCGGGTGCCCGAGAGGGCTCAATTTCCCCGCGGAGGCATGGAAGAGTTGACAAAAGCTCCTGCGCTCCGCAGGAGCTTTTTTGCGACGTGCGGATCCCTTTGGGTGAGGGGAGAGGAGAGGATATGCCCAAGCCGGAGAAGATCGAGAAGGTGAACGAACTCAAGGAGAAGTTCGAGCCGCGCTCGTCCGTCATTCTGACTGAGTACCGCGGGCTGAGCGTGGAGGATATCTCCAATCTGAGGATCGAACTGAAGAAGCGCGATGTGGAGTACCGCGTCATAAAGAACACCCTGGCGAAACTGGCCGTGGAGGGCACACCCTACGAGGAGTTGTCCCCCTGGCTGGAGGGTCCGGTGGCTGCGGCTTTCGTGGATGGAGATGCCACCGCGGCGGCGAAGGCACTTCTGGATTTCACGCGCGCCCACCCAGCTCTCAAATTGAAGGGCGGGATACTGCAGGGCAAGCTCATGGATGCGGCGCAGGTCCGCGCGCTGGCTACCCTGCCTCCGCGCGAAGTGATGCTCGCGAGGCTGGCCGGCAGCTTGAGGTCACCGGTGGCTCGTCTGCATAACTCACTGAGCTCCTTCACGCGCAACCTGGCTTATGTGTTGCAGCAGGTCGCGGACCAGAAAGAGAAAGCGGCCTAGAAACCCCGAGAAAAAGTGTTCGTGTGCATAGATGGAGGTGTAGAGATTGGCTGATAAGAAGGTGACAATGGAGGAGATGCTCGAGGCTATCGACTCCATGACGGTGCTGGAGCTTTCCGAACTGGTGAAGGCCCTGGAAGAAAAGTACGGCGTGACCGCGGCGGCCCCTGTGGGCATGGTCATGGCGGGAGGCGGCGGCGAGTCGGAAGGCCCGGCGGAAGAGGCCGAGCAGACGGAGTTCGACGTGGTGCTGTTGGCGGCGGGACCCACGAAGATACAGGTCATCAAAGAGGTGCGCGCCATCACAGGATTGGGCCTGAAAGAGGCCAAGGCGCTGGTGGACGAGGCCCCCAAGGCGATCAAGGAGAAGGTTGGGAGGGACGAGGCCGACAAGCTCGTCGAGCAGTTGCAGGGCGTCGGTGCCACCGTCGAAATAAAATAGCTTTCACTAAGGTATCCGGGTCCCCGGACGGGGGCCCGGAATTCCATCGGTTTAAAACCCCGCGTTTAATGCAATATTGATTCCAGCAGGGCCGTTAAGTCGTTCGCCTGTTGACATGTTGTACTCAAATGTCGTATCTTAATTCTTTGTGTATAGAAGTCTATCTATTCCTGTCAAAATCTTGCCTTAAGGAGTGAAAGCCGTGGTTGAAACCAGATATGGTGTGCGGCAACGGAAGTTGTTTGGAAAGATCCCCGAAATCCTGCCAGTCCCCAACCTGATAGCTATCCAAAAGGATTCCTACCGGTGGTTTCTGGGCGAAGGCCTGCGGGAGATATTCATGGATATCTCGCCCATCGAGGACTTCACCGGGAACCTGGCTGTAGAGTTCGGCGAACATAATTTTGGCGACTGGAAGTACGATGTGGACGATTGCAAAGAGAAGGACATGACCTTCTCGGCTCCGCTCTTCGTGGAGGTCCGCTTCATCAACCGCGAGACCGGTGAGATCAAGGAGCAGACCGTATTCATGGGCGACTTTCCGCTTATGACCGATAAGGGTACCTTCGTCATCAACGGGACGGAGCGCGTTGTGGTATCCCAGCTAGTCCGCTCCCCCGGCGTCTATTTCGACATGGAGATGGACAAAGCTTCGGACAAGGAACTCTACTTCGCCAAGATTATCCCCTCGCGGGGCGCCTGGCTGGAGTTCGAGACCGACAAGCGTGACGTCATCGGCGTGCGTCTGGACCGTAAGCGCAAGCAGCCCGCAACGGTGTTGCTGCGAGCCCTGGGATGGGCGGACGAGGAGTCTATCCTCAAGCTCTTCGACAACGTGGAGCTCATCCAGGCAACCCTGGAGCGGGATCATACGCGCAGCCAGGAGGACGCCCTCATAGATATATATAAGAAACTCCGCCCGGGAGAGCCTCCGACCATCGATAGCGCCAAGCTGCTGCTGGACAACCTCTTCTTCAACCGGCGCCGCTACGACCTGGCGCGGGTGGGGCGGCACAAGCTCAACAAGAAGCTGGGCCTGGAAGTGGACCCCGAGCAAACCATTCTGAGCCCCGAGGATGTGGTGGAGACCATCCGCTATCTCATCAAGGTGCACGGGGGTATGGAAGAGGGCATCGACGATATCGATCATTTCGGGAACCGCAGGGTCCGCTCCGTGGGCGAGCTCATACAGAACCAGGTGCGCATAGGGCTGGCGAGGATGGAGCGCGTGGTACGGGAGAGGATGACCACCCAGGACGTGGAGGCCATCACGCCGCAGACACTCATTAATATAAGGCCGGTGGTGGCGGCCATTAAGGAGTTCTTCGGCTCCTCGCAGCTCTCCCAGTTCATGGACCAAACCAACCCCCTGGCCGGACTCACGCACAAACGCAGGCTGTCGGCCCTGGGACCGGGAGGGCTCTCGCGCGAGAGGGCCGGCTTCGAGGTGCGCGACGTGCATACCAGCCACTACGGTCGCATGTGCCCCATCGAGACACCGGAAGGTCCGAACATCGGCCTCATCGGGAGCCTGTCCACCTACGCGCAGGTGAACCAGTTCGGCTTTATCGAAACGCCTTACCGCAAGGTCAAGAACGGGCGCGCAACGAAGGAGATGCACTACCTGACCGCGGACGAAGAGGACAAATACGTCATTGCGCAGGCGAACGCACCCCTGGACTCCAGGGGCAGGTTCACCGAGCCCACCGTCCTCTGCCGGGTCAGGGAGGGCAATATCAAGCAGGTGCACCCCGAAGAGGTGGATTTCATGGACGTATCGCCGCGGCAGATTGTCTCCGTGGCCACGGCCATGATCCCCTTCCTGGAGCACGACGACGCCAACCGGGCGCTCATGGGCTCGAACATGCAGCGCCAGGCCGTGCCCCTGTTACGCTCGGAAGCACCGCTTATCGGGACGGGTATGGAGTACCGGGCGGCCAAGGACACCGGCGATGTGATCACCGTGAAACGGGCCGGCAAGGTGACCTATGTCTCCGCCAACCGCATCGAGGTGACGGCGGGCAAGGGGGAATCCGACGTCTATAAGATCGCCAAGTTCCGCCGCTCCAACCAGGGAACCTGCATCAACCAGAAGCCTATCGTGGACGAGGGCCAGGAGGTGGAAGAGGGCCAGGTGCTGGCAGACGGGCCTTGCACCGACCAGGGCGAGATGGCCCTGGGTAAGAACCTCCTGGTGGCTTTCATGCCCTGGGAGGGTTACAACTACGAGGACGCCATCGTCATCTCCGAGCGCCTCATTCACGATGATATATTGAGTTCCATACATATAGAAGAGCACGAGGTGGACGCGCGCGACACCAAGCTGGGGCCCGAGGAAATAACCCGGGACATTCCCAACGTGGGCGAGGAGGTCCTGAAGGACCTGGACGAAGAGGGTATCATCCGCCTGGGTGCCGAGGTACAGCCGGGCGATGTGCTGGTGGGCAAGGTCACCCCCAAGGGAGAG
>JAHEXQ010000145.1 GCA_023252035.1 Actinomycetes bacterium
GAGGGCTTTGTTGTCCTCGGCCCAATGCTCCCCCAGGTTCGTGATGAGTATCCCGAAATGAGCGAGCGAGAAGGTCAAGCCCAGCAGGCCGAAGGTGACGTGGGCCTTGCGCATAGTCCCCGCCTCAAAGACGCGCAGTAGCAGCGGCCAGGAGTCCCGCCAGGCGAGCCAGGAAATCCAGGGCGTCCTTCGCCGTTCCGAATGCGTCCGCGAATTGGCCTCCTGGGATGGCGAAAACGAGACCGGTCACTATGATGCAGAAGAGGATAGCGCCCGCTGCCGCCCGCCGGCTCCATCCGCCGCCACCACTCGGGGAAGCGAGCCCTGTAAACGAGGCCCGCCAGTGGGGGGGGGCCGCGTAAGCGGTGAAGATGATGCCCACCGCCAGTATGGTCCCCTGAGCGCCTATGGCCAGGCCATGGATCACCCCGACGATAAAGACGGCGTGGTTGAAGACGTGCATTTTGTTCCGGAGTCCCGGCAATTTGCGCGCGAGGACGGCGGTGCCGATGGTGATCAGGAGCAGCACGGCGATGGCCGGCAGGATGGCCAGATAGGCGAGCGTGCGCAGGGTCTCATCGGACCCGTTTCCGATTCCCGACAGGTCCGATCTGAGGAGGGCGACGGGAACCGCAACCACGCCACACCCAAGCAGAAAACCCGCCAGGCCGAGAGCCATCCTGTTTCTTCCGACCGAGACCGCCATTGGTTAACGTCCTTTTGGTCGCACGGTCCCTAATGCCGAATATGCGAGGCTTGCGGCGAAATTAACCGAAAATTTACCGGGAATTAACCAACTCTTATCCAGGGCGACACCCTTTTTTAAGCACGGGGAAGTGTAATTAGGCCATAGCCTGAAAAGCAATTGCGTCATCCAAAGGAGGAGGATTGAGAAGCGGAAAACGATGGATACTGGGCGGCGCGCTTCTGCTGGCAGCCCTGCTGACGGTCGTAGGGCTGGCTGGCTGCGGAAACAGCTCCACCACTTCGGACCAGAACCTGACCGGCAAGGTGTCGCTCTCCGGTTCCACCACGGTGCTTCCTCCGGCTTCGGAGGCGGCCAGCCAGTTCATGGACATCCATCCGGGAGTTCAGGTCTCGGTGCAGGGAGGCGGCTCCAGCGTGGGCATCACCCAGCTCAGCCAGGGTCTCGTGGATATCGGAATGTCCTCCCGCGAGCTGAAGTCGGAGGAGCAGAACCAGGGCTTCCTCGATCATAAGATAGCCTTGGACGTGATCGTGGTAGTAGCCAACCCCGGGATGACCGTGGACGACCTCACCAAGGACCAGGTCAAGGGCATCTTCACCGGCCAGCTCACCAACTGGAAAGACGTGGGGGGCGCCGATGCGCCCATAACGGTTGTGGTGCGGGACAAGGCCTCGGGCACCCGTGAGATGTTCGACGAGAAAGCCCTGGACTCGCAGGACTCCACCACCGCCGCCATCGAGGCCAACTCCAACGGCATCGTGCGGCAGACGGTGGCTTCCACGCGGAACGCCATTGGGTATATCTCCCTGGGCTACCTGGACGGCACGGTGAAAGCGCTCAAATACAATAGCGTGGAGGGCAGCAAAGACACCGCCCTCGCCAAGACCTATCCGCTCTCCCGCTTCCTCCACATGTTCACCAAGGGAGAGCCCCAGGGCGTGGTGGGCGTCTTCATCGACTTCGTGCTCTCGGAGCGCTTCCAGAACGACGTGGTCGCGCGGGAATATATCCCCGCTACGGAGCTGTAGGGAGAATGCAACGCAGGTTGACAAAAGGGTTAGACCCTTTTGTCAACCTGCTATCGATAACCGTGGAGGCAGCATGACACGGCGTGACGCGGCGGCTGTGGCCAAGCCGGCGCTGAATAGCGAGTGGATCGTCCGCAAGACGCTATTCGTCTTCGCCATGACGACGGTCCTCGGAATCATCCTGGTCATCTTCTTCGTGGCCCGGGAGTCCATTCCGGCCCTCCGCCAGGTGGGCTGGTCGAACATATTCTTGAGCGCCACCTGGAATCCCAATGTGTCCAATCCGGCCACCGGCCACTACGGCCTGCTGGTTCCCCTGGCGGGCACCCTGGCCGCGACGCTCGGGGGCATCATCATCGGCGGACCTCTGGCCATCGGCACGGCCATCTTCCTTACCCAGATAGCGCCGCCCCGCACGGGTAAACTGGTGGTGCGCGGCATCGAGCTGCTGGCGGGTATCCCCTCGGTGATCTTCGGGTGGATAGGCCTGGTGGTGCTGGTCCCTATGCTGGCCCGCGTAACGAATACGCAGGGTTACGGTATCCTGGCCGCCTCCTTCATCCTGGGGATCATGATCATCCCCACGGTAACCACTATCGCCAAGGACGCCCTAGAGACAGTGCCGGAGGAGTACAAGCAGGCCTCCTTCGGCATGGGGGCGACGCGCTGGCAGACCATCTACAAGGTGATCCTGCCGTCGGCGAAGGAAGGCCTGCTGGTAGCGCTGATCCTGGGCATCGGGAGGGCCATCGGCGAGACCATGGCCGTGCAACTGGTAATCGGCAACGCTCGCCAGTTCCCGAATTCCCTCACCTCCGTGACCTCCACTCTGACCTCGCGCATCGTGACTGATATGGGGGAGTCTACCGGCGCTTTCCGCTCTGCCCTCTTCGTGCAAGGGTTAGTACTGCTGATCATGGCTATGGTCATTATCCTGCTCATCCGGCTGGTGACCCGGAAGACGGTGAAGGCCGCATGAGCGGTGGGGAGAAGGTGAGCGCCATATGATGGGCGAGATGCACGTTCCGGCGCGCAGCCGGGCCCGCAAAACCACGGCGAAGACCGCAGACACCGTCGCCACGGTGGTGCTCTGGGCCCTGGCCCTGGTCTGCCTGGCGGTGCTGGGCAGCATCATCGGTTACATCCTGGTGAAGGGGCTTGCCGTCGTCTTCGATCCCAAGTTCATCCTGGGCAAGCCCCAGGCTATCAACGCGGGCGGCGGGATACTGCCGTTCCTGCTTAGTTCCATCTACCTCACGCTCCTCACCATGGTCATCATCATGCCCATCGGCGTGGGCGCGGCCATTTACATGGCGGAGTTCGCCGGCGAGAGCCGCATCACCCGCCTGGTGCGCTTCGGCGCGGACAGCCTGGCGACGGTGCCGTCTATAGTCTTCGGCCTCTTCGGCCTGGCCCTCTTCGTGGTGGCCTTCGGCATGGGCCCCTGCCTCATGGCCGGCGCCCTGACCCTGGCGCTCCTGAACCTGCCCGCGGTGATGCGCACCTCCGAAGAAGCCCTGCGTGCGGTGCCCGCCTCCTACCGGGAGGCTTCCCTGGGGCTGGGCGCCTCGCGCTGGCAGACCATCCGGAAGGTGGTTCTGCCCTCCGCCGTTCCGGGGATCACCACAGGCGGCATCCTGACCATCGGGCGCATCCTGGGCGAGTCCGCGGCACTGGTCTTCACCATGCCTCTCTTCGCGACCAAGGCGCCCACCTCGCTCTTCTCGGGCGGCGCGGCCATAGCCCCTAACCTCTGGTACACTCTGACGGAGGCGATAACCCCGGACGCCCAGCGGATAGCGCAGGGAGAGGCGGCAGCCCTGGTCATCCTCATCCTGGCCTTGAACCTCGTCGCGCGGTTCCTGGCTCATCGCTATCAGGCAAGACAGGGAATGGTGGGATAGATGCAGACTGATGTCGAGGGAAAGAGCGTAGCTGCCAGGCCGCTGGCGACGCCCGAACCGCAGCACGGCCGGTACATGATCTCCATCCGTGACCTGGACCTCTTCTACGGGGATTTCAAAGCCCTGGAGGATATCAACGTGGACGTGGAACATAACCGGATCACCGCTTTTATCGGACCCTCGGGTTGTGGCAAGTCTTCGGTGCTGCGGTCCATCAACCGACTGAACGACCTCGTGAAAGGAGCCCGCGTGGAGGGCCAGGTCTTCCTGGACGGGGAGGATATCTACGGGCACGGCTACGATGTAGTGGAGCTGCGCAAGCGCGTGGGCATGGTCTTCCAGAGGCCTAATCCCTTTCCCAAGTCCATCTACGACAACGTGGCTTACGGCCCGCGCATCTTCGGAGTGCGCGACAGGGCCGAGCTGGACCAGGTGGTGGAGGAGAGCCTGGTGCGGGCGGCCCTCTGGGATGAGGTCAAGGGAAAGCTCAAGCAGTCCGCCATAGCTCTCTCGGGAGGACAGCAGCAACGGCTCTGCATCGCCCGGGTGCTGGCGGTGGAGCCGGAGGGCATCCTGCTGGATGAGCCCTGCGCCGCGCTGGACCCCATCGCCACGCAGCGCATCGAGGACCTTCTGCAGGAGCTGAAGAAAACCTATACAATTGTTATCGTCACGCACAACATGCAGCAGGCGGCGCGGCTCTCCGATTACACCGCCTTCTTCATGATCGAGAACCAGGGGGATCCGGGACGGATAGTGGAGTTCGGCCCGACGAACACCATCTTCACCACGCCTGAAGATGAGCGCACCGAGCGCTACATCACCGGAAGATTCGGGTAGGGGGAAACACTCAAAGGCAAAAGCAAAGGAGGGGTCTTCGGCTTGGAATTGCGCAGAGGCTTTCACGAGCAGGTCGACGAACTTAACGCGGAGTTGCTCCGCATGGGCAGCGTGGTCGTGGAAACCATCGAGCGGACCCGACAGGCCTTTGTCCGTTTCGACAAGGACCTCTGCCGACAGATCGTCGAGGACGATGATATCGTTGACGATTACCGCAAGCGAGTGGAGGAGACCGGCTTCGAACTCATCGCCCGCCAGGCGCCCGTGGCTGTCGATCTCCGCAAGCTCATTGTCATCATGCGCCTGGCTCAGCATCTCGAGCGCATGGCCGATCTTTGCGTGAACGTCTGCAAGTCCATGGAGAGCCTGGACGAGCAGCGGATTTCCGACTGGATCCGGGAGTCCATAAACGACATGGGCGTAAAAGCCGTCCAACTGGCGGAGCAGGCCATAACCTGCTACCGGACGGCGGACCTGGCCATGGCCGACGACCTGGAGGACCAGGATGACGCCATTGACCGGGTGAACCGGCGCTTCTTCAGGGAGTTCAAAAGCACGGGCGAGGAGGACATCGAGACCGCCATCCGCATCGTGATGATAAGCCGCTTCTTCGAACGCATCGGCGACAACGCAGTGGACGTCGGCGAGCACGTGCGCTTCATGCTCACCGGCTCCGGTACCCTCTAACGTTGACCTAATGCGGATGCGGCCAGGCGACGTCGACCCGGCAACCTCAAAGGAAATCCACGATGGGATGCCGGAGGTGAAAGCGGGCAAGCTGAGCCGCACGGTTAAGGTCCTGGGGCTGGTCAGTCTCTTTACGGATGCATCCTCGGAGATGATCTACCCGCTCCTGCCCATCTTCCTCACCAGCGTGCTCGGTGCCGGTGCGGTATTCCTCGGCGTGATCGAGGGCATTGCGGAAGGGACGGCCAGCATCCTGAAGGGCTTTTCGGGCTATATCTCCGACAGGCTGGCCAAGCGCAAGGCGCTGATCCTTGCCGGCTATGGGCTCTCCGCTCTCACTAAGCCTTTCTTCGCGGCGGCAGATGCGGTCTGGCAGGTATTGGCCGTGCGCTTCGTGGATCGCGTGGGCAAAGGGATTCGCACTGCTCCCCGTGACGCCCTCATCGCGGAGACAACCCCGGCCAACATGCGAGGCAAGGCGTATGGCTTCCACCGTGGCATGGATACCCTGGGAGCTGTGATCGGGCCTGCCCTGGCTTTCCTGACGATGTGGTTGCTGCAAGGGCAGGGCGACCGCGCCTATCGCTGGGTCTTCCTCGTTGCTTTCATCCCCGGGCTGGTCGCCGTGGCCCTTATCGTGCTGGCGCTGCGCGAGAAACCATTTGAGAGTCCGGCCAGATTCCCCGGGCTCCGCCTCTCCGGCTTCGATCGCAACTACAAGATGCTGCTCCTGGTGGTGGCCATTTTTACTCTGGGCAACTCGAGCGATGCGTTCCTGCTACTGCGAGCGCAGAACCTCGGAATGCCGGCCTATCTGATACCTCTGGTCTGGATGGTTTTCAATATAGTCTACACTCTGGCCTCGACACCCGGCGGCATGCTCTCGGATAGAATCGGCCGGAAGAAGACGCTTCTGATGGGATTTCCCCTCTACGCGCTGATCTACGTCGGATTCGGATTGGCCCATCGGCTCGTCTATATCTGGCTTCTGTTCGCCGCCTACGGCATATTCTACGGGCTGACGCAGGGGTGCCTTAGTGCCTACGTGGCCGATCTTGTTCCGGCGGAGATGCGAGGTACGGGGTTCGGCGTGAATCAGAGCACGGTAGGCATATTCAGCCTGGCAGCCAGTGTGCTGTTCGGCGTGATCTGGGCGAGCTCCACGGC
>JAHEXQ010000012.1 GCA_023252035.1 Actinomycetes bacterium
GTGCCTGACGATGACTTGGCAGGGATACTGTCGGCAAGATTGCGTCTGGCCGGGCGTGGACGACCACAGCCATCGCTTGATGCGTAGCAGGAGGTGCAGTATGCACAATAGCTCTTGTCCTTTGCCTTTCCCGGGCGGGCGGGGATCACTGCGCAGCCGTAATAGGCGGCCATCTCCGCATAGGTCGGGTTTAGGTCGGGCTCGTAGCGGCAGGCATGGGTGACGCCGCTCTTTAGGTTGTCCGGGACCAGGATCTCGTTGACTCCGCCGTAGAAGTCGAAGGCGCGCACGTGGGCGCCTATCCAGTTCGCAAGCTCCTGCGAGGCCACCGCCTCCGCGTAGGTGTAGCTGGAAAATCCCTGGGCGGCCACGAAGACCTGGGCATCCGTGATCTCTCCCGTTTCGGGATCGACGATGGGGATGGTCTGGCCGGCGAAGTCCACGAAGAGCTTGCACCCCGCCTTGTGGGGCTGGCGCATGGAGACCTCTAACCCTCCCGCCCAGCGGCGATAGTACCGGGTGAACTGGGCATAGGAGTAGTGGGTCTCCGGGTTGTCCCTGCGGTACTCCTCCCAGAGCAGCGCCAGCGTCACTCCCTTACGGGCCAGCTCGGTGTGGATCAGCCTCATGTCGGGCAGAGGCCGCTCAATTGGGCACTCCTGGCTGTAGAGCAGCCCCTCCAGCATCTCGTCGTCCATCTGGGCGGGCAGTGGCCAGGTAACGCCGGCCCCACGCGCCCGCTTCAGGCACTCGCCCACGGTGGTGGGCGATACGGAAAGCGCGCGCGCTATCTGCCGGTTGGTGAGATATGACTCTTGTGCGAGCCTCAATATCTCTTTAGTCTTTCTCATGGATAACCTCCTGGCTGACATCTCCTCCTCCTTTCTTCCGGAAGAGGATTCGTCAGCCTCAGGGGGTTATCCGGCTTTGCTTGCTCCGGGGCTTACCGCCAGCCGAACCTGCCGGTGGGAATTGCATGAAGGCGGACACTCATTTGCATCCTGGGCTGAAACTGTCCGGCTTGGATGCAATTCGGTGTCCAGCTTCGATGCAAACGGGTGTCCAGTTTGGTGCAATTCGGTGTCCAGCTTCGATGCAATTACGCATCTGAATGTTAGATGCCCCTTTCTACATTCCCCACGGGTGTATTCTCACATTATCAAGGGCTGGGAATCCGTTGTACAAGAGCGCCTTCATAGCCTCCAATTGTTGTTCCGCTTGCGTGTCGGAATGCAGCTCTTCAGGCTTTCCGTCTCCCATATCGCACAAGATCCGGACTTCCCGTCTCCATTCCACGTGCTTTGTGATCGCAGATTCATTCAATGGTCTCGCTGAAGAGCCCATCTCTTTAACTCGTTGATTGCTTGGGAATCACAGCCCCTGGTGATTGTTACCCAGTAGTATTCGCCGCAGAGTTGAGCAAGAGTTGCTGACGGTCGATCGAGCTTACCGGGCAAATCTTTGGAACGGATTCCCTGTTCGCGGCAAGCATCGTGGAGGTTTTTCATATCCAGCTTGATTCTCTCCAGAAAACGTATGTAAGAATCCGGTGATCCATCGTACTTAAGCCTCTTTCGCATGGCCTCATCCCAGGCGACGCATGCTTCCGGCAGAATTGCGAAGAGAACCTTGGAAGCGCCGGTCGGTCCAATGCGAATCTCTTGGTTGCCCTTTTTCGTTATGCGATATGATGCGATCTTCTGGGTTAAGTCGGAATAGGCGTTCCGGAGGGCTTCGATTTCTTCTTTGCTCAGTTGTAGGAGGCTCCTAGTTTCTGAAGGAAGGCTGTTGCGATGCTCGTTGTACCAATCCAGAATGTTGCACGACGCAACTTGATGATGCTCCAAGGCAAACTGCCGGCATCCCCACTGATTCAGCCATCTGAGCAGGTTCGCGCGATGCTCTGCATTCAGGAGATCGGGTTGCTTGGCCACATCTTTTCGGAAATCCTCGAGCGAACGATCGAAATCTGTAAGATGACGATACATAAAGGAAGTGATCGCCAGCTCAAAAAGAGTCACGCGATTACCCCTGGGATTGCGAAGTGCCGTACCGGGCCAAACCGTATTTTGCCTCGAATTCGCTCGCCCATTTATTGCCAGGGGATCCTTTTATATGCTTCAGCACCTCCTGAATAGTGATGCTTTTCACGCGGTTCTTGAGGGGCTCCGGTAGCAGCGAAATCAGAAATGAGAATGTGCCCCGTTCCGGAAGGCCCTCAGCTTTCGCTACAAAGGAAGGGTTTCGCTCATCGTGCAGCAGCACGAAATAGCCACCCTTGTGGACGGCGAAAATGACCTCGCGGAAAAACTGGTAGTAGTTGGCAAGGGGGCAGATGGTGCTTTCCCTTAGCGGCCCTTCGAGGAAGCCGTGCTGTTTCATCTGAGGCCAGTAGGTGCGGCCAATGTGATGCAGGTAACAGCTATCGAAGTCGTTGGCCGGGTTGCGGCCATTGCAGTCGCCTTGCGTTTCAAAAACGCTGCAGCCTCCGAACTTGCGTTCGACCAGCTTTGACTCGATGAAGATCGAGGGCCCCCTCTCCCTGGAGATCACCAGGTCAATCGAGGTGGGCTGTCCGTACTGCTCCTGGAAGACGTCACGGTCTTCCACCTCGAACTCGCCGGTGATCTTCCCACATGGCCATTCGATGCCTCTGCTCTCGAAAAGCGGTTTCAGGAGGGCAAGGTCTTCTTTGACGATCAGGGGACCGATCAGGTTGAAGAGCATGGCCTGACTGCTGAGTCCGTGGTGAATATATTTATGCAGAGGAAAGCCCTCGTCCCCGGCTATCCTTGCGGCTTGCTGGGCTTTGATGTGCTCGGCCACATCCTCCAGGATTATATTCCTCGGCCAATCCTCCCATTCGGCGAGAATGAACGGATACTTCTTCTGTACAGGAAAGCCCTTCGAGGCGAACCAGGAAGCGGCGACTTTGCGCAGCTCGCGTTCATAGGCATCATGTCGGGAATACGGCCAGCTCTTGGCCATAGCTTTCTGACTAATCAATGCAGCCCCTTTGCGCCCGAATCCTAATTGGTCTGCTCGTATCATATCTCATCGTTCGCGCTTGTTGCCCTTCTGTTTCGGTACCTTGTCCTCGCCCGCTTGCATCCGAATCACCTCGTCGAATTCCATAGCCATGTCTTGGCAGTGGAAGGCCCGTGTCCGCTCGGCGGTGGCCAGCATGGCCTTGTCGAAGTGGCCCTTGGCGCTGTTCATGCGCTGGCTATGGGCTATGCCGACTGAGGCCGCGTCATCGAAGGCATCGAAGTTCACCACGAGGAAGACGACCTGCCATCCGCGCTTCTTTATGCGGTCGAGGGCGGCCTGGGCGCCTTCTCGGCTCACTTCGTGGCTAGCGTTTTCGTGTCCGTCGGTCATGACGACCATGACAGCCTTGCCATCATCGCGAGCTTCAGCGAGCGATACCATGCGCACGAGGGCGTCGAAAAGCGGAGTGCAGCCTCGTGGCGTGACCTCGTTATCTTTGAAGGTCTTCCACTTCTTGATTGGGACGGCGTCGCGCACCAAATCGAACTGGAACCCCTCATAGTCATCGAAGACCGCAAGAGTGATGCGATACTCCAAGCCATCCTTGGATAGCTCCTCGACATAGGCGTTGATCGAGGCGACCGCCTCCGTCCAGATGGGGCCCATAGAGCCAGTGCGGTCCAACAACAAGTATACGTCCATAATATCCATAGCAATGCTCCTTTCCGGCTTTTCCCAGCCAGGGTGTTTCGGTCAAGCGTAGCAGGGGGCTGTGACAGGTTGATTGGCAGTCTGTCCTGCGCGTCTAGACGAAGGCATTCAATGCCGAGTGACACAAAGCGAGGATTGCTTATCTGGCCGAAGCTGGAGGGTCAGATACAGCTTGCCTGGCAGTGGGTCGTCCATTTGTAATTCGGGGATGCCGAAGGCATGATGGTTGATGCTAGAAAATGGGGAGGACGCCGCTTTCTCCTGGATCGCGATCGCGGGTAGGCTCATCCTCTGCTTGGTTGCTGGTAGTATATCCGAGGGCCTTATACCCTTTAAGCCGTTTCTGGAACATGCGCGCCAATTGAGGAATCGAACTATCCACGTAATCGAAGATGCGCACCTCTTTCTTGCCGTAGTGAATGCGATGAAGTCGCCCTGCATACTGGACCAGGCGTCCTTTGAACGCGATAGGCATTGCCAGGAATAGCGTGTCCAGCAGGGGGTCGTCGAATCCCTCGCCGATGTAGGAGCCCGTGGCCAGCAACAGTCTCGATGTCGAAAGGTTTGATGCCAGCGCCAGGTCGGAAGCGGCCTTCTCCTTGGCGCGCATGCCGCCCCTCAATACGACAAGTTGTGGAGCTGTGGCTCGAAGCAGATCGGCCAGCAGTTCCAGATGCTCCCTTCGTTCTGTCAGTACCAGGCAGTTGCGCCCTTCCCGCAGGGCGGAGATGACGTCATCCGCTATAAGGTGATTACGGGCTTCATTGCGTATCATTACGTCCCAGACATCATGGATTTTCGTCTCGGAAGTCCAGGGGCACGCAAAACGCGTAGCCCTTACAACCAGGCGGTGCTCAACACGGGATTCTCCAGCAGCGCTGCGCGGAAGGATCTGGTGCCGGATGGGACCGCACTGCATATAGATTATGGGCTGCAGACCGTCGCGGCGGTAAGGAGTTGCCGTTAGCCCGGTGATGTATCGCGCGCGAGATCTCGCGAGCAGTCTCTCAAAGGAAAGCGCCGGCAGATGGTGGCACTCGTCCACAACCACATGGCCGTAGCCGGCGATCAATTCATCGATCTGATCTTTTCGGTTCAGGCTTTGGACGATAGCTACATCCAGGCTGCCGGTGGCCTTCATTTTCCCGGCACCGATCTGTCCGATTTCCGAGGCATCCATATCCAGAAATGAAGCCAATCCTTGCCTCCATTGCTCTAACAAGGGTTTACGATGCACGATGATCAACGTTGGGCGTGCCCTGGCGGCAACCAGCGCGATTCCTACTACCGTCTTCCCCGAACCGGGCGGTGCGACGAAAATGCCGATATCGTGGGGCAGCATCTTGTTCAGAGCGGTTTCCTGTTGCTCACTCAGGTTTCCGGTGAAGGATAAGGGCAGGGGAGCCCCCTCAAGCCTGGTATCCTCTATATTAAGAGTGGCATTACGCTCGGATAGCAGGATTTCCAATTCATCCCGCAACCCGCGTGGCAGCGCAATGTAGTTCTGCAGCTCCTCGGCGCAGCAGATAATTCTTGGTATCAGAGCGGTGGAGAAGCGGAGCTTCTGGGCTTCATAGAACTTCGGATTCTGGAAAGCCGCAATTCGCTTGATCTGGTTCAGGATCGACGAAGGGAGCCCTTGCTTTTCCACATACAGGCGGTTGTCGAGAATCGCTCTCACTCTCTCCGGTAGCTGTTCATCAAGACGCGTGCGATTTGCCTTAGCTGGCCTTGCCGTTTCCCAGGGCAGATCATCCTCGCCAAAGCCGCTGAAACGAACTCCCGTAACTTTCCGGCTCCGCACGGCTTCCTCTGACAGCTCTATTACGCGCTCCGCGCCTGTGCGTTTGATTGTAGCGAGGAATGCCCACTGGTCCTCGCAGGGTTCAAGACGGTCATTGAGAAACGTACTATTGCCGAGAGGCACAACGTCGCCTTGCAATGGGCAGGCTATCAGATTCCCGAAACCGCCCTTGGGGAGGGTGTCCTGGTTGGGGAAGATGCGATCATAGCTTTTCATGGTTAGCTGATGCCTCCGCTCCATCGTTTCGGTGATCATATAGCTGCCCGCGTTCCTGGCACTGGAGGCAGCGACGGGACCATCGAAGAATATCCAGACGTGGCTTCCCCTTCCGGACCTGGATTTCTCCGGGTAGGCAGAAAGGCCATGCGATTCGCAGCTTTGCAGGAAAGCCCAAGTGTCTTCTCGCCAACTCGGACCGTCAAAATCGAAGGCCAGCAATTCACAACTCTCGTCTTCCTTGAGGGGGTAAATTCCGATAATCTGCTGGCCCAGCAGGTGATCGAGGATTGCCTGGTCTGAAAGAGGTGCGAAGCTCCGATCCGGGCATTCACCGCATCTGACAGAAGGCTTTTTGCAGATACCTTTGGCCCACTCGTTAGCGCAGGCCGGCGAATAGCCTTTGCGTCCCGTGCGTCTGTTCTGCCACAGGCGAGCGTGCACATGCTCTCTCCCCTTGAAAAGGCCCCGGAAGGTAGCGACTTTGGCGGAGGGCTGGGGCTCTTCTCGGGCATCGGAAACTGCCGGCGCCTTCGGAGCGGTTGGCTTGCCGGGCTCCATCCCATCGAGTTCGCTCCTGAGATAGGCAATACTTGAAAGAAGCTTAGCTCTTTCGGATTCGACCCTGGCTAGCTCCGATTCGGTTTCGGCCAGGCGTTGCTCCAGCTCTGCGGCATCTCCGGAAAAATTGTCGTCACCACGCATCGCATTTCCCCGTCTGCAGCGCTTGCCGTCTAGATGGTCCGTGGCTGCTCGTATTTATACCCATTCCACAAAGGCAGCTTTGACTGGGATATTATCGATCGGTTTCCTGCTCGCTGCCATAGGTTAGCGGAGCCCAGCCTCCGCCGATAACGATCACCGGCAGGTAATCTCTTAACAGAACAAGTGTCCGGAAGAATCCTGGTTTGAAATCATCTATCATGAGCAGGTCTTCCATCTTCTATCAGGTACTTGAGCCGCTTTTCATAGAGGTATTCGGCCTGCTCGCGGCCTCTTACGGGAAAATTGTATAGATCGAGATAGAGCTGTATATCCGATACGGTCCACAGGTTGCTGACGAGTTGTTTGCTGAAGAAGACGGAATGCCCATAATAGGGCATAAGAAAAACGAGGTTTGCGCCCCGATCCACGGCTTCCAGCCGAAGATGTTTCACGCAATAATTAAGAGCTTCTTCGTTCCTGACATAGATATGCACTTCGTTATAGACTGCGTGCGGGGCGACGAGATTGGCTCCGGCGTGAAGCCCGAGCGCATAGCCGATTTCCTTCGGGATATTAAGGGAACTGATCTTGCCCAGGATCTCCTGCGGACTCTGCGCAAGACAGAAGTATCGGCGCTCGCGGTTCTTCCTATAGTCATACTCGTGAACCCAGTCCTCCAGAATGCGTTCGCGATTCTGCAACAGCAGTTTGGAGTCCGAACGGACGATATAGGCCCGACTCTCCATTTCTCTCGCTATGCGCGAAACGAAGCCTGGATCAAGCGCAACCGATTGAGCGAGTTCCCTTGTTCCCCATGCCTTGTTCTTATGCTCAAGCATCGTGCGGAGGATTAATGAAGCTTTGTCGGAAAATGGGCCTCGACCCTTCCTTTCCTCGGGGAACTGGTTCGGAAACCCTATTCGCTCAATGTATAGATCTTTGTACGCCAGAAGGACATTCCCTGAAAGGTCTATGAAGTTGACACCGGCATCGGCGCATTGCTGTCTTTTGGAGGGGCTTAGATATTTTGCAACGATGACCGGTGCAGCACCTGCTCGTTCGCTGGCCAAAGCCCTGGCTTGGGAGATTACAGCATCGAAATGGGCAAAACCGGGCTGCGCTGTTATCTCGCCGATAAGCTTAAACCTCAAATTATTGAGAGACACATGCGCAATAAAATCGGGGCACGGAGACTGGCCACAAGGGCTTGGGGTATCAAAATCTACTTTGAGACCCGGCACGGGCACAAGGGCTGCAAAATTGTCCCTTAGTGATTCGACGATCTCCAATTCCGGTTTTCTTCTGTTGTTCAAAACCTGTTTGTTGTCCATATGGGCATCATAGTCTAAATAGACAACGCTTTCAAGTCATTATGCTGGGAGGCATCATGTTGCCTCCAGGAGACGGCAGCTATGCCTTGCGCACTTCGAGTCATATAATGTACTGCAAAATCTTGATAATATATCAATAATGCAGTAAATAATATATATGGATACTGACATTGCCTCTGAAGAAAATAGGTCCGGCTATTCTGTGAGTGCAGGCATCAGACTGCTGCGCAGGCTTTCCGCCCAGGGCAAGCGCATTTTTACATCGGAGGATGCCAAGCTTCTGGCGGCCTCGACGAATATATCAATGGACTATATTGGTCAGGTTCTTCCAAGATTGGTGGAAGGCGGATGGGCTATCCGCATCAAGCGGGGACTTTATGCTGTAACCGGTGGCTTGCCAGGCGGCGAGGCTATCCCTTCGTTTGCTATCGCCACCAGCCTGGTGATGCCTTCGGCGATCAGCCACTGGTCAGCTATGAGCTTCCACGGGCTGACGGAGCAAGTGCCCCGCATTGTAAGCGCTATCACCCCCAAGAAGGTGGTGACGCCGAGTATGCGCGGGGGCGCAGCGGATACCGGCGCTGGGCACCATGTATGGAAAACGCTCGGGCAAAGCTTCGAGTATGTCACGGTGAAGCCTCAGTTGTTTTTCGGAATCGATAGGGTCTGGATCGAACAGGACTTTCGTGTACCCATCACCGATCGGGAGCGAACAATGCTGGAAGGATTTGCGTCTCCTGCCCTGTTCGGCGGGCTGGGTGAGGTGCTGGGTATTTTCGAGGAGCACCTGACTGAAATAGACTTGCAGAAGCTCGTGGGCTATGCCCTCAAGTATGGTAAGGCCGCCGTTGGCAAGCGGCTCGGGTGGGCCATGGAGCGGATGGGGGTGGCCGAGAAGATCTTCGCACCGCTTCAAGAGCTGCCCATCAAGGGCTTTCGCTTGCTTGATCCGGTAAGCCCGGCCGGGGGTCCGTACGTTAAGCGCTGGGGACTTCGCGACAACCTGCTGGAAAGGGCTGCCTGATGAAAGCCTTGAGAAGCAGAATTCAAGCGGAAGTCCGTCGGACAGGTATGCCGCATACCACGGATGAGCCGGTCGCTCTCGGTGTCCAAACGCGGCCACTGCTCCATGGCTACGGAGAGGTGCTTGATGCCCTTTTAAGTTGCTATCGACTGGAGGAAGTAATCGCGGAGAAGCTGAGGGCGTTGCTGCAAGTCCGGAAGCGGCGAGAAGAACGCGGCTGGAGTCGCAGCAGGGTCCGGGATTACTACGATATCTGGAGGATCATTCGAGAACCTAAAAACAGCCTGGATTGCGATTGCTTGCCGGAGCTTCTGCTGGGCAAGTGCGGTCACCGCGATTGTCGTTCGCATCTCTCGGCGACTTCTTTGCAGACTCACCGATATCAGATGCGCGGAAGAATTGGACTAATTGGAGATCGGCGAGCAGTGGACAGAAGAGCAGATCGAAGAGGCCTACTTAAAGGGGATGCCCGCAACGGGCTGGCAAGCGAAGTCCGGCTATCTCAGGAGACCCGAGGGGGCGGCCGCATGGCCGCCCCCTCTTACCTAGCGGTTATGGAATACGTCTAAGGCGACATCCCTCCGATCAAACGTTTCAGCGGCCAACCGTCTCACTGCAGCAAGCGGTGCTTAACGCCAACCATAAATTTGAAAGTCGATTCCCTATTCCTAAGACAAAAACCTCATCGGTTGGCGCAAACCGGTTTGCTTAGAGCACTTCTCTCAGCCAACCCGCGATTTCGGAGACCGCCTTCTTTAGGTATTCCGGCTCAAGAGGCCACATATGGGTAGCGCCCTCCAGCAGCAGCTTTTTCTTCTTGGAAGTGACCCGGTCAAAGATTCGCTCCTCATAGTCCGTGGGAAAGATATTGTCGTTGTCCGCGTATACCAGCATCACAGGGACTTCGATCTCCTCAACCCTTCTAGCCAGCTGCACCGTCGCAAGCGAAACGAGGGCACGATAATCGATCCACTGAACCGCCAGCATATCCTGGTCGTAGAATTTCTGGATGCTGCCAAAAAACCGCATGGGTTCCCCCCTGGTGTCCAGGTACGACATGACTGGTATCTTTATGTGCGTAGGCAGCAGCTTGACGGTGAGGGGGGCCATAGGGAGCACTGATTTATAGAACCGCGGGAAGCGAGTAAGGCGGGTGGTATCCGGCTCCGAGGCGTCGTGGAAATCGCTGCACACCGCCGCCTTCACTCGGTTGTCGGCGGCCGCCGTATAGAAAGCGGTCATCCCTCCCTGGCTGTGGCCGGAGACCACCACGTTCTTGCCGTATTGCTCTATAGCGTAGGATATAACCGCTTGGGTATCCCTCACCAATTCACTGATATCGTAGCTGCCACGCATCCCCTCGCTCAGCCCGTGGCCCCTTGGATCAAAGCTGATTACATTGAAGCCCTCCTGGCAGAGGCTCATTATAAAGGAGGCATATGCCATTGCGTAGCATCCGGTGCCCGGTACGAAGACCACCACTGGATCTTGGGGGGTGGATTCAAAAATATACAACTGCAGCTTGTTCCCATCTGAATCCACCCTGGTCTTGCTAATCTTTTCCAAAG
This sequence comes from Actinomycetes bacterium, assembly GCA_023252035.1. Taxonomy (GTDB): domain Bacteria; phylum Actinomycetota; class Geothermincolia; order Geothermincolales; family JAHEXQ01; genus JAHEXQ01. Next base: position 10,351 of record JAHEXQ010000012.1, read on the forward strand.
CTTCGGGTAATCCCATGCGTTGAAGCATATCTCGTAGATGCGCATCCACTTGCTCTTCCGAAGGCAAGGGCCGCCTTGACAACCACTCGCTCAAGCCCCACCACCCCCCCAAGGAGGCGGCGGATAAAGGAAGAGCCACCTTAGCCAAGGACTTCACCTTACTGAACAACCTTACCACCCCCAGTGATCACCTCAGTCCTACCGGAACCGGATAGGAATTCATCCGACATTTCCTATAGCTGATATTCCCTATTTGCCCCCCCCAACGCCGATATTCTAACACCATTTCGGCCTTTCCGGCATGGTTGACTGGATTCTGCCGTGTGTTCGCCGACCGACCCCAGCATATCGCCTCTGAACCGCGTGATTTTTCGTTGTCCGGGGACAGTCATCCCGCATTTGAATCCACCCTGCTTTCTATCCCCGTCTTTCACAGGTGATCAGCATCTGCCCCATCTGGCCGGAGAACCGCACATGTACTACGTGAATATCTTGAGGAACAAGGGATCGACCCAAGAAAACCTGCAACCGTTTTTTACCAATCACAACGGCGGCCCCCCTACCAGGTTCGGGGTTAGATACGTCCTGTCAAAGCACTTTCAGAAAGCTGCCGAAGTCCGGCCATCCCTTGGGAGGAAGCGCCTCCACCCCCACAGCATAAGACACAGCACCGCAGTCCATCTTCTCAAATCCGGTGTCGACCTGAGCACCATTGCCAGCTAGTTGGGACATTCAAGCGTCAATACCACGAACAAGTGCGCAGTGATGGACCTTGAAATGAAGCGGGAGGCTCTCGCGAAGGCAAAATCCTTCGATGGTGGAGTAGAAACATATTCATGGGGGCACGACCCCGACATCCTTGCATGGCGGTGCAGGCGGGAGCGGAGCTTCGTTGTTCCACCTTGGTGAACGATGTTCTGATGGAGGGTTCGCGGGTGGCCGGCGTTAAGACGGAAGACGGATAGCCTATTGCGGCGGACGTGGTCATCGCGGCGGATGGAGCCATGTCCACCATGGCCCGCAAGTCCGGCATGCGCAACCGCTGGGGCAAGGGCTGCACCCTGGTGCCGCAGTTAGATTACTCTTGCAACGAGAGCCGCATGGATGACGTCATCGGCGACGCCGAGTGGTGCTGGTTCGGGCCTTTCTATGGCGCTTACCAGGTGAACTTCCGGGACGGCTTCCATATCGGTGCGGGCCAGTGGCTGCGCAAGGACTGGGACGTGAAACCGGTGGACATGGTGAAGCGGGTGGCGGAGATTCCCGCCTTCCAGGCCATGTGCCGGGTGCTGGAGGCCAAGCCCCGGGAATACCAGGCGCACCTGCTGCCCTGGATGGAAAAGCCGGTGAAGTCCTACCGGGATGGGATGATGCTGGTGGGAGATGCGGCGGCTTTCCCCTGTCCCCTGGAGGGCGAGGGGGTCTGGCACGCCTGCACTTCCGGGAAGTTCGCGGGCGAAGTGGCGGCGCTGGCCTGCTCCTCCGGTGATGCTTCGGAGAAGACGCTGCAGGAGTACGAGGTGCGGTGGAAAGCGTCATCGCTCGGTCTGGAACACAAGTTCGGCAAGGAGTTCACGGAACTCTGGGACAATTCCATCTTCAACCCCGAGCTGATGAAGAAGCAGATCCAGTTCCTGCTGGAGTTCTCCATGCTGCATCCCTTCTCCATCGTCTTCGACTGGGGCGATGCGCACATGGAGTGCTTCAATCAGCATCTCGAGCATTTCCTGGACCTGGCGCCGGAGTTCGCCGACTTCGCCAAGACCTACGTGCTGCCGCTGGGCAAGGGCATCCATCCGGAACTGGTGGAGCGCATGATGCTGCAGCTCAAGCCGAACGTGCCGGTGCTGAAGCACTTTTCGGATAAGACGTATCTCAAGGTGTTGCCGCGGCTGGCCAAGATGGTCATGCCGGCCGGATTGAAGCAGGGTTGAGGGAGGGGCGAGAAATGGAAGAGATGGCCTTTGACCTTAAGAAGCTGGTGAGCCGCGAGGGCGACACGGGCGATTTCATCTCGCTGGAGCCGGAGAAGTGCGACGGATGCGCGCGCTGTGCGGACGTCTGCTCCATGGGGCTGTGGTCTGTGGCGAACGGTAAAGCCAGGCTGGCCCCGCGCTATCAGGAGCTCTGCCTGGAGTGCGCCGGCTGCTGGGAGATCTGCGAGCGAGAGGCGATAGATTTCTGGTATCCGAAGGGCGGTACCGGAGTGGTTATCAAGTTCGGATAGAAGGGGGATTACGTGAAGATCATACCAGTGGACGAAGCCTGGTCGGGGCCGGGCGACAAGGACGGGGTCATCACCGCCATCCAGCCCGCCGACAACGGCTGGCAAGACCCGGGGAGCAAGTTCTACGGGGAATGGTGGTACTTCGACGCACGGCTGGCGGACGGCCATGTGGTGGTCGGCTTTATCCAGGCGTCGGAGCTGCTGACGCGCAAACCCGGGGTGGAGCTGCATATCTACAAGCCGTCGGGAGAGAAGATCTCGTCGGTGCAGAAGTATTCTTCCTTTAAAGCGGCCAAGGATTGTTGCGACGCGCAGGTGGGCGACTGCTGGTGCAAGAGGGAGTATCCGTCCGACGGCGGGCTGCCGACCTACCGGCTCTATATCAAGCAGGACGGCATGGAGGCGGACCTCACCTTCGCAAGCGAAGTGCCGGGTTGGATGCCGGGCAAGGGGAGGAGCAATTTCGGAGACAAAGGCTATATGTCATGGGTGGTGGCCGTGCCGCGCGCTCGCGTGAGCGGGACTTTCAAGTTCGAGGGCAAGACCCTGGAGGCGAGCGGGATCGGCTACCACGACCACAACGCGGTCACGGCGGACATGCGGCGGATCATCAGTTACTGGTACTGGGGGCGGCTCTATACCGACGACTACACCCTGCTCTATGCCTACGTGAAGGCGCAGAAGGCCTACGGTGGCCATGCCTCGAAGCCGCTGATGCTGGCGCGGGGTTCTGAGGCGATTCTCTCAAGCGGCGAGATGTCGCTGGTGGAGGGGCAGAAGGTCTGGAACGATGTGGCGCACAGGGATTACCCGGATACGCTGCGCATTGATGTACCGGGGGAGGTAACGCTGGACCTTCACGTGCGCGAGATCATCGACGCCCACGACCTGCTGGACGATATCAATCCCATCCTGATGAATCGCGTCGTACGAGCAGGGGTGAATAAGTTCATCGGCAGGCCGGGCTGGTTCCGGTTCAACTCGGACTTCAAGCTGCGCGTAGCACGGGACGGGGGCGCCTGGGACGAGCGAACCGGCACCGCCCTGCACGAGATGGTGGCGCTGCAGTGAAGACGATCGATCTTTCTCTGCGCATCGAGGCGCCGATCGAGCAGTGCTGGGAGGTGCTGAGCAACCAGGAGGGCTACACCTTCGCCAAACAGATCAACTCGGCGAAGCTCGTGAAGCGAGGTATGCCGGAGAAGGGCGGAGTGGGGGCGGTTTTGAAGCTCTGGGCGCTAGGATGCCCGGTCACCTGGGAAGTGGTCAGCTTTGAACCGCCAAGGCGCTTCGAGTACAGGATCAACAAGTTCCCGTTTCCCTTCCGGCACATCATCGGGACGGTGGATTTAGCATCGGATGGCGGAGGGACCGATGTGCATTGGGTCAGCCCGTTCGAGGTGCCCGTGCCCGGTTTGCGGCGAGTGGCGGAGCCGGCCATCAAAGCGGTCTTCGGCTTCGTCCATATGAGCGTCCTGAAGCAGGCGAAGAAGCTGGTGGAGTAGATTTGTATTTGTACTCCGTTTTGAGTACAATTGTACTCAAAACGGAGTACAAAGGATGTCACGATGATCGGCAGTTTATATCTCCTGAGGTCGCGCATAAGACGCGATCTGCTTGCCCTGTTCTTCACGAATCCTTCCGAGCGCTTTTACCTGCGTGAATTGGAAAGGATGCTGGGTTACTCGGCGGGCAGTATCCGGCGAGAACTACTAAAGTTCCAGGATGACGATCTGTTGCGCACGGAAAGAGTCGGGAACCTCGTCTACTACTCGCTCAATCCTGAGCATCCGCTATATGAAGAGATCCGGAGCATTGTGGTAAAGACGGTGGGGGTGGAGGGCGCTCTCCGAGAGGAATTGTCATCGGTCGGTGATATAAAGATAGCGTTCGTTTACGGCTCTTTCGCCGCCGGGCAAGAGAGGGCAGGAAGCGACATCGACGTAATGGTGATTGGCGACCCCGATATGTCGGCGCTCAACGAATCAATCGCGAAGCTGGAAGGCCGCTTGAGGAGGGATATCAACGTGACGGTTTATTCGGCGAAGGAGTTCAAAGCGAGAAAGAAAGCAGGTAGCGGATTTGTACTGGATCTTCTGAAGAGTCCCAGAATCACGATGATCGGAGAGGAAGATGAACTCCTCGCGTGAGGTCGAAGAGCTCGTAAGGAGTGGGCAGATCAAGAAGTGCCCTCGCGATCCGAAAGCGGTTCGCAATCTGATCAACCGGGCCTACAAGGACCTCGCGACCGCCAAGCGCAATCTTTCCCAAGACCAAGACTGCTCCTATAACTACGCCTACAACGCCATGCTCAGGTCGGGCCTCGCCTTGATGCTCAGCCAGGGCTTCAGGCCGGAGATAAAAGACAAACATCTCATCGTTGTGCGCTATGCAAGCGCGGCGCTAGGCGAGGAATTCAAGCGCGTGATTCTAGACTATGATTCAATGCGCCGCAAACGGCATCGCTTTCTCTACGAGCCCGACATTCCCTGCTCCTTAAAGGAAGCAAAGGATGCGCTAAGCACGGCTGAGGGCTTCGTAGGCGCGATAGCTCGGCACATCCGATCCGAAGATCCACAAATGGAGTTGGGTTTGTAGTGCTAGCTTGCTGTCAAGGGACGGGGGCTGGTTAATGAAGTCTGGAAATATTTACGAAGCGGTTGTCAGCGTGGATTTGGGCTGGTCGCCCGAGACCATCACGCGCACCGCTGTTGCATTTTGGCGGCCGGGAACGGATCCACAATGGACAGAGCCTGGGATTATTTCGGTGGGTGACCTTCTCGGCATTCTTGCTTGTTTCAAAGATGAGCGCACCCTTATTCTTCTGGACATCCCTATCTACGGAACAGAAGGCCTCAGCAAGAGTAATCCCTTCAGGCCGCTTGACCGGGTGCTTCTTTCCTGCGGTATCGCTCTTTACCCATCTTATCGGGCTGGCTCGCATGGGCGGGAGCTCGCCTCACATATCTCCGAGATTTCGAGCAACTTCGAGGTGGTGGAGAGCTACCCTCATCCCGTACACCGCTTCATGTGGCTGGCGCAGAGCGAGCCGTGGTGCCTGGATGAGGCGCTGCGACCGGTGGCAGGATTAGAATACTGGAAGAGGAGTTGGCCCCCGAAGTACAAGAGCGGGCGTCTGGAAACGAGAAAAGCGACCTTCGCGGCGTTCCTCGATAACCTGGGCAAGTTTCTGCCCGGAGATTTCTCATCGCTGTATCCTCAGCCGGAGACCAGGGCTAAGGAGTTGGCCGTACACGGAGACATCTATGATGCACTAGTCGGGCTCAAAGTCGGAATCGAGATGGCACGCTCTTCTCCGTGGGTCTTGGAAGCTCGCGTGGAATATCACGACGGGATGATACCAATACTAGCAGACTCTAATCTTAGGGCGATTTGGGAAAGCTCGCTGAGTAGGTACGTACAGAGTGGCATCTTCGCCTCTACCCCTAAACCCTGCATTTAGCGGGGTCAATCCCCATGGCAAATTAGGGCTTTCCCCCATTGGCCCGGTCCGCTGGAGCGTGGGAGAATGATGGCACTCGGCCGCGCAACTGTCCCGCTAAATAGTCCAGGTAAGACCCGCAGAACTCTTCGCAACAGGAAATCCTTGCTTTGCCGGGTTCCCGTTTGCCTAGACGTTTGGAGGTGTTCCATGGATATTCGCCGGATTGCTGGATCGGTTATGCAGGGGCTCTTGCCTCCGTTAGGGGAATTTCCCGCTCCCCTGATGAAGACGGTCGCCACGGCGGCGAGCCTGCAGGGCAAGGTGATTCCCCACTTCTCCACCGAACGCGTTATCACCACGCTTTTTCACAAGGAGCCGGATCGGGTCCCGGTGACCACCATCATGTGTTCGGCCGCGCGGCAGATCTTAGGAATCAGCTTTCCGGAGTTCTCGCAAAGCGCCGAGAAGGCGGCGGATGTATTCATGGCCGGATACGAATTCGTGGGAGGAGACGTGATAGTCCTCCTCTGGGACCTTTCGGTGGAAGCGGGGGATTTCGGCCAGGAACTCGTCTTCCCCCTTGATTCCACACCGCGGCCCAACTACGACAAGCCACTGGTCCAGGGGGTCGAGGATTACTACATGATCCGCCCCATCCCGTACGAGAGTTCAGTGCGCATGAAAGAGTTCGTCCGCCTGTGCGAGCTGATGGCGAAGCGGGTGGGTTTCCGGGCGATCGTCGGCGGATTCGTCTTTGGTCCGCTCGGCGTCCTATCCATGATGCGGGGCGCCGAGAAGATGTTCAAAGACTGCGTGACCAACCGGAAGGCCGTCATTCATGCCTGCGCAGCCATAAACGAGACGCTCCTGGAATTCGTGCAGGCCTAGTGCGATACCGGCGTGCCCGCCGTTGTTATCGATACCCTCTTCGCCTCCTGGAACGGGCTGTCCAAAGAACTATGGGAGGAGATCGAGGGTCCGTTCTCGCGCGAGATCAGCCAATTGATAAAGAAGAACGGTTTAGTGGTCGGGATACACAACTGCGGGCACGGCATCTATTTCGATTCGCAGATCAAGTTCATGGAGCCGGACGTCATCAGTTTCGCCCACCTGCTCGATGACTGCGCTACCCCTCAAGAGATGAAGAAGCGCTACGGAGACCAGACGACCCTCGTCGGATATATACCGACACCGCTGCTAATCGATGGAACCCCCAAGCAGATAATGGAGGCTTCCCGTGAGCAGATCGAGGTGCTGGCAGAAGGTGGCGGTTATATTCTCGCTCCTGGCTGCGAGTATCCGCCGAACATTCCGCTCCAAAGCGGCTTTGCCCTTGTGGAAGCCGCGAAGCGATATTCCTAGGCATGGAGCAAGTTCTGCTCCGTTCATTGGACTGAGGAAAGAGCCTATAATGTCGGAAGAGACTCTGATCGACCAGCTCAGCGAAGCTGTTCGGGGATTTGATGGGCAGGGGCTCGATGCGGCCTTCGCGGAGGCTAAAAAATGCGGGCTGTCCCCTTATGAGATAACGAAGGCATTGACGGCGGGACTGGAAGCGGCGCGGATGGAACTCAAGAGCCACGCGACTGCCATCCCTGAGTTCCTGCTCTCGGTGGATATAATGAACTACGGCTTGCAGAGAGCATACGCGCTAATCCCTGCCGATAATGCCGGTGCCGAGCCGAAGAACGTAGTGATCGGTGTGGTGGAAGGCGACGTGCACGACCTGGGCAAGAACATCATAGCCGGCGTGCTCAAGGCCTGCGGCTATAACGTGATCGATATTGGTCGCAATGTGGAGATCGCCTCCTTCGTTGAACAGGCTAAGACTAATGATGCGTCTCTGCTCGCGCTGTCCTGCATGATGTCGACGGCTATTGCCAATATGCGGTCCATCATCACCTGGTCGAGGCGCTTCCTGCCCGACGTTCCGATTATCGTTGGGGGAGCGGCCCTGGATGAGAGCGTGGCCGCGTCTATCGGCGCGGACGGTTATGCGGAGTCAGCGGTAACTGCGCCCGACGAGGCGCAGAGGCTGCTCGGCGTCTGACGCTTGGAAATGGGCAAGATCCTACACCCCAGTGTTCCCGGCTACGAGACCCTTCTCGGGCGAACGGCGCGATGTTTGGGTTATCCGGATCTCGCGGGTCTGCCCGAGCAGATGAGCGAGACACTGCATAATTCCGTCACGGAACTGCTCGGGGCCGCTCAGCCCACGGCGGTTTGAAGAACGACTCCCATCGAGAAAGTGATTGGTAAAGCCATTTGCGGCGCTTCTCTGGAGATAAGGAGCGCCAAGTGGGCAGGGCTCGCCAGCGGTCTGGAACTGCCGGGTACGATCATCGCCTACGCGCTGACCCTTGGTGCCCCAGTGGACGATAGGATTGCTTCAGTTCAGTCGGAATCGCTGGCCGCAGCGTATACGCTTGACGCAACGGCCTCTGAGGCAGTTGAGCTCATCGCGGATTGCCTCGAGGGTGATATCTGGGCGGCGTTCGATCCAGGTGGATACGAACGGACGGCAAGGTTCAGTCCCGGATATTGCGATTGGCCGCTGGAGGCGCAGGAACCCGTCTTCGAATTCCTCCACCCGGAGCAGATCGGGATTCGGCTGACTTCCAGCTACGGCATGCTGCCGGCGAAATCCATTACGGCGGTCTTCTTGGCTGCCAAGGCGTTTCCCCTGACGAGGCCCTGTCGGCAGTGTGACGAAAGAGATTGCAGGTACCGCCGGGTGTAGGATTAACCCCTTGCCCGCTTCAAGCCGGAATGACCACCGACTGCGAGTTTCCTTCCTCTCCGCCGCGGGAACTAATGCCTAGACGCACTTGTAAAGGAGGTCTTGATCATGGAGGTAAGCGATAAGGTATGGGACCTGGTCAACAACCGCAAGGAGACGCAGGGGTTTCTGGCCACCTGCGATGGTGAGGGCAACGTCGATGTGGCTTGCTTCAGCAGCTTGCGGTTGCACGACCGCAGCACCATGACCATGTCTATCGGCAACAACCGTACCGTTCGTAATCTAATGCAGAATCCCAAGGCGGTCTTCATCACGGCCAGGGGCGATAAGATCTCCAACGCGGATGGCTGTCGGGTATATCTGCGGGTTATCGAGTTAGCCGAGACCGGGTCCCGTTACCAGCAGGCCGAGGAGACGGCAAAGGAGATGGTGGGGCCGGAGGCGGCGGAGCACGTACGCGCCTTCATCAGCTTCGAGGTCACGGAGACGCGGCCGCTCATCGACATGGGCCAGGGCGTCTAGGCGCAGCGCCCACGATGAAAGCGGGCTTGCCGAGCCAACTCACTCCCTGAGGGGTTTCTGCCTACTGCCCCGGGTTGGTCACGCTGCCCAGGAACAGCGGGGTGCTGCTGGCGTTGTCGACGATGGCGAAGAAGAAGGGTCGGTCGGCGTTGAAGTAGAAGTGGTCGACCGGCGCAGCGGTTGCGTGCATGGTCACGGAGGTCGCCGCTGCCGCCTTGGTTCCTTCCTCGTTCACCTCGATATAGTCCTTCTGGCGGACCTGGGATATAAAGAAGTCGCGTCCATCCGGGCCCATGGCCGAGAAATCCGATGCGTCCAGATTGAAAGCCGACTCCATGCCCATCGCCTTCAGGTCGTCGTTGAGGGTCCGGTCGTACTTCAAGGTGAAGCGCGGAAGCTGGATGGAACCAGGCGAACTTGAGAAGTTTGCGGCGTCCCAGTCGGCGCCGGTCAGGGTACCGAGAAAGCTCTGGTAATCGGATCCCTCTCTAGGCAGAAAGACGTACATGCTCACTTTGCCGTCGCCGTAAGGCAGGGCCACCGCCTGGAAGCCGCCGCTCTCGTAATAGTTATAATAGCCGCTCTGCGACATCATCTGGGCCTGCGTGGTGGAGCCGCCGGGCAGGTAGAAATCCCGCGGTTGCGTGAGGGACGGGTCGAAGCTCTCGGTCCACTTGCCGTCGAAGCTGAGGGCGTTAATGAGGATCAGGACGTCGAGCGGATTAAGCTGGTCAATTATCTTGTCGATGCGCTCCTTCGTGTTCTCCTTCACCCAGTTGTTGATGGTCTCGAGGCTGATGGGATCACTGAAGTCGAGGCTCGCTACCTCCGCTTCGTAGCTCGCCTGGCAGGCCTGGATAAACTCCGGGTAGAACTGGTAGTCCTGGTTTGCCCAGAGGGAGTCGGCGATGTCGATCTGCGCCTGGTTGCCCAAACCTTCGAGGGATTCGATCAAGGCGTTAAAGCGGTTGTTCACCTGCTGGTCAGTGAGGCCCGCGAATCCGAGCACATCAGCCATCTGCTGCTTCGTAGTTCCGCTCGCCCCGTTGTAGGTCATTGCCAGTGCGAGGCGCAGGCTGAGAGGGGAGACGACGACGTTGTTGCCGGCATCCGCCGCGGCGACCGTGTGGAAGAAACTCATGTCGAAATCGGTGTTGCGCGCCGCCGCAACGGCTTCGGCGTCGTAACCGGTCGCCTCGGGTTGCGGCTGGGGCGGCGAGGCCGAGGCACAGCCGGCCAGCACCGGTGCCACCAACAGGATTATCGCTGCGAGAACGAGGGTCTTCTTCAAGAGGCTCACCTCCGTGCGTCAAGGGGCGCTTTCTGTTTTTTGGATGGCGCGGGGCGATGGTGGGTTCCCTCAGGCAAAATTGTCACTGCCACGATCTAATATCGAAGCAGGGTTGGGGGTTGCACAGGATGTAATACAAAGGGGCTCCAGTTGCCAGAAATCACATTTCTTATCTGGAACGGTATCAATTCTGCACATATCACGAAAAAAGGCATTACAATGAGAGAAATAGAGGAAGCACTGCTGTATGGCGTTCAAGATATAAGGCGAGGAAAGCTTGCCAAAAGGGGTGGAGAAGTAATACAAAGATATTGTGTGATAGTCAAGGCGATATCGGGCACCGGTTTCAAAATAATCATCGAGCCGGTTGACCGGGGTGACGGAGTCTGGAGATGCATAACCGCATGGAAAACGAAATAACCGAAGCGGAATTCGATAAGGAATTTGCGGAAGGCAAGCCGGTCAAGGTGAGAGTCAATCTTAAAGGCTCAATCCTCTCCGTGCGTATGGACCGGGCACTTCTGTATCGTCTGGACGAATACGCGAAGGCGCAGGGGATCGGGATCACTACGGCAGCCAGACAGCTTATTGAAGAGGGTTTGTACCTGGACACCCACCGGACAGACGGATTGGCTAACGTCTTGGAGCGGGTCGCTGGCAAACTCCGCGAGAGCGATGCCCAACCGCCGCCTGTACGGCCAAGTCGGACGCGCAAGGGAACCGCGCCGAAACCCAAGGCGGGAAAGCTCTAACCACTCTTCTGAGCCGCGATATCCTCGGGGATCACGTCGGGATGGTGATAGCGGCCGTTCACGGCTGTGTAGGACCTCTTCATCCAGTTGCCCTTGATCTGTACCGCCGCCTCCGGGCAGAAGTCCACGCATGCGAAGCAGTTGTAACTGTGCACGTCGTCCCGCCAGTGCGGCCTACCCTCCACCATCTCGATCTTGCCGGCGGGACAGACCTGCTCGCAGGTGCCGCAGCCGGTGCACTTGTCGTCAGCGTAGAAGGACTCCTGGAAATCGATTCGCTCTGCGAGCCAAACGCCCAGGCGCACCAGGGGCTTGATCCAGAAGTGCACTGGTATGGGCGCTCTGTCTTCCTGCGGTCCGACCTGCGCCCGGTCGATGATCTTCGGCGCGATGGCGTCGAGGTCTCTCTGCAGGGCAGCCTCCATCCTCAACCAGTCATCCGCTGAGGAGGCCCGGAAGCACTTCAACTTGGGGTCGTTGTCGGGCATGTTCAGAAAGAACAGCGCGTCGAAACCCCGGCCGTTCTTGCGCAGGATCTTATCGAGGTCGATGCCGGAGGTGCCGATGCGCGTCACCAGTGCGAAGACGTACTCCGACAAGCTAAGGTCGAGCTTGCGGAAGAATTGCTTGACGGGGATGGGCAGCGTCATCATGTGGAGCGGGAAGGCGAAGCCGACGGTCGGCGCCGTCGTCTTGATGATGTCCTCCGCAAGCAGGCCGGCGATGGGGATGAGGCGGGCCTTCGGCAGCCGCTTCTTCAGGTCCTTCACCGCGTGCAGGGTGTTGCCCGTGCCCGAGAAGTAATAGATATCGAGTTCGTTCATAAGCCATCCCCTTTGGGTGCATTTACTCTACGCCAAGCCGTCTACTGTGCACAACCTGTCTTTAGCTGACGGTAATTAGGAGCCGGCAAGGTGAAGGGCTGACATGATAAATGATAACATTAGGTGATATCATGATATCATTGAGAAGGAGGTTGCGGCATGAAACGGACGGTCATCCAGTTGGAGGACAGGCAATACGAAACGGTCAAGCGCATGGCTGCCTCGGAAGGGGTTTCCATGGCCGAGATGCTGCGACGCGCGGTTGACCTTCTTCCGAGCGGTGGTGCGATAGATCGCGAGGAACGAAAACGGCGAGCCCTGGCGGCAGCCGGCCGTTTCAGCTCCGGTGTGGGAGACATATCGCGCAAACATGACGAGTACCTGGCGCAGGCGTTCTCGGAGCACGCGAAGTGAGCTGCTTCGTCGATACGTCCGCCTTCTACGCGCTCATGGATGCTTCGGATCAGGACCACGCGAGGGGCAAGGCGCGCTGGGCCGGGTTGGTCAACCACGACGAAGTCCTGGTCACCACAAATTATGTATTGCTCGAGACCGCCGCGCTCTTGCAGGGCCGCCTGGGGCTCGAGGCGCTCCGCGTGTTTCAGGACGACATCGCGGGGCTCTGCAGCGTCACCTGGGTGGACGAAGAGCTCCACAGGTCATGCCTCCTCGGGCTGCTCCTCTCCGGCAACAGGAAGATCAGCCTGGTCGATGCGGTGAGCTTCCAGGTGATGCGTGGAGCCGGCGTGGAAACCGCGTTCTGTTTCGACTCACATTTCCGCAAGCAGGGCTTCACGATACTGTCGTAGAGTTAATTAGCGCTCGGTTATGCCTTGCGCGAGCGGGCGGGCTGCTTCGCGTCGATCTCGGCCATGCGCGCTTTCACGATCTTCTTCAGAAGGGCGGCGGGGGTCGGTTTCGTCGTCGTGAACTGCAGGGTGCCTTTCGAGGTGCGGTAGCCCTTCAGCTCGTCCCCGAGCGCGTCGAGCACCTGGTCCTTGCGGGGGATCTCCTGCTGGATGGGCAGCACGCGCGTGAGGGGCGTGCGGCCGGCGGAGAAGTTGGCCTCGCCCCAGCCCTCGTAGTAGTAGGCGTCGAAGAGCTCGGCGATGCGGCGCTTGGTCGGGTTCACCTCCGCCTTCATGAACTGCAGCTCGAAGATGCCGGGCACGAGCGGCAGCAGGCTATACCATATCTTACCATCTCGCTCGCGGCAGTAGGCGGTGCCCTGGTCGGCCATGCGCTCGAGCATCGCCTGGAGCTCCGCGGGCTCGCGACCCAGGCGGGAAGCCAGTTCCCCGAGCTCCTCCGGGCGCTCCTGCATATCCAGAGCCAGTCGCGCCTCCTCCGGTGTGAAGATCATCTCGAGAATACCGCGCAGGTTGTCCGAGCGCGGCGCGCCCAGCGGGAAGGAGTCCATGCGCGCCATTAGCAGGTCGTAGAGGTCGTCTTGGCCGTTCCGGCGGTCGTCCATAATCATCCCCCGATGTTAGTGAGTCGGCTCCCAGCAGGGCGATTGCCGGTTTGCCGCACCCCTCCGATGTTAGTGAGTCCTTTCTCGACCAGACCGAGATTATAGTAACATAGAGGGCGGATTTGGGGCCTTGAGCGGGAGAGGAGGCTCGCATGAAAGCCATTATCGTCTATGAGAGCAAATTCGGGAATTCCAAGCGGGTGGCGACCCATATCGCAACCGGCATGACCGAGGCGGGAGCGGAGGCCTTCGCGGTGCACGCGAAGGAGACCTCGGCCGAAAAAATGGCGCCTTACGACCTGGTCGTTATCGGCTCCCCGGAGCGGGCGGGACGTCCTATGAAGAGCGCGCGCAAATTCCTGGAATCGCTCGCCGGCGTTCCCATGGAGGGAAAGACCGTCGCCTTCTTCGAGACCTACGGGTTCGCGCCCGAGCCGGGAGGCAAGGCGGTGGAGAAGCTGGTGGAGATGGCGAGGAAGTACGTCCCCCAGGCGAGGCTGCTCGCGGGCGGACTGTCCGTCAGGGTGAAAGGGACGAAAGGCCCCATTCTCGAGGCAGAGGCGCCGCGCGCCCGGGAATTTGGGAACAAGTTAGCGCGAGGAGAAGTGGCCTGAGGTGGCCGTTATGGCAGAGGAGGGCCGCATGAAAGCCATCGTCATATTCGACAGCAAGTACGGCAACTGCGAGAAGGTCGCGGAGGATATCGCGGCAGGGCTGGCGGAGGCCGGTGCCGAGGTCAACATCGATATGCGCGACGTGCCCCTGGAGGGCAAGGTCGTCGGCTTCTTCGATACCTATGGTGTGGCTAAGCAGCCAGGCAACGGCGCGGGCTACCTGACCGAGCTGGCCAAGGAGCATCCGGGCGGGGCCAAGATCGTCGAGCCGGAACTCTCTGTGCTGGTGACCGGGATGAAGGGGCCGCTCGAGGACGGCGCCATGGACAAGGCGCGCGAGTTCGGCAAGAAGCTGGCGGAGGCTGCGGACTAGGCCGCTTCAGCGACTATCGATCGGCCTCAGATCACGAGCGCCGGATGGTGTTCTTGCGCGTGCAAGCTATCAGATTTGGAGTTTACAGATCATGGAGAACGACAACCTAAAGAAACTGCGCGAAATAGTAAATGCTTTTCATGCCGGCAAGACATCGTATCGGGAACTCTTAGACGATCTTGCGAAACTAGCCCCTGATGCCTCTGCCTTGCTCGCGTTATCGGCCCTTGTCGCCTACGAGGACTACCGGGCGGGAGGAGTTCCGCTGGAAGAGGCTGAGGCCGTAGCCCACAACCAGGCCGACGCTTTTCCGATCAATCCATCTACATTTGTCATCTGCGCGTTGTTCGCGGAAGAGCGAGGAAACCCCATCGATGTCGGCGGATACGTAGCGCTCGCGGGGATAAAAAATGAGCTGTATGAGGGGGAGGAATCCCTGCATGAGTTGTTCAACGGATACGATCCTGCCGTGACCCTCCTGCATGAGTGCGAGGAATCCGTAGAGTCGGGTGAAACCCTTCCGATACTGACGCAGGGATCGGAACACCTGAGGGCGCACCTGCTCGCCCAATACATGGCCGATTCCGAGAACATCCCGGAGCGTGATGCGATCGAGGCGCTGCTGAAGCTCTCGGAACGGACAGCACCGATCTTGCGCAATCTCTGCGAGGGAATGCTCGCGACGGAAGTGATCGATGAAAGCTTCGTTCAGCCCTTCCGTGTCCTGGGACATTTAAGATGGATCGAGGCGCTTCCCCTGCTCGTCCGCGCTTTGGACGCCTGCCTGGGTGAAGCGCTGCACGAAGCAGTGACCGCGCTGATCAAGATGGGTGCCAAGTTCCCGAAGCGCGTCTCGCGGGCCATGCGCGAGGTGGCCAGCGATAGTCTATACCCCGAGGCTCGCCTCGCTGCAATCGAGATCCTCGGACACCTGGGAGGGATCGCGGAGAACAGCCGAACGCTCACGGGCCTGCTCGAAAGCCTCGATGGCACAGAGCCGGTTGACGCCGAAGAATTCCTCTTCATTGGTACCGCGCTCTCCGCAATGGGGGTACCGGGCACCACGGCACTGGCGCAGAAAGTTCTGGATAGAGCACCCGCGTTGGCCGAGGTCATCGTGCCGGGCAGTCTGGATCTCAGGGATCGCGTCGGTGCCCAACGACTTGTTGACACAAACAAGGTGCTCCTGTCCGAGGATATCCGGCGTGTATGTTGCGAGGAGCTGTCCGAAGCTGAGTGGGAGCAGCGGCAGACGATGACGCTCATGCGGGAGAATGTGGTGCTGGCAGAGGAGATAGCCGAGGAGCCCGAAGCAGACTTCCTGCTGGAGGAACTTCGTGCGGAGAT
>JAHEXQ010000146.1 GCA_023252035.1 Actinomycetes bacterium
GCCACCCGGGCTGAGTTTACCGATATAACCGGCTCCGTGCAGTCGGTGGTCGCCGAGAGTGGTATCAGGCGCGGCATCTGCGTGGTGCACATCCCCCATACTACCGCGGGTGTGACCATCAACGAGAACGCAGACCCCTCGGTGAAAGCGGATATCCTGGACTGGCTGGAGAGGGCCGTGCCACGCCGGGCGGGATACCGCCACGCGGAGGGCAATTCGGACGCGCATATCAAGGCATCTCTCATGGGATCATCGCTGAGCCTTCCGGTGGAGAACGGCGGCCTGGTTCTGGGCATCTGGCAGAGCATCTACCTCTGCGAATTCGATGGAGCTCGCAGCCGGCAGGTAAACGTCGAGGTGATCCCGTTGGGCGCCGGCTCGTGATCGTCACCCTGCTCACGGATTTCGGCGGGGCCGGCGAGTGGGTCGCGGCCATGAAGGCGGTCATCCGGGGCATCGCGCCCGGCGCGGAGCTTATGGATATAGCGCACGATATCCCGCCCTTTGAAATACCTAAAGCCGCCCTGGTGCTCGCAGCCGCGGTGCCATATATGCCGGTAGGCGTTCACCTGGCTGTGGTGGATCCGGGCGTGGGCACCGCACGCAAAGCCCTGGGCATGCGGGTCGCGCGCGGCGATTATCTCGTGGGACCCGACAACGGGCTTCTCGTACCTGCCGCCGCGCGGTTGGGCGGGGTAGAGGAAATCGTTTCCCTGGAAAACCCCGAGTACATGCTAAGGCCCGTGCACCCGACCTTTCACGGCCGCGATGTCTTCTCGCCTGCCGCGGCCCATCTGGCTTGCGGCTTGGCCCTGGAGAAGCTCGGGCCGCCCCTGGACCCCTCAATCCTGGTGCCCGCCCCCTTCGAGGAGGCGCAGGAGGGAAGGGATGCGCTGTATTGCCGGGTCATTGATGTGGACCGCTTCGGGTCTCTGCGCCTGAACGCGAGCTGGGAGCGGCTGGAAGAGTCGCGGCTTGCGGAGGCGGACCGCCTGACCATAGATATCGCCGATGTCATTTATGACTGCGCCTTGCATGCTACCTTCGGAGATTCTGCGGGAGGCCTCTTCCTTTATCATGACTCCTCCGGCCAGGTGGGCATTGCCGCCAACCGGGCAAGGGCGAGCGATATCACCGGCGCGCTGCCGGGGTCAGCCGTCTTCATCTACCGCCCGGAGTGAATGATGCGGATGCGACAAAAGGGCCAGACCCTTTTGCCAATCACGATGCCGGCAGAGCGCTCCATTCCTACTGCGGCCATGTGATAAAGTCAGGGTTGGAAGTAAATCCTGGACGAATGAGGTCGGCTATGGAATGCGAACACCAGCAAGAGAACCTGGTCCGGTGCAACTGCACCTACGAGCCCTGTTCGCGCAAGGGCACGTGCTGCCTCTGCCTGCAGTATCACCGCCGCATGGACGAGCTGCCGGCCTGCTATTTCTCCGCCGCAGATGAGCGCATTTACGACAGGTCGGTGTCTCGTTTCCTGCGCAGCCGGTGAGTGACGAAATGGGACGGCGGGCGACGGGAAGTGAACCGGGAAGGCGGGTATCAGGAAGGAGTCCCATGCGCCGGACGACGGCATTGCTAATGAAGAAACGGCTGGCGAAGAAACAGGTCTTGGCAGTATCCGTCATGCTTGTGGCCATCCTCGCCGCCATATCCGCGGTTTTCCTGGTAACTTCTTCCGCCGGCAGTCAGGCGGGGCAAGAGGGTAATACCGCGGAATACGCAGGGGCGTCGAGCAGCTCCGGCACCATAAGCCTGGCGGTGGTGGGCGACGTCTGCTTCGGTATTGACGTGGCGCCAGTTCTCGCCGCGCGCGGGTTCGCTTACCCATGGTCCGCCGAGAAACAGACCCTGAGCCACGCCGATCTGACTATATGTAACCTGGAGAGCTGCCTCACGACGCGGGGCGAACCCAATGCCTCGCAGACGTCCTTCCACCAGAGAGGCGATCCAGCCGCGGTGACGGCTATGCGCGAAGCCGGCGTGGACCTGGTCGTCCTGGCCAACGACCATATCATGGATTACGGCGAGCAAGGACTGGCCGATACCATCGCGGCCCTGGACCGGGCGGGCATTGCGCACTGCGGAGCGGGGTTCACCGGCGCGCAGGCACAGGCTCCCGCCATCGAGGATATCTCCGGTTCCAAGGTCGCCTTCCTGGCTTTCACCGATGTCATCCTGCCCGGCTATCAGGCGGAGGAGAGCAAACCCGGTGTGGCTATTGCCGGGGACGCCTTGGCGGTGGAAAATGCCGTGCGGAATGCCCGGGCCGTCAGCGATTACGTAGTCGCCTATTTCCACTGGGGAGAAACCTCCGAGAGCGTGCCCCGCCCGAGACAGGTGGATCTGGCCCACGCCGCCATCGATGCCGGCGCTGCCGCGGTCATCGGGTCGCACCCCCATACGCTGCAGGGAGTGGAGAAGTACCAGGGCGGGCTTATAGCCTACAGCATGGGCAATTTCGTCTTCAACCCGCCGCGCGAGGAAGGCCGCCAGAGCTGTATCCTCCAGGTGCGCATGGGCCGCGGCAAATTGGAAGCGGCGGACCTCTTGCCTGTATATATAACGCTGTGCCAGCCGTTCCCCGCCCAGGGCGCCAAGGCGGAGGCTATTCTGAGCCGTATGGCTCAGCTCTCGGGCTCCCTGGGGACATCCCTGGAGTTGGGCAACGAGTCGGCTGCCGTGGAGTTCTAGCCGTTGGACGCGCTGGACCCGCAGAGGTTCTCCCTGCTACAGAAGGTGACCCGGACCATCCGGGACCGGCGGATGCTGTTGGGGGGAGAGCGAGTGCTGGTGGCGGTCTCCGGCGGACTGGATTCGCTCAGTATTCTCGACATCCTGCATACGCTCGGCTCTGACCTGCGCCTGGAGTTAGCGGTGTTCCATTTCAACCACCGGCTGCGCCCTGACGCCGGCGAAGATGCCGCCTTCGTAGAGCAGGTGGCCGCACATTACGGAGCCCCTTTTTTCGGCCGCAGCGCGGATGTGGCGAAACTTACGCGGCAAGGGGGCCTCAGCCCGGAGGAGGGCGCGCGGAAAGCGCGCTACGAGGCTTTGGAAGAGGCCGCCGTGGAGTGGGGGGCCGACCGCGCGGCCCTGGGCCATACCGCGGACGATCGGGTTGAGACCTTCCTGCTCAGGCTGCTCTCCGGCGCGGGCACACGAGGGCTGAGTTCCATACCGCCCAAGAGGGATATCTATATCCGCCCGCTCATCGACCTGTGGAGACGGGACCTGGCCGATAGCTGGGCACCCTCCCTGCCTTTTCCTCCGCGTCTGGATAGCACCAACCTGGACGAGGATATTCCCCGCAACCGGGTGCGGCGACGTCTAATCCCTATGCTTGAGCGCGAGTATAATCCCGCTGTTCGGGAAGCCCTGCTGCGTGAGGCGGAGCTCCTCACGGGGGACCAGGCGCTGCTCGAGGAGCTGATACTGGAGCGGGCGCCGCACTTCCTGGACCGCCGTAAGGACGGCGTTTCGCTGGACCTGCGTGCGTTGAAAGGCATGGGACCAGCGGAGCAGCGCAGGGCTATCCAGCTGGCTCTCGAGCTTGCCGGCATCGAAACGGGATTTCAGCTCATAGAGGACATCATCCGTAAAGTCCTGGGTGGAACGAGCGGGGCTGGGCTGGACCTGCCAGGGGGCTATCGCGCGGAACGCTCCTACGAGCGCATGGCCATCTCGGCGCGGCATCTTGTTGCGCCCGCCCGGGGAAAGCTGCTCATCTGCGGAGAGGGGGAGCATCGGTCGCGGGAGCTCGGCCTCGAGCTCAGCGTGCACCGCATGGAAGAGATACCCCCAACGCCTTTCAAGGATGATCCCTGGCTTGCCACGCTCGATGCTGATCGTCTGAGATTTCCCCTGGTGCTGCGGGCGGCGCGCGAGGGAGATCGTTTCCGTCCTATGGGTCTGGAGGGGAGCCAGAAGGTCCAGGACTTCATGGTAAATGCCAAGGTATCGCGCGAGGAGCGCCGGAGCGCGGCGGTGCTCGAATCCGCAGGGCGTATAGTCTGGCTGGTGGGCTTTCGCATCGATGACCGCTTTAAAGTGACCCCGGAAACCCGGCAGACGGTGAGCATCAGGGCCGGGAGGATGGCGCGATAGACGCCAGCCTCCCGGATGGCGCGATAGACGCCAGCCTCCCGGATGGCGCGAGACGCCTGAGCCGGAGCCGCCCGAACCCCGGCGGACGCGGCGTTCATGGAACGGGCCAAACTGCCGAAGATACCGATGTTGGCGTATAATTGTGATGAGTTCAGGATCGAGCATGGGAGGTGTCTATGCAGCCTCCAGAGGTGATTGAGCAGCTTCTGGGTGCGGAAGAGATAGAAGGTAAGGTAAGAGAACTGGCAGCCAGGATCACCGAAGATTACCGGGGCAAGGATCCGGTGCTGGTGGGCGTCCTAAAAGGGGCTTTTGTTATGATGGCGGACCTGTCCCGCTGCATCGACCTGCCGGTGGAGATGGATTTCATCGCGGTATCCAGCTACGGGAAGGAGACGGCCTCCTCCGGAGTGGTCCGCATCGTCAAAGACCTGGACCTGGATATCGAAGGCCGGCATGTCCTGCTGATCGAGGACATAGTGGACACCGGGCTCACCTTGAACTATCTGATGAACACGCTCAAGACCCGCAATCCGGCTTCGGTCGAGGTCTGCGTCCTTCTCAATAAGCCGGAGGCACGGAAGGTGGACATGGAGGTCAGGTACTCCGGCTTTGAGATTCCGGACCGTTTCGTCGTAGGGTATGGATTGGATTTCGCCGAGCGCTTCCGGCACCTGCCTTACATAGGCATCCTGCCGGACGAGGTCGCGACCGGAGTTGAGGAATCTTGGGAGACCGAATGATGTTATTTGCCTATTCGGAATCAAGTGCTAAGGTGTAAACATTATGGGAAACAAAAAGCTCTGGAGAACGGTCATCTTCTACCTGGCCATCTTCTTCATCATTCTGCTCGTTTGGACGAATTCCTCTTCCATCTTTGGAAACCGTCACCAGCACGACCTGAGCTGGTTCGAGGATAAGCTGCAGGCTGGACAGGTTCAAGAACTCACGGTTCTAGACAAGGACCACAAGGTCGAAGGAAAGCTGTTCGACGGCGAGCAGTTCGATGTGAGCATACCGGCGGGGGACTACAGCACGAACCTGGCGGGGAGGATCCAGGATTGGCGCAACAAGGCCAACGACGGCACGGCGGAGGAGCAGGCGCAATACGCCGCCTTCGCCAACCTGAGCGTGAAGGTGGACAGCCAGGGAGGGTTCGACCTCATGAGCTTTTTGCTGAATATGCTGCCCTTCGTCCTCATCGTAGTATTGCTGCTCTTCTTCTTCCAGCAGATGCAGGGCGGCGGCAACAAGGTCATGGCCTTCGGCAAGAGCCGGCATAAGGTGATGGCCAAGGACCAGCCCCGCGTCACCTTCAAGGACGTGGCCGGCCTGGATGAAGCGGTGGAGGAACTCCAGGAGATCAAGGAGTTCCTGGAGAATCCGAGAAAGTTCCAGGCTCTGGGAGCGAAGATCCCCAAGGGAGTGCTCCTCTTCGGGCCTCCCGGCACCGGCAAGACATTGCTGGCCCGGGCGGTAGCCGGAGAGGCAGGCGTGCCCTTCTTCTCCATATCCGGCTCCGATTTCGTGGAGATGTTCGTAGGCGTAGGAGCGTCGCGCGTGCGCGATCTCTTCGAACAGGCCAAGAGCTCAGCGCCGGCTATCATCTTCATGGACGAGATAGACGCCGTAGGGCGTCACCGCGGCGCCGGACTGGGAGGCGGGCACGACGAGCGCGAGCAGACGCTGAACCAGCTCCTGGTGGAGATGGACGGCTTCGACCTGAAGGCCGGGGTTATACTGGTGGCCGCCACCAACCGGCCCGACATACTCGACCCGGCGCTGCTGCGCCCGGGCCGTTTCGACCGCCAGATCGTGGTGGACCGGCCCGACCTGCAAGGGCGTTTGGGAATCCTCAAGGTGCATACCCGGGATAAGCCCATGGCTGCAGACGTGGACCTCGACGTCCTGGCCCGGCGCACACCCGGATTCACCGGCGCGGACCTGGCCAACCTGG